>NZ_JAGIQL010000081.1 GCF_017813245.1 Streptomyces montanisoli
GGCCCGGCCGCTGTCCGCCCCACGGCGCAGGCGGCGTACCGCCGCCGTCACCGGGCCCGTACAGGGCACGGCGGACCGCGCCGGCGACCGGCCCGGTCGGGGCCTGCCGCGCCGCGAGTCGCCGGCCCGCGCCGGCTACCGGCCCGGCCCGACCCGGCTCATGCGGGAGCCGGCCGGGGCCACGCTCACGGCCTTGCGGGCGGCGACCGGCCGTCGAGCACCGTCTCCGTTCCGCGAACCGCCGGTCGACCGAGGTTCCGGCAGTCCGGTCGGCCACCCGGCCGGTCGGACGTGGACGGGCCAGGACCGGTCTCCCGCACGGTCGGGCGGCCAGGCCGCTGACGCGCCCGCGCGGCGCGCACGCGTCCGGCGGGCGCGTCAGCGGCCGCCCGCCGCTCTCAGTACCGTGCCCGACACGTAGCTCGCGTCCGGCGAGAGGAGCCAGGCCACCGCCGCCGCGATCTCCTCCGGTTCGCCCGCGCGCCGCAGCGGGATGCCCGGTGCCATCCTGGCCGGGCGGTCCGGGTCGCCCATCGCCGCGTGCATGTCCGTGTCCACCAGCCCGGGTGCCACCGCGTTGACGCGGATGCCGTCCGGGCCCAGCTCCTTCGACAGGCCGACCGCCAGCGCGTCCACCGCCGCCTTCGTCGCCGCGTAGTGCACGTACTCGCCCGGGCTGCCCAAAGTCGCCGCCGCCGACGAGACGTTGACGATCGCCCCGCCCCGCGCGTCGCCGCTCGGGGCCGTCATGTCCCGTACGGCCCGCCGCGAACACAGCAGCGTGCCCACGAGGTTCACGTCCACCACCCGGCGCAGCGCGTCCGTCGGCGCGTCCGCCAGCCGCCCGAGCGGGCCCGTCACCGCCGCGTTGTTCACCAGGCCCGTGACCGGGCCGAGTTCGGCCGCCGCCGTGTCGAAGAGCAGGTCCACGTCGCCCTCGCGCGAGACGTCCACGCGCACCGTCACGCACCGCGCCCCCGCCTCCCGCACGGCACGCGCCGTGCGCTCGGCGGCGTCCGCGTCGTTCACGTACGCCAGGGCGATGTCGTGCCCGTCGGCCGCGAGCCGCGCGCAGATCGCTGCCCCTATGCCCCTGCCGCCCCCGGTGACGACGGTGACCGGCCGCCCGCCGGGCAGCGTCGCCGGCCGGGTGCCGGGCTCAGCGCCGGCCACGGCCTCCTCGATCTCTTCCGATTCCGGCGCGCCGGGCGCGCTCGACGCCCCGTCCGCCCCGGCCCCGTCCGCCGGGACCGCACCGCTGTCACTCTTCCTGTTCTGGCTGCTCATAGTCCTGTTGTCTACACGACGGACGGCCGCGTCATGCGCGTTCTTCCCGCTCGTTCGTCTCCTCGGCAGCCGCGTTCCGGGCGCGCCTGCGTCCCAGCAGGGCGCTTCCCGCCATCACCAGCCCGATGGCGGCGACCTTGGCGGCCTGGTAGTAGCCCTGCGCCAGGTTCTCCGGCGTGCCCGGCAGCCGGAAGAAGACCCATACCGCCACCAGGGCACCGAAGACGATCAGCGCGGCGGAGCCGACCGTCCCGAGCTCCGCCCACCAGGGCGCTGCCCCGTAACCCCGCTCGTCGCCCTGGTCAACGCCCTTGCCGGTCATGGTCTGTTCCCCCGTGCGATGGATGGCCGTCGCAAGCCATGACGCGGGGCACGCGCGTGCGGTTCACCCGCGTGGACGGTTCACCCGCGCGGACGGTTCACCGGCGCGTGCGGTTCACCGGCGCGTGCGGTTCACCGGCCCCCTACAGCACCGGCAGGTTCGTGCGCAGCTCGTAGACCGTGACCTGCGAGCGGTACTCCTCCCACTCCTGTTTCTTGTTGCGCAGGAAGAACTCGAAGACGTGCTCGCCGAGCGTCTCCGCCACCAGCTCGCTCCGCTCCATCAGCGTGATCGCCTCGCCGAGGTTCTGCGGCAGGGGCTCGATGCCCATCGCTCGCCGCTCGCCGTCCGACAGAGCCCACACGTCGTCGTCGGCGCCCGCCGGCAGCTCGTAGCCCTCCTCGACCCCCTTGAGGCCCGCCGCGAGCAGCACCGCGTACGTCAGATACGGGTTCGCGCCCGAGTCGATCGAGCGCACCTCCACCCGCGCGGAGCCCGTCTTGCCCGGCTTGTACATCGGCACGCGGATCAGCGCCGAGCGGTTGTTGTGCCCCCAGCAGATGTACGAGGGGGCCTCGCCGCCCGCGCCCGCGCTGCGGCTCGACCCGCCCCAGATGCGCTTGTACGAGTTGACCCACTGGTTGGTGACGGCGGAGATCTCCGCCGCGTGCGTGAGCAGCCCCGCGATGAAGGACCGGCCCACCTTCGACAGCTGGTACTCGGCGCCCGACTCGTAGAACGCGTTGCGGTCGCCCTCGAACAGCGAGAGGTGCGAGTGCATGCCGGAGCCGGGGTGCTCGGAGAACGGCTTGGGCATGAACGTCGCGTGCACGCCCTGCTCCAGCGCCACCTGCTTCATCACCAGGCGGAACGTCATGATGTTGTCCGCCGTCGACAGCGCGTCCGCGTACCGAAGGTCGATCTCCTGCTGGCCGGGGGCGCCCTCGTGGTGGCTGAACTCCACCGAGATGCCCATCGACTCCAGCATCGTGATCGCCGTACGGCGGAAGTCCATGCCCACGACCTGCGGCGTGTGGTCGAAGTAGCCGGAGTTGTCGGCCGGGGTGGGGCGCGAGCCGTCCAGCGGCTTGTCCTTCAGCAGGTAGAACTCGATCTCGGGGTGCGTGTAGAAGGTGAAGCCAAGGTCGGACGTCTTCGCCAGCATCCGCTTCAGCACGAAGCGGGGGTCCGCGAAGGACGGCGAGCCGTCGGGCATGAGGATGTCGCAGAACATCCGGGCGCTGCCGGGCGCCTCGGCCCGCCACGGCAGGATCTGGAACGTGCCGGGGTCCGGCTTCGCGATCATGTCGGACTCGTAGACCCGCGCGAAGCCCTCGATCGCCGAACCGTCGAAGCCGATGCCCTCGTCGAACGCCTGCTCAAGCTCGGCCGGAGCCACCGCCACCGACTTCAGGAAGCCGAGCACATCGGTGAACCACAGACGCACGAAGCGGATGTCGCGCTCCTCGAGCGTGCGGAGCACGAATTCCTGCTGCTTATCCATTTCCACCTATCCTCGCTGGTCAGGCCATATGCTCCGGTGCCGGCGCGGTGCGCAGGCCGCCCTAGGCGTGTCCCCTGAGTGCCCATACTGCCTTTCCGACGGCCGGGCGCGTAACGCGGCGGCGGCACCGACGCGTGTCGGGGTGCCCGGCCGCCGGGCAGACGGGCCGCCATCCCGGCCCGTACGCGCCCCGGGTGTCCGGTGCTGTCGCGGGACCCGCGCCGCGGCAGATCCGCCGCCCTGGCGTTGTCAGTCCCACGTGCCACACTGCGAACGACCCGGGCCACCCCTGGCTACCCGCTTCGCGGGGAGCTCGTCCCCGCGCTGGAGGCATCGTGAAACTGCTCCTCACGTCCGCCGGAGTGAAGAATCCCAGCATCCGGCGGGCCCTGGTCGACCTCCTGGGCAAGCCCGTCGAGGAGGCCGACGCCCTGTGCATCCCCACCGCCGGCTACGGGCACCCCATGGTGGGCCCGGCCGGAGCCTGGCGCTTCATCACCGGACGGTCCGCCGCCCCGATGTGCGGGCTCGGCTGGAGATCCATGGGGGTCCTGGAGCTCACCGCCCTGCCCGGCATCGGTGCGGAGCGCTGGCGGCCGTGGGTCCGGCAGGCCGACGTCCTGCTCGCGGGCGGCGGGGACGCGCTCTACCTGTGCCACTGGATGCGCCGGTCCGGCCTGGCGGAGCTGCTCCCCTCCCTGCACGAGAAGGTATGGGTCGGGATGAGCGCGGGCAGCATGGTGATGACGCCCCGCATCGGGGACGACTTCGTCGAATGGAAGCCGCCCGCCGGAGGTGACGAGACCCTGGGCCTCGTCGACTTCTCCCTCTTCCCGCACCTGGACCACCCGGACCTGCCGGAGAACACCATGGCCGAAGCCGAACGCTGGGCGGCCGCTTTGCCGAACCCGGCCTACGCCATCGATGACGAGACCGCCGTCAAGGTCGCCGACGGAGTCGTCGAGGTCGTCTCCGAGGGCCACTGGCAACTCATCTGATGTGGGTTCCGCTGATCTCTGGGCACTGGGTGCGGGGGATCGCGGCGGCCCGCCGCCGGACTCGGGCTAGCGGCGTGCTGCCCTGACCCCGGTCAGGAACGCGCTCCAAGCGGCGGCGGGAAACACGAGGACGGGCCCTTCGGGTGCCTTGCTGTCCCGGACGGGCAGGACACCGCCGAAGCCGTCCGCGACCTCGACGCAGCTGTTGCCATCCGGGTTGCTGTACGACGACTTCCGCCAGTGAGTAGTGCTCAGTGGGATTATCACGGTGTCAGTGTCCTCGCTGCCGACTCGATCAGATCCAGGGACGCCTCCGGCGAAAGGGCGGCGGCCCGGAGCAGATCATACGTCTGCTGGTAACGCCCTACGCGGGACGGTTCGTCCACCAGAATTCCGGTGTGAGCAGCCTCGCAGTAGACAACCGGTGGCGCGTCCGCGAACGTCATAAGCTGGAACATCCCGCCCACGGCTGCTGCTGCCCCGGCGGAGAACGGAAGTACTTGGACGATGAGTCGGTGTTCACTGACGCGTTGGACGATGTGGTTCAACTGAGCCGCCATGACCGCCGGTCCGCCGACCGCGATGCGGAGAAGCACCTCGTGCAGAATCACCCACAGTGTCGGATCTTCGGACGTGTCCAGCAACTTCGCACGCTCCGCGCGCGTGGCAAGAACGACGTCTACGTCGGGGGTCGTCTTCAAGGCCGCGCGGGGTGCCATGGTGGCCCTTGTGTACTCGGGCGTCTGGAGCAGGCCCGGTACGTACGTGGGCGCGTATTCACAGATGGTCAAAGCCTGTGGCTCCAGCTCCGCCACCGGCGCGAAGTACGCGTCGTATGGTGAGCCGTTGACCAGTTCCGCGCACATGCGGGCCAGCAGGCCGCCCGTGTCCAGCGCCGTGTCCATCCGCTGTGCGATGTCCAGTTGCGGTCTGCGGATGGCCTGCTCGAACTGGCCGACGTACGAACCGGAGACGAACACGACGTCTCCGAGCTCCTGCTGTGTCAGGCCGGCCGCCTCGCGGTACCGCTTCAGCTCGGAGCCGAAGAATCGCCAGCCGATCCGCAGATGCCTGAGTGGCGCGAACATCTCGCCCCCGGATCCCTCGGTCGTCATGCCGCCCCTATAGTTTGCGTAATCGGTTGATTGCCAAGGGTAGCGGTCGCTGGTCCCAAGCTGGAGCGTTTCGCAGGCCACCCCTGAGATCCGGCCCTGGACGCGACAGGCGTCCTGTTGCCCAGTCGCCCTACGGCGTTGGGGCAGCTGTGTCCACTGCATGTCGACTGGAGGCACCTGCTCTGCGAGGTCGCCCTTTACCTTCACCGGGCCATGGCTATCGCCCAAGCGGAGGTGGAAGCAGAGACGAATGAGACCACATACCTTCGGTCACTCCAGTCGCTGGGCCTGGCCGGCGTCCTCGTCGCCTGCGCCAATCGGCGGGGTCGAAGGCCCTGGTGCGCCAACGGGTTTCGGGCCGGGCATCACCCCGTCCTCTGATCGTCCGCGGGCTACCGGCTCGGTGACGACTTGGGCAGGGTGGCGGTGCAGGTGGCGCGGCCGTAGGGGCCGGTGGCGGTGGCGCTTTGGGCGTGTTTGTCGTGGATGGCGAGGCTGCAGTGTGCCTGGCCGCCGTTGTGGCCGAGGACGATGCTGATGGAGGGTTTTTCGCCGAGTGGGATGTCGACTGTGGTGTGCCAGGGCAGGTGGGCGGCGTGGACGACGGTGGCCCGGCCTGATGTGCTGCGGGCCTGGTAGGTGAGGTCGGCGGTGCCGGCGCCGGTCACTTCGTAGGTGACGGGGGCGGTGGGGGTGTGGTGGTGTGCCGTGCTGGCGTCATCGCTGCCGGTGTGGAGGAGTCCGTAGAGGACGAGGGCGGCGCAGGCGGCCAGTACGGCGATGCCTGCGATGAGGCCGGCGCGGTCGCCGCTGGGCCTTTTCCCGGTCGCGGCGGCGTATTCGTCCTCGGTGGCCGAATTCGCCTCGGTGGCCGGGTCGACTGTCGCTGCTGCCGGGTTGTTTCCCCCCATGAATGGCCCCTTCGGAAATCTCGACCGCCGGGTAGTCGGATCGAATCGAGGCGGTTGTACACCACCGGGTGCGGCCATTTCCAGCGGAAGGAGATACCGGACATTCCGCTGGTGCCGTTCTGTCCCGTTCTGAGTGCAGAATGGACCAACCGAGTTTATTGCTCTGTCCCTTGACATGCCCTCAGCTGGACGGTTAGAAATCCGCCGCTACTTCCTGTGGCCTGCGTTTTCTGCAGGCGGCACGAGTTGTCGGTTGTCGATTTGCGTATCGGTCACGTAGGGGAAGGTTTGACGTGAGACCCAGAGTGGGCAGGTTTTTCGTGTGCCTGGTGGCGGCTGCGGTGACGAGTACCGCGCTGCCCCAGGTGGCCTATGCGGCTCCCGCTGACCATGGTGACGGCAAGGGGATAGTCGACACCGTCAAAGGCTGGTTCGGGGATGACGGCAAGGCAAGCGCAAAGCCACCGTCGCACGACGCCCTGGGAATCGCGGAGCGGCAGAAGCTGCCGCCGGGCAGGAAGGCGCCGAAGGCGCATCGGGTGCGGGAGCTGACGGGTAAGCGGACAGCCTCGGCGCGGTATTGGAAGCTGTCGGACGGCACCACGCAGGCGGAGCTCTCCGCTGTGCCGCTGTCGTACCACTCGGCGGCCGGCTGGAAGGCGATCGACACGAAGGTCGCCGCGAGCAGCCGATCCGGCTACCGGTACGCGAACACCACCAACCTCGCCCGCTCCTACTTCGGTTCGCGCAGTGGGAGCCTGCTGCGTTTCGAGGCCGACGCCCGGCACACCGTCACGCTGGGTCTGGCCGGCGCGGACAGGGCACTCTCACCGGTGGCCAAGGGCGACACCGTCACCTACAAGGATCTGACGGCCGGTGGCGCCGATGTGACCTACCGGGTCGGGCGTGGTGCGGTGAAGGAGGACATCGTCCTCGACCAGGCCCCACGCGGCCCGGTCTCCTTCACGTTCAACCTCAAGACGCATGGGCTGACGCCCCGGCAGAACAAAGACGGTTCGATCGGCCTGTACGGCGGCAGCGAGACTGGCCGTCCCGTGCTGGTGATCCCGGCCGCGGTGATGTTCCAGACCCCGAAGAACACCGACACCGCGGTGGCGGACATGTCGCATGGCCGCGTGGCGCAGAAGCTGACGAAGCACGGGTCGTCGTGGCAGGTCACGCTGAGTCCGGACGCGAAGTGGCTGGCCGCGAAGGACCGCCGGTTCCCGGTGACGGTCGACCCGACGGTGATGATCGCGCCGACGCCGTCCACCTCGCAGGACGTGATGGTGGACTCCACCCGGCCGACGACCAACCTGAACGGCACCTGGCAACTCGGCGTCGGCACCACGCAGACGGGCACACTGCGCTCCCTGCTGAAGTTCCCCCTCTCAAGCATCCCCGCGGGCACGGACATCTCCTCGGCGAAGCTCGGCGTGTACTACAACCAGGTCCACACCTCCAACACCCACGATGTGGTGATCGAGGCGCACCGGGCGACGGGTTCGTGGGACGCGTCGACGGCCACGTGGGCGAACACGAGCGGCCTGTCGGGTGAACTGTCGGGGACGACAGTGCAGGTGGATGACGGGGATGCGGGCACGGCGGCGAAGGGTTCGTGGCCGTATTCGGGCAACACCACGTACACGCCGTTCGCGGTCAACAAGGACTATGCGTACAACAAGGATGCGGTGGCGGGGGACACCTACACCTGGCAGCCGACTGTCCCGGCGTCCGGCTCCTACCGGGTGGACGTGCACAGCGTCCCGGCCGGTGACCGGGCGACGGACGCGCCGTACACGGTGACGTACGACGGCGGCACCTACCACGGCACCGTCGACCAGGCGGCCGGCAGCGGCGGGGTGTGGCGGTCGCTGAACGGGGGCACGCCGCTGCCGTTCGCGGCGGGCACGGCGGGCAAGGTCGTGCTGGGTGACGGTCCGGCTTCGACGTCGACGGCGGTGGTCGCCGACGCGGTGCGGCTGGTCGAGCCGGGCACCACGCTGACGAAGCCGGCCGGCAGCTACGACCAGTGGCACCAGTTCGCGGTGACCGACACCGTGCGGAAGTGGGTCGACGGTACGGCCGCGAACGACGGGTTCGTGCTGCAGGCCGCGGACGAGTCGACCTTGGGCCAGGGCGGCCCGCTGTATGAGGCCGCGGAGTTCGGGTACGGCGGGGAGACCGCCACCTACCCCAAGCTGACCGTCGTCTACGGCAGCCCGGGCGTGGCCGTGAAGGCACCCACCGTGATCCACGCGACCGGTGCGGAACTGTCCTGGCCCGCCTACACCAACACCACCGGGGATCCGGGCAACGACCTGGCCGAATACCAGGTCCACCGCAGCGTCTTCCAGGGCTTCACCCCGTCGGCGGCCACACTCATAGCCCCGGTCGCAGCGGGAACCACCGCCTTCACCGACACCACCGCGGTGCCCACTGCCGCGGATGCCACCGATCCGTTCCACGCCGTGTACTACGAGGTCGCGGTCAAAACGAAGAGCGGGAAGATCATCGGCGGTCCCGTGCAGCTGGCGGAGCTGCCGAAGGCCGGGCAGACCACACAGATCATCCAATCAGGGCAGACGGATACCACCCTGTCCTCCGCGCAGCCGTCCACCGGCCACGACACCATCGCCTCCGACGGCGTGGGCCAGCACTGGCTGGAGGTCGGCGACAACTCCACCACCTACGGCACCACCAGGGCCGCCCTGAAGTTCCCCACCACCTCGCTGCCGTCGACGGCACGCGTGATCAGCGCACGCTTCCAGGCCTGGTCGACGATCACCACCAACACCGGCGGCGGACAGGCAACCTACGAACTCCACGCCCTCAGTCGCGACTTCGACGAGTCGACCGCGACATGGAACAATGCCACCTCGGGTACGGCGTGGACCACACCCGGCGGTGACTACTCCGGCACGGTCTCGGACACAGTGGCCTCCATCACCAACGACCCGGTACGCCACTGGTGGGACGCCACCTCACTCGCCCAGCAGTGGATCACCACCCCCGCCTCCAACCACGGCGTCCTGCTGAAACTGGCCGACGAGTCCACATCGGGCCCGCAGGAACGCAGCGTCTTCGCCTCCTCCGAAACTGCCGAGCCGCAGCTGCGCCCGCAGCTGGACGTCACCTATGTGGACGCCACCACGGCCTCGACGTACTACGCACCCTCCACACCCGCGAGGATGACGCCGGGGACGACGTACAACGTCGACGTCACCGTCACCAACACCACCAACAGCACGTGGACGGCGGCCGACCAGGCCTTGTCCTACCGCTGGACCCTGCCGGACGGCACGGACGTCACCAACGGCGGCAACCAGATCAAGACCCCCCTGCCGCAGGACCTCTCCCCGGGCGAGACGGCCACCGTCCACGCCCAGGTCAAGGCCCCCACCAACGCCGACTCCGGCAACCCGACGAACGCCCGCACCCAGTACACACTGACCTGGGACCTCTACAACAAGACCAAGGCCACCTGGAACTCGGCCAGCGGAGGCGTCGCGGGCCTGGCGCAGGACATCACCATCGAGGACCCGACCTCCGACACCCTCGGCCTGGAGAAGTTCTACTCCTACACCGGCAAGAACACCGGTGCCGGCTCGACGGTGATGAACAACCTCGCCTCCGGCAACACGGTGTGGTCGTACAACGCCTTCACCAACCCCGGCCGCGGGTTGACGACCTTCGCCCGCCTCGCCTACAACTCCCTCGACACCAGCGACACGGTGTCCGGCGCGGGCTGGTCCATGCAGTTGGCCGGGCCCATACGCCTCGGGGCGCCGCTGGACTTCCACCCCAACCCGCACCCCACCGAGATACGCCTGGCCGACGGAGACGGCACCACCCACGTCTTCACCCAGCAGGCCGACGGCACGTGGAAGGCCCCCGCCGGAGTCCACTACCGCATCACCGCAAAGCCCGGCCTGGACTGCACCCCCAACAAGGACCCGATACCGGACGCCTGGACGCTGCTGAGCCCGGACGGCACGCGGTTCCTGTTCGGCTGCGACGGCTACCTCACGTCCACCGTGGACAAGAACGGCAACACGCAGACCTTCACGTACACCGAGCGGAAGTCCAACAACAAGCCGACCAAGTTCCTCAAGTACGTCACCGACCCGGCCGGCCGCCAGTCACTCACGGTCGACTACTGGCAGAAAGGCCAGTTGGGCTACCAGTACGTGGACGACTCCGGCGCTGTGACGACGGACACCGGCAAGCTCAACAACTCCAAGATCTACGACCACATCAAGTCGATCACGGACATCTCCGGCCGGAAGATCTCCTTCTACTACACGGCCAAGGGCCTGCTCGGCCAGTTCGTGGACGGTGACGGCTCCGCCCAGCCGAAGACCTTCAACTTCACCTACGACGCGACGCAGGGGAACAAGAACGTCAAGCTGGTGTCGGCCACCGACCCGCGCGGCCATGCCACACAGCTGGCGTACTACGAGCCCAAGACCGGCGACGAGCCCGCCTACCACTGGTGGACCAAGACCATCACCGACCGCCTCGGCGGCAACACCGACTTCGCGTACGCGGCGGACGCGGCGAACAGCACGTTCGTCGACACCACCGTCACGGACGCCCAGGCGCACGCCACCCACTACGTCACGGACGACTTCGCCCGGCCAGTCCAGACGACGAATGCCAAGTCCGAGACGACGAAGATGTCGTGGGACGCGGACAACAACGTCACCTACCTGGAAGAAGCCAACGGCGCGAAGACCGCCTACTGCTACGACCCCAAGACCGGCTACCCGCTGTGGCAACGCGACGCGGAGAACAACACGTCGGGGGTCCCGGACCAGACGACCACCTGCGTAGCGGACACCTCCAAATGGCCGGCGAACGCGGCGACCTACGAGTACCAGACCCGCGCCGACGGCTACGCGGCCGACCTGTACCGCAAGACGTCCCCTGAGGGCCGCGCCTGGCAGTTCGGCTACGACACCTTCGGCAACCTGACCTCGGTCACCGACCCCAAGGGCGTCGCCACCACCACGGTCGACGGTGACTACACCACGACGTACGCCTACAACACCTACGGGGAACTGACCAAGGCGACCGACGCCGACAACAACCCCACCGGCTACAGCGACTTCGGCCCGACCGGCAACCCGGCCACCATCACCGACGCGCTCAACGAGCCGACGACATACGTCTACGACGAACGCGGCCAGGTCACCCAGGTCACCGACGCGCTCGGCAAGAAGACCACCCAGAGCTACGACACGTTCGGACGCCCCCTGGCCTCCACGGTCCCGAAGGACCAGGACACGGGCGACCTGATCACCACCCCCGCTCCGGTCTACGACGCCAACGACAACGTCACCACGTCGACGGCACCCAACGGCGCCGTCTCCACGGCCGTCTACGACGCGGCAGACGAGATCACCTCCGCCACGGCCCCGAAGGACACCACCACCACCACCGACGACCGGGTGACGACCTACACCTACGACAAGGTCGGCAACCTCAAGACCACCACCGAGCCCGACGGCACCCTCACCACCACCGACAGCGCCGACTACGTCACGACGAACAACTACGACGCGATCAACCAGCTCACCTCGGTGGTCAACGCCCAGGGCGACACCATCTCCTACGCGTACGACAACGTCGGTAACACGACCACGGTCATCGACCCGATCAAGAACGCGACATCCGACACCACCGACTACACGACGAAGACAGCCTACGACCTGGACCACCGCGTCACGACGGTGACGGACGCGGCCGGCCACACGACGAAGAAGGGCTACGACAAGGACGGCTTCGTCACGTCGAGCACCGACGCGGCCGGCAACACCACCCTGACCACCTACGACGAGCGCGGCAAGGTCGCACAGGTCCAGGTGCCGCACGAGGGCACCTCGCCGATCACGTACCGCACCACCAAGTACGCGTACGACCAGGTCGGCAACACCATCAAGGTCCTCACCCCCCGGTCCGTGGACGCGGGTTCGACGGACGCGTTCACCCAGCGCACCGACTACGACGCGCTGAACCGCCCGGTCAAGAAGTACCAGCCCTACGACCCGGCGGACGCCCGCTACAACGACCCGAACGTCTACACCCAAACCAGCTACGACGCGGTGGGCAGGGTCAAGTCGACGTCACTGCCCCCGTCCGAGGGCCAGACGGTCCGCAACACCACGAAGTACAACTACTTCGACAATGGCTGGGCGAAGAAGTCCACTGACCCGTGGGACATCACCACCGCCTACGACTACAACGACCTGGGCAAGCAGACGACCCGGACGCTGACGTCGGCGGGCGGTTCCTCGAACCGCACGATGAACTGGTCCTACTACCCGGACGGCAAGCTCAAGTCGCGCTCCGACGACGGCGTGCCGGTCGGCCAGGACGTGGTCCTGGCCGACAACTCCGACTCCCAGTCCACGTCGGCCACGGGAACCTGGCAGACCGCTGACATCACCGGCGAGCAGGGCTACAACCACGCCACGCACGCCGCCGGAACCGGCAGCGACACGTTCACCTGGACGCTCGACATCCCCTCCGACGGCACGTACGAGGCCTTCGTGAAGTACCCGGCGGTGCCGGGTGCGGCCGCGGACGCGAAGTACACGGTGACGCACGACGGCGGTACGACCGACAAGAAGGTCGACCAGACGTCGGGCACGGGTACCTGGGTCTCCCTCGGCTCCTACAGCTTCAAGCAGGGCAACGCGGCCAAGCTGCAACTGTCCGAGAACAGCGGCGGCACCGTCGTGGCCGACGGCGTGAAGCTGGTCCGCGACAACTCGGCCGACACCGACAACGAGCAGAAGACGTTCACGTACGCCTACGACGCGAACGGCAACCTCACGTCGATCGACGACGCGTCCTCCGGCGCGAAGATCGACAACTACGGCATCGCCTACACGGGCCTCAACCAGGTCAAGAAGGTCACCGAAACGCTGGCCGGCATGGCCAAGACGTCCACCTCGTACACGTACGACGCGGACGGTCAGCCCGAGACTGTCGACCATCCGGGCCAGTACAGCAAGTACACCTACGACCTGCGCAACCTGGTCAAGTCGGTTTCGGTCGGCAAGAGCGCGACGGACACGTCACCGAAGGTCACCGCGTACACCTACACCGACCGCGGGCAGACGCTGCAGCAGACCAAGGCCAACGACAACACCGTCGACTACAGCTACTACCTCGACGGCCCGGTCCACACCGCCACCGAGAAGAAGACAGACGGCACCCTCGTCGCCTCACACACCTACGCCTACGACCCGAACGGCAACAAGGCGCAGGACGTGGCGAAGAAGATGAACGCCGACGACCACACGGCGTACCTCTCCTCGACCACCGACTACACCTACGATCCGGCCGACCGGCTGGCCAAGTCGGTGAAGAGCGGCAACGGCGCGGACACGGAAACCTACGTCCACGACGACAACGCCAACGTCATCGACCAGACCGTCAAGGGCACCACGACCACCTACACCTACGACCGCAACCGCCTGCTGACGGCCAAGGCCGGCGGTGCGACGGCGGACTACACCTACGACCCGTTCGGCCGCCAGCAGTCGGTCACCTCGGGCGGTCAGGTCATCTCCCGCAACACCTACGACGGCTTCGACCACGTCACCAAGTCCGAGAAGGCCGACGACACCGGCGCACTGAAGTCGACGACGTACACGTTCGACCCGCTGGACCGCACCACGTCGGAAACGGCGGCCGGCAAGACAACCAACTACGAGTACCTGGGCCTGTCCTCGCAGGTGCTGGACGAGAAGGTCGCCGGCACGCTGACCAAGTCGTACCAGTACAGCCCGTGGGGCGAGCGCCTCTCCCAAATCACCCACAACAGCGACGGCACCACGTCCGACGGCTACTACAGCTACAACAGCCACACCGACGTCGAAACCCTCACCGACAACACCGGCGACACCAAGGCCACCTACGGCTACACCGCCTACGGCGCCGACGACACCTCCGAGTTCACCGGCATCGACAAACCCGACACCACCGACCCGACGAAGGAGACGTACAACCCCTACCGCTTCAACGCGAAGCGCTGGGACGCCCAATCCGGCACCTACGACATGGGCTTCCGCAACTACGACCCCGGCCTCAACCGCTTCACCACCCGGGACATGTACAACGGCGCCCTCGCCGACATGGGTCTCGGCACGAACCCGTACACCGGCAACCGCTACGCGTTCGGGGGCGGCAACCCCACCAGCAACGTCGAACTCGACGGACACCGGGTCGTTGGCGATGACGGCTTTTCCGGCACCCCGGAGCAGGTCGACGCTCACGAAGGGCAGGTCGAGGCTGAAGCTCAGGCCGCCTCCAACGCAGCACGGACTTCCATTGAAAAGGTCAATGACCCGACCATCAACGAAGCCCCGCCGTCGCTTGAGAACCTTCAAGCAGAAGGTGCGGACTATGTTTATGGGAAGGCGCTGGAAGTGGTGAGCGACCACTACGGCAGCTGGTGGAAGTTTCGGAAGTTCTCAGCCACCATCGTATCGAAGGTTCAGGTGCGCCTTCCCGGTGGCAGCGTCCAACCGCGTGTCATCGCGTTCACGAGCGCCAGCGGCCTGCCGAAGCAGGTGACCAACAAACTTACCGACCTCGGGGTAATGGTCTTCAAAACGACCAAGCCGGGTGTCGGAAGCCCACGGGAAGACACCCATGCCGAACGATCGGCCAATGCGATGCGTGAACTTGGCGCAGAAGCCCAGACGGAAATGATCGGCGGCGAACTCGAGAGCGTAGACAGTGCTTTCGTTTCGAATCAGATCTGTTCATCGAAGTGTGCTGGTTGGCTCAACAACTTCATCGACGACCCGGAAAAGACGGTGAAGGCTGGAGATAACGGAGTGATCAATGATGTCGTCATCAACAACGAGGTCAATTCCGAGATGAAGGAGAGCTACGGGGGAAGATATTCCAGCGACAACATCTACAAGGCCTACGAATGGGGCCGCTTCGGGTCGTCCTTCGGTGGCGCGGCCGGTGCTGTAGGAGGTGTGGGCGAAGGCGAGATGGAAGAGTGATCCCGGAGGGTGCCCGGTGACGTAGAATTCCCCTGATCCTGGGTGGGGGGCGCCTGGCGGCTGGCACCGTCAGGCGCCCCCACGATTAGCCGTACCGGAGGGGCAATGACGCACGTTGTACACCATAATGGCCATCTTCGTATCATTTCGGCACACGACGGAATCGTGTGGCCACTTCTGCTCGGCCGACTGTCGTCAGAACGAGTGGTCTTGATCTCCGGCGCAGCTGGTCCCGATAATCGACTGTGCTGCTGGGATGCAACCTCGGGAGACCTCCTGTGGGCCACTCATGAGGGAGAACTCTGCCACGGCTGTTTCGATTTGTCTGCCGTCACTTGCAACGGGAAAAACATCTTGGCTGCCGCGACGGAGAGTGGGGTGCAGCGATGGGATCTGCCCTCGGGAATGCTCCTAGAAGCCACCGAGGAGCTCGCCCTGGGGACCATCTGGGGGCTCGATTCTTACGCGACGGGCGATGGTAAAATTCTGCTCGTCGGTGCTGGTAACGATCACCTGCTGCATCGTTGGGATGCTGAGAGCGGAACAAAGGCGGGAGCCCCTCTCGCCGGACACCGAAGCAGTGTCAAGTGCGTAGCGTCTAAAGCTGTTCCTGGACGCGGCACATTGATCGCATCAGGGAGCGACGACGGGACTGTCCGTAGATGGGACGCAGCTAACGGGGAGTTCCTCGGTGTCAGTAAAGTGATCAACGCTGACATCCTTGACGTCGACCTCCTGGTATCCAAATCAGGCGTCTTCCTCCTCACCTGTGGGGATAGCGATGGCGTACTGCACCGGTGGGACGCGGCTACTGGGCAGCCTCTCGGGGCGCCCATCGAGACCGGTGAAATGGTGGGCTCCCTTGTTTCCGTCGATGTCGTAGGCGAACCGATGATCATCGCCTCGTCCGAAAGCGGCCTCGTTCGCCAATGGCACGCCCTGACCGGCCACCTCGTTGACGAATCCCCTGCGGGTATGTCCGTTGCCGCGATGGTGCAGGCTGACGGGCGTGTGCTCCTTGCAACGGGCACTGAAGATGGCGAAATCAGCCTCCGCATGGTATGACGGCTGGTCGCCTTCTAGCCGGGCATTCGACGGAAGTACCCCCTTTGGCGGTAGAATTCAAAGGGGATACTTCCGCATGAATGCTCCTTCGAGAGGGCATAATTTTGTGACGCAGGATCCAGTGAATTCATGGTGCGGAGATGCGCATACAACGGATTCTGCACTCGTCCGAACACTTCTCTGGGATTTCTTCTCGGAGCAGCGGGAGGCAATCCTTTCTCTGGAGCGGGAAGAGCAGGAGTATGCGCCCCCATATGATGGCGCACCGGCAGAGATGGGGGCCTATGCCCTGGCTAGCGAAGTATTCGTCCACAAGGGATCCTGACTCCGCTTCTGCACGCACCCCGGTTGGATGAAGACCTAGCAAAGCGTTGCGCACACTTCCTGGAGTGCCTCCTCGGGAGTGGCCGGCCCTCCATTCACGAGATGGCCAGCATCAGGATCACTGACCACTTGCTCGGATATCCCGAGAACTGGCCGAAGTTCCGGAAATATGCGGGTGAACTCTTGCTTCGCGAGGTAAAAGAACGACAGCAGTACTATAAGGGGCCACCTCTGTAGCTGTTTATCCTGTGGACATCTCCTCGCTCGCCAGCTTGGCAGCAGCGGAACAGGCCTGCACAAGGCCCGATTCGATAGTGGCCGCAACTCTCGGTGGTCATGGAGATCTTCACCCAACGCGAGGGTGCCCATGTGCGTCAAGTACGAGTGGTTCTGGGCGGACGTGGAACGACCTCAGCCGCACGCAAGACCGGCCTGTTTCCGTCGAACCGTCAGATTCAGTAATTATCGGTTAGCGGCCAGATGCTCAGCACCCTTTCAAGGCGGTTGTATGCATCGTCGAACCACGAGTCGTCCAGTGGCACTGTCACGGTCACCGTTGTCAAAGTCATTTCCTTGTCCCTGACAGTGACTCGGAAGTACTCTCCCTCCTCGTCACGTTCGATGGACAGGTCAGTACCTCGCACATACTCACGCCATGCGATTTTCTGCCCCGCATCAAGCGCGTCAAGGCAATTCTGCCACTCGGTCAAGTCTGAAGGAAACAACCAGTCGCTCTGCTTTCCACTCACAAATGGCGTGTCAACCACAAATTCGCACGTCAATGTGTCTTGTTGCGGCGTTCTCCCTGTGACGCGAAGGGTGACGCTGTTACCATCTCCGGTCAGACGAATCAGATCGAGCGGTCCGGCAGTCATTGGTACTCCTTTGGCAAATTCATACCGTCCGACCAGTGGCGAGCGGGCATGACATGCGCTTTCCCGCACTCATCCTTGTCCGTACCGTTCCCCGCCTGCGTGCTGGCAGCAGCGCATGCACCGGCGCGGGTTCCTGCCGCATTACCAGCGCGCGCCCCGACACACAACACCGCACAGTATCTCCTGTCACCGGAGGCGACCAGGATGTCCTTCCGGCTCCCAGTGGGCAGGTCCCAGGGCGTCCCGGCCGCGGCCGACCCGAAACCTCCAACCAGGTGTGAGATTCGGCATGTTGGCTTCCCGTGTCGCTCGCGTGACGGCGTTCGCTCGGATTGTGGAGGGCTTTTGACGCTTCTGTAGGAACGAGTGAGGGGTGGGGCTCATGGATGAGGCGGACGGCGACAGAGTGCCGAGCGCGCGCGGGATGCGTGCGTACGCGGCGGCCTTCGTGGCGCGGGTGACGGCGCGCAACCGGCTGCCGCTGGACTACTCGGTGGCAAGTCTCCGTGTCGTCGACTTCGTCGTGGACGGGCTGCGCAAGAGCGGAGCCGACCCGGAGCGGGCAGGAGAGATGCTGCTGGGGCTGGGGGCGTATGTGGGGGAGGTGCTCGTGCGCCGGGCGGGTGCCGTGTGGGTGGACTTCGACGACAGGGAGCAAGACTATTTCGGCCAGCCGGTGGGAGTGCGCATGCCGGACGGAAGGGTGTGGAACCCGCTCGGGAAGGTCCGCAACCGCTTCGAAGTGGGCGGCCCCGCCGAGTCGTTGCAGACGTTCTGGCTGAGGCTGCACGGCCGGGCCCGAAGACACCCCACCGCCCTGACGGGCGCCGCCCCGTCGCGACGGCACGAGCCACCACCGGGCCGCCCGGTCATGCAACCGCTGTGACCGGCCGGTCCTCGGCGATCAGCGACAGCGGATCGCCGAGGGCGCACCGAGGCTCACTCGATGGCCATCCTGAGGTGGTTCCCCCGGCATGACCCAGTCCGTGCGGAGACGGTGGAGGACTCGACCTCCGACACCATCGGAACGGAGAAGGACTACACCTACTCGGGTGTGGGCACTGGGTTTGGCTCGTCGGTTAGGTGACCCCCGAAATTCCGACACCCGGACGCCGGATGTTTGGTCACTGAGGGAAGTCATCTCGTTCGTCATGCAGGGGCCGACTCCCGCCGCGGCCGGAAGTCATCGGCTCCCGTCCCGGCGCCCCCAGGACTAGGCTCGATCCCGGTCCGCAAACCCGCCGTCTTGCATGGCGGACACGCCGGACCGTCAGACGCCGGCGGGACGAGACAGCGCACTGCCGGACGACGGGACGAGGAGAACCTGGGATGACGTCGGCGCCGGGCCGCCGCAGCAGCACGTTCACACGCCTGCTGCGTCAAGGATTCACCGACCCCTCCGCCGCCGAGCGGTTCCTCGACATGCCGGCCGTCGCCCCGATAAGGGCCGACCCGCTGCTCCTCGACGCCCTCGGCGCCACCGCCGATCCCGACCTCGCGCTGCGCGGGCTCGTACGGCTCGCCGAGGCGCACGAGAGACCCGAGGAGCGGCGGGTGCTCCTCGACACGCTGATCACCGCGAAGCCGCTGCGCGACCGGCTCCTCGGCGTGCTCGGCGCGTCCGAGGCGCTCGGAGACCACCTCGCGCGCCACCCGGAGGACTGGCGGGTCCTCGCGACGTA
This sequence comes from Streptomyces montanisoli, assembly GCF_017813245.1. Classification (GTDB taxonomy): domain Bacteria; phylum Actinomycetota; class Actinomycetes; order Streptomycetales; family Streptomycetaceae; genus Streptomyces; species Streptomyces montanisoli. The sequence goes on from NZ_JAGIQL010000081.1 coordinate 19,116, forward strand.
CGAGTCGGCCGACCTGCACCCGGGCATCGCGGAGTTCGAGCACGAACTCGCGGGCGTCGAGGACGCCGTCGAGTTGCGTGTCGCCTACCGCCGCTGCCTGCTGGCCATAGCGGCGCGCGACGTGTGCGGCACCACCACCGTCACCGAGGCCGCCGCCGAGCTCGCCGACCTCGCCACGGCCACCCTGCGCGCCGCACTCGGCCTCGCGTGCGCCGCCGCGCCCGAGGACGCCGCCGCCTGCCGGCTCGCCGTCATCGCCATGGGCAAGTGCGGCGGCCGCGAGCTGAACTACATCTCCGACGTCGACGTGATCTTTGTCGGCGAACCCCCCGAGGGCGCACGGGACGTGGACGAGAACACCGCGCTGCGCGCCGCAACCCGCCTCGCCTCGCACCTGATGCGCATCTGCTCGGAGACCACCGTCGAGGGCGCCATCTGGCCTGTCGACGCCAACCTCAGGCCCGAGGGGCGCAACGGCCCGCTCGTGCGCACCCTCAGCAGCCACCTCGCGTACTACGAGCGCTGGGCCAAGACCTGGGAGTTCCAGGCGCTGCTCAAGGCCAGGCCGGTGGCGGGCGACGCCGCGCTCGGCACCGCGTACGAGGACGCCGTCGCGCCCCTCGTCTGGCAGGCCGCCGAGCGGGACCACTTCGTGCCCGACGTCCAGGAGATGCGCCGCCGCGTCATCGACCAGATCCCCGTCGGCCAGGCGGAACGCGAACTCAAGCTGGGCCCCGGCGGGCTGCGGGACGTCGAGTTCGCCGTGCAGCTGCTCCAGCTCGTGCACGGCCGCAGCGACGCGTCCCTGCGCAGCGGCACCACGCTCGACGCGCTGCGCGCCCTCGCCGCGGGCGGCTACGTCGGACGCACGGACGCGGCCCAGCTCGACGAGGCCTACCGCTTCCTGCGCACGGTCGAGCACCGCATCCAGCTCTACCGGCTGCGCCGCACGCACCTGATGCCGGACGAAGACCACGACCTGCGCCGCCTCGGGCGCTCCATCGGGCTGCGCACCGACCCCGTCGCCGAGCTGACGCGGGAGTGGAAGCGGTACACGGCGGTCGTGCGCCGCCTGCACGAGAAGCTGTTCTACCGGCCGCTGCTCGACGCCGTCGCCCAGCTCGCACCGGGCGAGATCCGGCTCAGCGCCAAGGCGGCGGGCCAGCGGCTCGAAGCGCTCGGCTACGCCGACCCGGTGGCAGCGCTCAGGCACCTGGAGGCGCTGTCGTCCGGGGTGACGCGCAAGGCGGCCATCCAGCGCACGCTGCTGCCCGTCCTGCTGGGCTGGTTCGCGGACTCCGCAGACCCCGACGCGGGGCTGCTCGGCTTCCGCAAGGTCTCCGACGCGCTCGGCAAGACGCCCTGGTACCTGCGGCTGCTGCGGGACGAGGGCGCCGCGGCCGAGAACCTGGCGCGCGTGCTGTCCGCCGGCCGCCTCGCCCCCGACCTGCTGCTGCGCGCGCCGGAGGCCGTCGCGCTGCTCGGCGACCCGGAGGGGCTGAAGCCGCGCGGCCGCGCCGGTCTCGAACAGGAGATCATCGCGGCGGTCGCCCGCTCGGACGCCGCGGAGGGCGCCGTCGCCTCCGCGCGCGGGATGCGCCGCAGGGAGCTGTTCCGTACCGCCGCCGCCGACATCATCGGCTCCTACGGCACGGAGGAGAACCCGGTGGAAGCGGACCGCGGTGCGCTCGTCGACCGGGTCGGCGGCGCGCTCAGCGACCTCAACGCGGCGACCATCGCGGGCGCCGTGCGCGCCGCCGTGCGGGAGCGCTGGGGCGACACCCTGCCCACCAGGTTCGCCGTCATCGGCATGGGCCGCTTCGGCGGCCACGAGCTGACCTACGGCTCGGACGCGGACGTGCTGTTCGTGCACGAGCCCTGGGACGGCGTGGACGAGCACGAGGCGGCCGTCGCCGCATCGGCGCTGGTCACAGAGGTGCGCAGGCTCCTCCAGGTGCCGACGGCCGACCCGCCGCTGCTGATCGACGCCGACCTGCGGCCCGAGGGCAAGAGCGGCCCGATCGTCCGCACGCTCGCCTCGTACCGGGCGTACTACCGGCGCTGGTCGCTGGTGTGGGAGAGCCAGGCGCTGCTCAGGGCGGAGCCGGTGGCGGGCGATCCGGGCCTCGGGGAGCGGTTCGTCGAGCTGATCGACCCGCTGCGCTACCCGGAGCGCGGCCTGTCCGACGACGACGTGCGCGAGATCCGCCGGCTCAAGGCCCGCATGGAGACGGAGCGGCTGCCGCGCGGCACGGACCCGAACCTGCACACGAAGCTGGGCAGGGGCGGCCTCTCGGACGTCGAGTGGACCGTGCAGCTGATCCAGATGCGCCACGGCCACGAGGTGCCGGGCCTGCGCACCACCCGCACGCGCGGCGCCCTCGCGGCCGCGCGCGACGCGGGACTGATCAGCCCGCAGGACGCGGCGACCCTGGACGAGGCGTGGGTGCTGGCGACGCGCGTGCGCGGCGGCGCGATGCTGGTGCGCGGCAGGCCGGGCGACACGTTCCCCTCGGAGAGCAGGGACCTGGCCGCCGTCGGCCGCTACCTGGGCTACGGCCCGGGCCGCGTGGGCGAGATGCTGGACGACTACCTGCGCACGACGCGCAGGGCGCGGGCTGTGATGGAGGAGGTCTTCTACGGCTACGAGGCGCCCTGACGGCCGGGTTACGCCAGGTCCGCCGCAGCGGGCGGCTCGGCGCCCGTGCCCGGGCGGGCGGCCGGCTCCACGCAGCGGGCAGGCTCCGCACGGAGCGAGGCCGCGCGGTCCGGACCTTTACGGGCACGGCCCGGCGTGCCCGAACGAACCTGTGCCGAGGCGGGCGCACGGCGGCGGCGCCGCGGATCCGGACCGCCGGACACAGGCACCGCGCACGTCACCCGCCGCGCACCGCGCACGTCACGCGCGGCGCACGGCGGGACGGACGTCCACGGTGGGATGAGCCCGCACGGCGGGAAGGGCCGCACGGTGCGGTGCTGGCCTCGCAGGCGCCGCGCACCTAACCCCGGGCGCCCAAGGACGCGCACGGCGGACGAGCTCGCACGGCGGGGAGGCCCGTACGGCGCGGTGCGGGCCTCGCAGGCGGGGCGGACCCTACCGCCGGGCGCCCGCCGAGCTACGCGCCCGCTGGTTGCGCGCGTCTCGGTGCGCGTTCCTTGACCACCCGCGGCAGCCGGTAGGGCGCCGTGCCGTACCACAGGCACGACAGGCCGTAGCCGAACGCCAGGCAGACCACCCCGCCGAACGCGTCGAGCCAGAAGTGGTTGGCCGTCGAGACGATCACCAGCAGGGTGAAGACGGGGTAGCAGGCGCCGAGGATGCGTGCCCACGGCGCCTTCGCCAGCGCGTAGATCGTCAGACCGCACCACAGCGACCAGCCGATGTGCATCGACGGCATCGCCGCGTACTGGTTCGACACCGACTTGAGGTCTCCCGTGGAGTCAGATCCCCACGTGTGGTGCACGACCACCGTGTCGATGAATCCATTCGTCAGCAACCGCGGAGGCGCGAGGGGGTAGAGGTAGTAGCCGAGCAGCGCGATGACGGTCTCCGCCGCGAGCACGAGGCGCGCGGCCGCGTACCGGCCGGGGTGGGCGAAGAACAGCCACACGAGCACCCCGATCGTGATGATGAAGTGCAGCGTCGCGTAGTAGTAGTTCATCGCCACGATCAGCCACGTCACGGAATTGACGGCGTGGTTGACCGACTGCTCGACGGCGATTCCGAGGTGGTGCTCCGTCTGCCAGATCCAGTGCGCGTTGTGCAGCGCCTTGGTGCGCTGCTCGGGAACGGCGTTGCGGATCATGGAGTAGATCCAGTAGCCGACCGCGATCAGCAGGACCTCGAACCAGATGCGCGGCTTGCGCGGCCTCCTGCAGCGGCGCAGCCACCTCCCCATGGCCGCCGCCGCGCCTCCGGCAACCGGAGTCGGTGCTTCCGCCGTTGCGCGCGCGTCGGCCGTCCTCGCCCCCTCGTCCACGACGGGTGACGGTGCGGCCGTGAGACTCGTCCGCCTGTCCACGGTCGGTTCACCCATGGCACAGCAGTCTGCCAGATGGTCTCCACCGAACCGATCACCCGCGGCTCCGGATCACCACCCGTTTGCCGCACCTTGGGCACACGATGACCAAAACGAGGGCATGTCGCGCCGACGAGCGCCGAATCGGGGGAGTCCGGACGTCGCCATCCGCGCAACACTCGACCACGTGTGCGTACTGTTACCGTTTGATCACGGAAAGCCAACGCCTCCGGCGCCTGAAGAAACAGGGACGACATGATCGAGCCGCCCGCTGCCTCCGCCCGCGACGCCGCACCCCCCGCCCTCCCCGAACTCCCCGCCCCCCTCGCCCCGTCCGAACCCCGCACCCCCACGGAACCCTTCGCGCCCCGTGCCGCCGAGGCGGACGGCTCCGGCGCCCGGCACGGCTGGTGGCGCGGCGCGGTGATCTACCAGGTCTACCCGCGCAGCTTCGCCGACGGGAACGGCGACGGCATGGGGGATCTCCCGGGCGCCCGCGCCCGGCTGCCGTACCTCAGGGATCTCGGCGTGGACGCCGTCTGGTTCAGCCCCTTCTACGCGTCGCCGCAGGCGGACGCCGGCTACGACGTGGCCGACTACCGCGCCGTCGACCCCGCGTTCGGCACTCTCCACGACGCGGACGCGCTGATCCGCGACGCGCACGCGCTCGGCCTGCGCGTCATCGTCGACCTCGTGCCCAACCACTCGTCCGTGCGGCACGAGTGGTTCCGTCGCGCCCTCGCGGAAGGGCCAGGCTCGCCGCTGCGCGAGCGCTACCACTTCCGGCCGGGAAGGGGGACGGACGGCGCCCAGCCGCCCAACGACTGGGAATCCGTCTTCGGCGGCCCCGCCTGGACGCGCACCACCGACCCGGACGGCACACCGGGCGACTGGTACCTGCACCTCTTCGCGCCGCAGCAGCCCGACTTCGACTGGGAGCACCCGGCCGTCGCCGAGGAGTTCAGGTCCGTCCTGCGCTTCTGGCTCGACATGGGCGTCGACGGGTTCCGCGTCGACGTCGCACACGGCCTCGTCAAGGCCCGTGGCCTGCCCGACATCGGCGGCAGCGGGCACCTGCGGCTGCTGTCCGGCGAGGTCGTGCCGTTCTTCGACCAGGAAGGCGTCCACGAGATCTACCGCGACTGGCGCGCCCTCCTCGACTCGTACGCGGGCGAGCGCATCGCCGTCGCCGAGGCGTGGACGCCCACCGTGGAGCGCACCGCCCACTACGTACGCGACGACGAGCTGCACCAGGCGTTCAACTTCCAGTACCTGGAGACGCCGTGGGACCACGCGGCGCTACGCGCCGTCATCGACCGCTCGCTCGACGCGATGAACGAGGTCGGCGCGCCGGCCACGTGGGTCCTGTCCAACCATGACGTGTCCCGGCACGCCACCCGGTTCGCCTCGGGCCCCGGGGCGGGCCCGCAGACCCGCGATCCGGGCGATCGCGCGCTCGGCCTGCGCAGGGCCAGGGCCGCGACGCTGCTCATGCTCGCCCTGCCCGGCTCCTCGTACCTCTACCAGGGCGAGGAGCTCGGCCTCCCCGACGTCACCGACCTGCCCGACGAGGTGCGGCAGGACCCCTCCTACTTCCGCGGCGACGGGCAGGACGGCCTGCGCGACGGCTGCCGCGTCCCCATTCCCTGGACACGCGAGGGCGGTTCCTGCGGCTTCGGCGCCGGCGGCAGCTGGCTGCCGCAGCCCGCGTCCTGGCCGGAGCTGAGCGTCGAGGCGCAGACCGGCGACCCCGGCTCGACGCTGGAGATGTACCGTGCGGCCCTCGCCGTGCGCCGCGACCACCCGGGCCTCGGCGCGGGGGACGGCGTGGAGTGGCTCGGCGCGCCCGAGGGCGTCCTGGCCTTCGCGCGTCCCGGCTTCGTCTGCACGGCCAACACCACCGCGAGGCCCGTACGGCTGGCGGCCCCCGGCAGGCCGCTGCTGTCGTCCGCGCCGCAGGACGGCGCGGACGCGACGTCGGGCGGGCACGCGACGTCGGGCGGGCACGCGACACCGGGCGAGAACGTGACACCGGGCGAGCCCGTGGTGCTGCCGCCCGACACGACGGTGTGGTGGTCGCTCACGCCGGCGCGCCCGCGGGCAGCCACGGAACAGCCACGCAAGCCCCACTGAACTTCCACGTAAGGGCGACGGAACGCGCCACGGACGTGGCGTTTTCCGGTCGCCGGTAGCCGGGCGCACCAAGCGCCGGGCCAGAATGGCCCCATGGTGGTTCATCTCCCCGACGAGACGACCAGTTTCGTCGGTCGCGCGGCCGAACTGGCACTGACCGACACGTCGCTTGAGGCGAACCGGCTCGTCACGCTGACCGGCACGGGCGGCGTGGGCAAGAGCCGGCTCGCGCTGCGCGTGGCGCGCCGGGCCGCGGACCGCTACACGGACGGCGCGCGGTGGGCCGACCTGTCCACGCTCCAGTACGACCGGATGCTCGTCGCCACCGTCTCCGAGGCGGTCGGGCTGCGCGACCACACCCTGCGCGAACCCGTCGAGGCGCTGTGCGAACGGCTGTCGGGGCAGCGGGTGCTGCTGGTGCTCGACGCGTGCGAGCGCGTCGCGGGCTCGTGCGCGGACCTCGTGGCCGACCTCATCACCGCGGCGCCGGGACTGAGCGTGCTCGCCACCAGCAGGCGGCCGCTCGGCATCCGGGGCGAGCGGGTGATCGAGGTGCCGCCGCTGCCGCTCGACGGCGAAGAGGAGGAGGCGCTGCGGCTGTTCCGCGACCGCGCCGCGGACGCCGCGCCGCACACCCCGCTCGACGACCCCGCCGGGCTCGCGGCGGCGGGCGAGATCTGCCGGATCCTCGAAGGCATCCCGCTCGCCGTCGAACTCGCCACCGCCCGCCTGGCGGACAGCACCGTCGAGCAGATCGCGCACCGCCTCGCCTCCCGCGTCACCGAGCCGGCCCGCCCGGCCGGCGGGCAAGCGCCGGACGAGGACGGCGACGACGCGCCCGGACCGGGGCCCGGCCGGTTCGGCCTCCTCGTCGACCGGACGGGCTGGCCACGCCACCACCGCGCGATGCTGACGGCGGTCGGCTGGAGCCACGAGCTGTGCACCCCGCTCGAACGCCTCCTGTGGGCGCGGCTTTCCGTGTTCCACGGCGACTTCACCGCCGAGGACGCCGCCGCCGTCTGCGCGGGCGGCCCGCTCGGCGAGGACGATGTCGCGCGGGCGCTCGCCGGGCTCGTCGCGCAGTCCGTCGTGGGGGTCGAGGACCCGGCCGAACGGGACCGTACGGCCCTCGCCGACGCGCACCCCGACGCCGCCGGGCCGGCCGGGACCCTGCCGCCGCCCGGCCCCCGCTACCGGATGCTGGCCACGCTGCGCGAGTACGGCGACATGTGGCTCGCCGAACTCGGCGGCCAAGGCGCGCTCGCCGACCGGCACGCGCGCCACTTCGCCGGCCTCGTCCGGCAGGCGTACGCGGGCTGGCTCGGCGCCGACCAGGTCGCCTGGTACCACAGGATGCGCGACACGCACGCGGACCTGTGCGCCGCGCTGAACCACCTGCTCGCCACCGACCCCGAGCGCGCCACCGAAATGGTGGGCGGCGTCGGCTTCTTCTGGACGTGCTGCGGCCACCTGCACGAGGCCCGCCTCTACCTGGAACGGGCGCTCGCCGCCGACCCGAAGCCCCAGCCTGACCGCACCCGCGCCCTGTGGGCGCTCGGCGTCACCCTCGTACTCCAGGGCGACCTGGACGGGGCACGCGTGCTCGGCGAGCGGTGCGCGGCGGCCGCGTGGCGGGACGGCAGCGACGAGTCGACGCTGTCGGCCTGCTACCTGCAGGGCCTCACCTGCCTGATGATGGGCCGCCCGCTCGCCGCCCACGCGCTCACCGAGCAGGTGCTCGCGGCCCTGCCCGGCGGCCCCTTCACCTCGCAGTCGCGGCTGCGCTGCCATGTGGTCGAGGTCTTCTCGCTGACCGCGCTCGGCAGATTCACCGAGGCGCGGCGGACCGCGGAGGAGCTGCGCGCCGCATGCGCCGAGCGCGGCGAGTACTGGGCCCGCGGCTACGCCGACTACCAGCTGGCCCTGGTCCACCTGTTCTCCGGCCACCCGCACGACGCCGAGGGCTACGCCCGCTCCATGCTGGGCGGCAGGGACGCGCTGCTCGACAACTTCGGCACGGCACTCGGCCTCGACCTGCTCGCCGCCGCCCTCGCCGCCCAGGGCGCGGGGGAGCGCGCCGCCCACACGTACGGCACCGGCCAGGCGTTCTGGCGCACGGTCGGCCATCCCCAGCGCGGCACACCCGAGCTGGCCGACGTACGCGCCGCCTGCGAACGCCGGGCCCGCGAGGCCGCGGGCGACGCGGCGTACGAGGCGGCCTTCCACCGCGGCCTGGTCGACGACCTCACCACGGGCCTGGGGCGCGCCCTGGACGGCCATCTGCCGGGCCGCACCGCGTGATTGGGTCCCGCCGGGCCGCGTGAAGGGCGCCACGCGGGACATCTGTCAGGTATGACGTCCACAGACGTGCAGCCTCAGCCGGAAGACGACAGACACCGTGCGCCCGCGGCGCGCGGGCCGCGGTGGCGCAAGGCGCTCATCGCGGTCGTCGCCGTACTCGCGCTGCTGTTCCTCGGCACCCGCATCCACCTGCTGCCCGGCTTCGGCGGCCTGTTCGGCGAGGAGAGCCACGACAGGACGGGGCCGACACTGCTGCGGTCCATCCAGGACCTGAACCGCTACGAGGCCGCTGAGGGCAACTTCCAGGTCGTGGTCGACCTCCAGAAGGACGCCAAGTTCCTGCCCGACGCGATCCGCGGCACCCGCACCCTGTACGTGGGCGCCGGCACCGTCAGCTCGTACGTCGACTTCTCGGGGATCGGGAAGGACGACGTCACGACGAACGCGGACCGTACGGCGGCGACGATCCGCCTGCCGCACGCGCGGCTCGGCAAGCCCGCACTCGACCCGGACCACTCGTACACGGTCGACAAGCAGCGCGGGCTGCTCGACCGGCTCGGCGACCTGTTCTCCGGAAACCCGGACAGCGAGCAGGCCGTGACGAAGCTCGCCGCGCGGCACATCGAGGACGCGGCGAAGGACAGCGAGCTGGCCAAGCGTGCGGAGACCAACACCACGGCGATGCTGCAAGGGCTGCTGCACTCGCTCGGCTTCACGACGGTCAGCGTCAGCTACCGGTAGCCACCGGCAGCGCCGCCGGCGCCGGCGCCGAGCAGCCCGAGCTGTTCGGCGAGTTCGCCGAAGGGGCCGTCGGACGGCGCCCCGGCGAGGACGCGCGCGAGCAGCCCGGCCATCTCGGCGTCGTGCGAGGCGCTGACGGCGGCGAGTGCGACGAAGCCGTGCACGAGCTGGAGTTCCACCTCGGAGCGCGGTATGCGGCGGCCGTCGAGCCAGACGCGCGCCGTCGACTCGGCGAGCGCCACCCAGGACCTGACGACGAGCTGCAGGCGCGGCGGCGGGTTGTGGGAGGCGTCGAGGTGGGCGAGCATCCGCTCGTAAGCGGCCTCGCGCACCCCGTCGAGCACGGCACTCGCGCCGCCCGTGCCGGTGTGGGCGGGCGCGCCGCGCACGAGGGCGGCGAAGCCGGGCCCATGCTCGTCGAGGAAGTCGAAGAAACGTTTCACCACGCGTAGCAGGCGCTCGCCGAACGGCCCCTCGCGCGGTTCGTCGAACCGTGAGACGAGATCGTCGGCGGCGCGGTGCAACGCGGCGGCGTACAGGCCCTGCTTGCCGGGGAAGTAGTGGTACACGAGCGGCCGCGAGATGCCCGCCGCCGTGGCGATGTCGTCGAGGGAGACGTCCTCGGGCGAACGGCGTCCGAACAGGTCGAGTGCCACGCCGATCAGCTGCCGCCTGCGCTCCTCGACACCCATCCTGCGCCGTCCGCGGGGCGCCGGGGTCGTCACCGTCGTCATGGGAACAGCCTAACGGGCGGCGCCCGGCACAAGTCCGTTACGCTCCCGGTTCATGAGCTCATCAGACCACGAGGACGTGGAGCAGGACGCGGGCGACGAGGTGGTCGCGGTGGGCCTGACGCCACGTCAGGCCCGCATGATCAGGGTCACGATGGGCTGGGTGGTGCTCGCCGGGATGGCGATCCTGCTCTGGATCCGCCTGGAGCAGCGCCACTCGGTGCTGGTGATGGGCGTCTACGGCCTGGCGATGGTGGTGTGCGGAGTGGTGATCGAACTCAGCCGCCACGGCAGGACGAGGCTGGGCACGTACCTGCTCGGCCTGGTCCTGGTGGCCGCACTCGGGGCGGACTGGCTGCTGCCCTGAGGCCGGCCGCGCGGGCGGCCGCGCGCGGCGCGGCGCGCCGGCGCCAGGTCGGGAGAGCG
>NZ_JAGIQL010000082.1 GCF_017813245.1 Streptomyces montanisoli
GTGGCGGCCGCCACGGCCGCCACCGCCGCCACGCACGGCCGCGCGAGCGGCGCCGACCCACGGTCCGCGCGAGCCACCGACCCGCTGCCGCTCGTACCGCTGCAGCCGCCCCGTACCGGACGCGACCTCCTCGCCGACCACGTCACGGCGATGGTCTGCTGCTCGGCCGTCGACACGGCCGGTGCGCTGCCGGGGCTCGACTGGCTCGACGGCCCCACCCTCCTCATGGCGGGCGAGCGCCACGCCGATCTCAGCGGTCCTGTCCTCAGCCTGGTGGAGGACGGCGACCCGCAGCCCCTGCGCTCGTGGCTGGCCACCCTCGGCGTACGGCCGGAGAAACCCGTCAGGCTCGTATGAGCGAAGGACCGGCCCCGCAGGGGTGAACGCGGGGTGACACGGTGACGCGCCGCCCCGGTTTCACCCGGCCGCCGGGCCCCCGCCGACCGCATGGCGGCCCCGACCCGTCGCCCCAGGCACCTCAATCGCCCCAAGGAGCAACAAGGCCCCCGCCCCGCCGCCGAATTGCCGGTCCGCCCGCGTCAATTCACGACGATCGGTGACGGGCCGCGTGCGTTATGTGATGTGCTGGGGACCGGCGCTGACAGCCGGCGCCCGAAAGGTCGCGTCACCGAAGCGCCCGCGGTCCCCAGTACCGCGAGCCAGGGGGCCCGGAGAAGGAGCGCACGATGGGGGCGGATCACATCCGGCGATGGGAGTCGGGCGCACTCGCACACGCGGTCACCGACCCCTTCGGCCAGGGCCCCCTGCCCTGGCTCCGCGGCAGCGAGAACTACTTCGACGACACGGGCAACGTCGTGCCCTGGTACGCGGACCCGGAGCTGGGGCGCGCCCGTGGCGGCCCCCGCACCGCGGACGACGTGCGGCGCCAGATCAAGGGCTTCGTCTCCGGCGGTGCCGTCGCGCCGGGGGAGGCGCTGGACTTCCACGTCACGGTCGATCCGCCGCAGGAGTTCTCGGTCGACGTCTACCGCATCGGCCACTACAGCGGTGAGGGCGCCCGCAAGATCGTCACGAGCCCCCGCCTCTCCGGCATCGTCCAGCCCGCGCCCCTGACCGCCGACCGCACCGTCTCCTGCCACCACTGGTGGCTGTCCTGGCGGCTCCAGGTGCCGTCGTACTGGTCCATCGGCGCCTATGTGGCCGTCCTGACGACCGCGGACGGCCACCGCTCCCACGTCCCCTTCACCGTCCGCGACGACCGCCCCGCCGATCTGCTCCTCATGCTCCCCGACCTGACGTGGCAGGCGTACAACCTCTACCCCGAGGACGGCAGGACGGGCGCGAGCCTCTACCACGCGTGGGACGAGCAGGGCAGGCTGCTCGGCGAGGAGAACGCGGCCGTGACCGTGTCCTTCGACCGTCCGTACGCCGGCGCCGGGCTGCCGCTGCACGTGGGGCATGCGTACGACTTCATCCGCTGGGCGGAGCGCTACGGCTACGACCTCGCCTACGCCGACACGCGTGACCTGCACGCGGGCCGCGTCGACCCGACGCGCTACCGGGGCCTGGTGTTCCCCGGCCACGACGAGTACTGGTCGGTGCCGATGCGTCGCACGGCCGAACGCGCCCGCGACAGCGGCACATCGCTCGTCTTCCTCTCCGCCAACTCGATGTACTGGCAGGTGGAGCTCGGCCCGTCCGCATCGGGCGTCCCCGACCGGCTGCTGACCTGCCGCAAGCGGCACGGCCCGGGAAAGCCGTCGCTCTGGCGGGAGTTGGACAAGCCTGAGCAGCAGCTCATCGGCATCCAGTACGCGGGCCGCGTGCCGGAGCCGCATCCGCTCGTCGTCAGGAACGCGGGCCACTGGCTGTGGGAGGCGACGGGAGCCGTCGAGGGCGACCGCCTGGAGGGTCTTGTGGCCGGTGAGGCCGACCGCTACTTCCCGCGCGCGCCGCTGCCCGACCACGAGGACCGCATACTGCTGGCGCACTCCCCGTACCGGGACTGCGACCGGGTGGCGCGCCACCAGGAGACGTCGCTCTACCGGGCGCCGTCCGGGGCGCTGGTCTTCGCCTCGGGCACGTTCGCGTGGTCGCCGGCGCTCGACAGGCCGGGCCACGTCGACGCGCGCATCCAGCGGGCGACGGCCAACCTGCTCGACCGCATCTGCAAGCGCGACTGACGCGCCGCGCCCGCCGCGCCCCCGTCCGGGCCCGCTGCCTGCCGTCCGCCGCGTCCCCCGTACCGGCACCCCTGTACCTGCCGCCGCCCGTCCGTGCGGGAGAATCGAGAGGGTGATCGCGCAGATCACCGGGGGCAGGGCAACAAGGGATCGCGGAGAAGGAGCGGACGGAACATGGCCGGATTCGTGGAGAAACCCGAGCCGATCGAGGTCCCGGGGCTGACACACCTGCACACGGGCAAGGTGCGCGACCTGTACCGCAACGAGGCGGGCGAACTCGTGATGGTCGCAACCGACCGCATCTCCGTGTACGACTGGGTGCTGCCGACGGAGATCCCCGACAAGGGGAGGATCCTCACCCAGCTGTCGCTCTGGTGGTTCGGCCGCCTCACCGACCTCGTGCCGAACCACGTGATCTCGACCGACCTCCCCGCGGGCGCCCCCGCGGACTGGGAGGGGCGCACCCTCGTCTGCACGCCGCTGGAGATGATCCCGGTCGAGTGCGTCGCCCGCGGCTTCCTGACCGGATCCGGGCTCGCGGAGTACAACGAGACCCGGACGGTCTGCGGCCTCGCGCTGCCCGAGGGGCTCGTGGACGGCTCCGAGCTGCCGGGCGCGATCTTCACGCCCGCCACCAAGGCCGAGGTCGGCGACCACGACGAGAACGTCTCGTACGAGGAGGTCGCCCGCGTCGTGGGCGCCGAGACGGCCGCGCTGCTGCGCCGCACGACCCTCGACGTGTACGCGCGCGCGTTGGAGGTGGCGCGGGACCGGGGCATCATCCTCGCGGACACCAAGTTCGAGTTCGGCTTCGACGGCGACCGGCTCGTGCTCGCCGACGAGGTCCTCACCTCGGACTCGTCCCGCTTCTGGCCGGCCGAGGAGTGGGAGCCGGGCCACGCGCAGCCCTCGTACGACAAGCAGTACGTGCGCGACTGGCTGACGTCCCCCACGTCCGGCTGGGACAAGAACGGTCAGCTGCCGCCGCCCGAACTGCCCAAGGAGGTCGTCGAGGCGACACGGGCCAAGTACGTGGAGGCGTACGAGCGCCTCACCGGCATCAGCTGGACCTGATCGGCGGATCCTCCGATCAGCTGTTCCGCCGATGCGCCGATGCGCCGATCCGTCCGCGGCTCCGGCGGCGACGGCGAAGGCCCCTCCCGGACGACCGGGAGGGGCCTTCTGACGAGCGGACGACGAGGCTCGAACTCGCGACCTCAACCTTGGCAAGGTTGCGCTCTACCAACTGAGCTACGTCCGCATGCGCCCTGCGGCGCGCCCTCAACTATACCCAACGTCCCGGCGCGGGTAACCCGGCCCAGTGGCCACGGACAGCAGCGGCCGCACACGCGGCGGAGACCGCACACGCCAGAGGCCCCGGTCTTCCGACCGGGGCCTCTGATCACTGAGCGGACGACGAGATTCGAACTCGCGACCCTCACCTTGGCAAGGTGATGCTCTACCAACTGAGCCACGTCCGCACGCATCGAACTCGCGATGCGCTCATCACTCTACCTGATCCACAAGAGTGGTCGGAGGGTGATGCAGAGCGGGTGACAGGAATCGCACACTGTGCCTCCCCCTTGGAAAGGGGGCGTTCTACTACTGAACTACACCCGCACGCCCCGGGAGGTTCGGGCCTTTCGGCCTTGCCCCTCGGCGTGCTCCAGACTCTAGCCGATCAACCGGGGTGCATGGCAAATCGACGTCGCCCGCCGCCGGATCGGAGTCCCGGGCCGGTCTCGGCGCCTCAACTGGCCGCGCGGAACGCCTCGTAGACGCGCTTGGGGATGCGGCCCCTGGCCGGCACGTCCATCTTGTGCGACTGGGCCCAGGCGCGGACCGCCGCGGGGTCCGGCTCGAGGGACGTGTGGCGGTAGGAACCGCGCGCCTTGCCGCGCTTCGAGGCATTTGTCTGCTTGCGCCCCGCCGCCAGGTAGGGTGCGAGCGCCTTGCGCAGTTTCTTTGCATTGGCGGGATTGAGGTCGATCTCGTACGACTTCCCGTCCAGACCGAAGGCGACCGTTTCCGCCGCTTCTCCGCCGTCCATGTCGTCGGAGAGAGTGACCACTACGCGCTGCGCCACTGCTATCGGTCCTTTCCTGCGGCACCCCGCCCCGCGCCCTGCCTGCGATTGCGCGGGGCTGACGTGCGGCGATACCGGTCTTCTGCTCGTTCTCGGACGAAGTTGTTTTTCGCTGTATTCCTTTGTACAGCGGAAGGTGTCGCATTGTGAAGCCCAGTCAATTGCCTCAGCGTGTCCCGCGGCAATGGGTGGGGGCTTTTTTTCGTGGGGTTTCCGTGGCCGTCGCGGCCGCTATATCGGGACGTGATCTGTGACCTGCGTTATCTACCCGCGTAGATTCTCTGTGCGGGTACCCTGAGGGGAGCTGAGGAGAGCTTGGGGGGCCGAGGGCGATTCCCCGACAGGGGGAATCCCCTGCCGGAGGGGACCCCCACAGACCGCGGGGCCTCCCCCGGGGCGCACGCGCGCAGACCTGAGCCGACACAGCGAACACAGCCCGCACCACACCACCGGGAGTGCCAGTGGCACGCGTCGTAGTCGACGTCATGCTCAAGCCGGAGATCCTCGACCCGCAGGGCCAGGCCGTGCAGCGCGCGCTGCCCCGCCTCGGGTTCGACGGCATCGCCGACGTCCGCCAGGGGAAGCGTTTCGAGCTTGAGGTCGAGGGCCCGGTGGACGACGCCGCCCTCGCCCGCATCCACGAGATGGCCGAAACGTTCCTCGCCAACACCGTGATCGAGGACTTCGCGGTGAAGGTCGAGGAGACCGCGGAGCCGGCGAAGTGACCGCACGCATCGGAGTCGTCACCTTCCCCGGGACGCTCGACGACCGCGACGCGCTGCGCGCCGCGCGCATCGCCGGCGCCGAGCCCGTGGCCCTGTGGCACCGCGACAAGGACCTCAAGCAGGTCGACGCGGTCGTGCTCGCCGGCGGTTTCAGCTACGGCGACTATCTGCGCGCGGGCGCCATCGCCCGTTTCTCGCCCGTGATGGAGCAGGTCATCGAGCAGGCGAAGGCCGGCATGCCGGTCCTCGGTATCTGCAACGGTTTCCAGGTCCTGACCGAGACGCACCTGCTTCCCGGGGCGATGCTGCGCAACAACCACCTGCATTTCGTCTGCAAGGACCAGAGGCTCGGCGTCGAGAACGCGGGCACGGCCTGGACGGCCGACTTCGCGGCCGGGCAGGAGATCCACATTCCCCTGAAGAACATCGACGGGCGGTACGTCGCCGACGAGCACACTCTCGACGAGCTGGAGAGCGAGGGGCGTGTCGCCTTCCGCTACCTGGACGGCAACCCGAACGGCTCGCTCCGCGACATCGCCGGCGTCACGAACGCGGCGGGCAACGTCGTCGGACTCATGCCGCACCCCGAGCACGCGGTCGAGCCGCTGATCGGCACGGGCGGCACGGACGGCCTCGGATTCTTCACCTCGATCCTCAAGAAGCTGGTAAGCGCCGCATGAGCCACGCCTCCCTGGATACAGTCGACAACGCTGCGAAGACGCCCGACGTCGAGCAGCCATGGAAGGAACTCGGCCTCAAGGAGGACGAGTACGCGCGGGTGCGCGAGATCCTCGGCCGCCGTCCGACGGGCGCCGAGCTCGCGATGTACTCCGTCATGTGGTCGGAGCACTGCTCGTACAAGAGCAGCAAGGTGCACCTGCGGCAGTTCGGCGCGAAGGTCCCGAAGAACGACGCGATGCTCGTCGGCATCGGGGAGAACGCGGGCGTCGTGGACGTCGGCGAGGGGTACGCGGTCACCTTCAAGGTCGAGTCGCACAACCACCCGTCGTACGTCGAGCCCTACCAGGGCGCGGCCACCGGCGTGGGCGGCATCGTGCGCGACATCATCGCGATGGGCGCACGCCCGGTCGCGGTCGTCGACCCGCTGCGGATGGGCGCGGCCGACCACCCGGACACGAAGCGCGTCCTGCCCGGCGTCGTCGCCGGGATCGGCGGATACGGCAACAGCCTCGGCCTGCCCAACATCGGCGGCGAGCTCGTCTTCGACGCCTGCTACCAGGGCAACCCGCTGGTCAACGCGGGTGCGATCGGCGTGATGCGGCACGAGGACATCCACCTGGCGAAGGCGTCGGGCTCCGGCAACAAGATCATTCTGTACGGCGCCCGCACCGGCGGTGACGGCATCGGCGGCGCGTCGATCCTCGCGTCCGAGACGTTCGACGCGACGAAGCCGTCGAAGCGCCCCGCGGTGCAGGTCGGCGACCCGTTCCAGGAGAAGCTGCTCATCGAGTGCACGCTGGAGGCGTTCGCCGAGAAGCTCGTCGTCGGCATCCAGGACCTCGGCGCCGCCGGGCTGTCCTGCGCGACGAGCGAGCTGGCGTCGAACGGCTCGGGCGGCATGCGCGTCGAGCTGGACGACGTGCCGCTGCGCGACTCCACGCTCTCGCCCGAGGAGATCCTCATGAGCGAGTCGCAGGAGCGCATGTGCGCGGTGGTCGAGGAGGCGAAGGTCGAGCGCTTCCTCGCGATCTGCGAGAAGTGGGACGTCATCGCGACCGTCGTCGGCGAGGTCACCGACGGCGACCGGCTGGAGATCTTCTGGCACGGCGAGAAGATCGTCGACGTCGACCCGCGCACGGTCGCCCACGAGGGGCCCGTCTACGAGCGCCCGTACGCGCGCCCCGACTGGCAGGACGCGCTGCAGGCGGACGACGCGGCCCGGCTGCCGCGGCCGGCCGACGCGCAGGAACTGCGTGCGCAGGTGCTGAAGCTGGTGAGCTCGCCCAACCAGGCGTCGAAGGCGTGGGTCACCGACCAGTACGACCGGTTCGTGCAGGGCAACACCGTCCTGGCCCAGCCGGAGGACACCGGCATGGTCCGGATCAACGAGGAGACGGGACTCGGCGTCGCGCTGGCCAACGACGGCAACGGCCGGTTCGCCAAGCTCGACCCCTACACCGGCGCGCAGCTCGCGCTGGCCGAGGCGTACAGGAACGTGGCGGCCTCGGGCGCCAGGCCGCTCGCCGTCTCGGACTGCCTCAACTTCGGTTCGCCCGAGGATCCCGCGGTGATGTGGCAGTTCGCGGAGGCGGTGCGCGGCATCGCCGACGGCTGCCTGCAACTGGGTACGCCGGTGACCGGTGGCAACGTCTCGCTCTACAACCAGACGGGCGAGGCGGCGATCCACCCGACGCCGGTCGTGTCCGTGCTCGGCGTCATCGACGACGTGGCGCGGCGCACGCCGATGGCGTTCGCCGAGGACGGCCAGCTGCTCTACCTACTGGGCGACACCCGCGAGGAGTTCGGCGGGTCCGCCTGGTCGCAGGCGATCCACGACCACCTGGGCGGCCTGCCGCCCGCCGTGGACCTGGACCGCGAGAAGCTGCTCGGCGAGATCCTCGTCTCGGCCTCCCGCGACGGCATGATCGACGCCGCGCACGACCTGAGCGACGGCGGCCTGATCCAGGCGGTCACCGAGTCCTGCCTGCGTGGCGGGAACGGTGCGCGGCTCATCGTGCCGGACGGGCTCGACGCGTTCACGTTCCTGTTCAGCGAGTCCGCGGGGCGCGCCGTCGTCTCCGTGCCGCGCAGCGAGGAGATGCGCTTCACGGACATGTGCAAGGTGCGGGGGCTGCCCGCGACCAGGATCGGCGTGGTGGACGGCGACGTGATCGAGGTCCAGGGCGAGTTCACGCTCCCGCTGGAGGAGCTGCGTTCCGTGCACGAAGGGGCGATCCCGGCGCTGTTCGCCTGAGGGCGAAGGCCCGATCGCCGAGGCTGATGATGCCGGTGCCGACTGATGTCGGCACCGGCATCGGTGCGTTCACGGCCAGTGCGGTCGTGGCGGGTGCGGTCGTGGCCGGTGCGTTCAGATGACTTTTCCGTTGCGGCGGTCGAGGGCTTGTGCGGGATTACGTAATTACGTAAAGTCGAGCCATGGGGTTGGAGCAGCGAGTCACCGAGCTTGAACGGAGGCTGGCCGAGCTGGAAGGCGTGTCGGCGCCGGAGGCGCGGGCGGCCGACTCGCCGTCCGATGCGCGGTCCGGTGCGCCGGTGGATGCGCGGCCCGGTTCGGCGGAGCCGGGCGTGCGGCCGGAGTTCTGGGCGCTGCAACGGCTCAAGGCCGAGCTGGCGTCCATGGGCAGCCATGACGGCGGTGTGCTGTTCACGGGATCGGTGCGCCTGCCCACGCAGGAGCTCTACGAGTGGCAGTACGGCACGGCCACGGAGCAGTTGCTGGACGAGGACTGGTCGCGCGAGGCGGACGCGTTCGCCGCGCTCGGGCACGGCGTACGGCTGCGGCTGCTGAAGGAGGTCATGGCAGGCCGCCGCACGGCCGCCGAGCTCGCCGAGCTCGAAGGGATGGGCACGAGCGGGCAGGTCTACCACCACCTCAGGCAGCTGACGGGCGCCGGCTGGCTCCAGGCGGCCGGCCGTGGCCGCTACGAGATACCGGCGGGCCGGGTCGTGCCGCTGCTGGTCATGCTGTCCGCCGCGCGGCCCTGACCAGGCCGCCGCGGCCGCCGTGGGGGAAAACATCGAGGAACGCCATAGGGGGAAAGATGCGGGACAGTCATCAAGGCCGGGAGCGGTCAGGCGCGGCGCGGGGGGCCGCGCCTGACCCCGGACGGCCGGCGCGCCGGCAGTCCGGGCGCAAGATCGCCATGCTCGTCTACCGGCTCAGCTGGCTGGTCTTCCTGGGCCTGGTCGTCGCGGGCGTGATCACGGACCTGCCCTTCAGCTGGTGGCTGACGTGGGTGCCGGCCGTGGTCGCCGTGTGCCTGCTCGTCGGGCTCGGCCGCTCCACGGCCCGCGCCCAGCGGGCCGCGCGGCCGCCCGCCGTCGAGTGCGCGGCGCCGGTCACCGGGCGGTGGGCCGCTCTCAACAGCCCGGCGGACCGGGTGCCGAGCCACGGCACGCACGCGTACGGGCAGACGTACGCGATAGACATCGTCGGTGAGCCCGAACCGGGGACGCGGCCGGGGTTCGCGCGGGCCTGGCCGGTCATGAGGCGCAACGACCGGTTCCCCGGCTTCGGTGCGCAGGTGCGTGCCGTGGCGGACGCCACCGTCGTGACCGCGTCGGACGGCAAGCGCGACCACCTGAGCCGGAACTCGCCGGCCGGGGTGGTGTACCTGATGCTGGCCGAGAGCTGGATACGGGACCTGGGGGGTGCGGGCTGGGTCGTCGGCAACCACGTCGTCCTCGACCTCGGCGGCGGCACGTACGCGCTCTACGCGCACCTGCGCCGGGGATCGCTGGCCGTGCGGGCGGGGGAGCGGGTGACGGCGGGGCAGGCCATCGCGCAGTGCGGGAACAGCGGCAACTCCACCGAGCCGCACGTGCACTTCCAGCTGATGGACGATCCCGACCCCGATGTGGGCCGCGGCCTGCCGTTCCGCTGGCACGGCCTCGGCGTCCCCGCCGGCGGCGAGGCGTTCACGGCCGAAGGCGGTGCGCTTTCCGCGGGGCGCGCCGCGGGCGAGGTCGGCTAGCCTCATGCCCGTGCCGCCAGCCAAGAAGCGACTCCGCAGCTATGACCACGAGCGGACGTGTGCCGCCTTCCTCGCACAGTTCGCGCATGCGCGGGAGGCCGTGCGGGCGCTCGCGCCCGACCAGTACACGCTGCCGACCGGGCTCGGGAGCTGGACGGTGCGGGAGCTGGCCGCCCATCTCACGATGGCGGTGGAGGTCGTCAACAGCGCCCTCGAGGCCGAGGAGCCCGCGGGGCCCGCCGTGCCGTTGCTCGACTGGCCGTTCGGGACGGCGTCCCGCGCCACCAGCATCGCCGACCGGGTGGACGCGCTCGCGGCGGCGCGTGAGCCGGAGGAGCTGTTCACGACCGTGACGGAGCGCGCCGAGCGTCTGCTGCCCGGGGCCTCGGGCGACCGGCTGCTCGTGACGAGCTCCGGGCCCATGCGGCTCACGGACTACCTCGTCACGCGGATCGTGGAGCTCGTCGTCCACACCGACGACCTGAACCGGGCGGCCGGGCTTTCGGTGCCGTTCGACCGGCAGGCGCTCGCCACGGCGACGCGCCTGCTCGCCGACGCGCTCGCGGTCCGGGCGCCGGGGGCCTCGACGGAGGTGCGCGTCCCGCCGTACGCGGTGGTGCAGTGCGTCGAGGGGCCGCGGCACACGCGGGGCACGCCGCCCAACGTGGTGGAGGCCGAGCCACTCGTCTGGCTGCGGCTGGCCACGGGGCGCACGACTTGGGGCGAGGCGCTGGCCGCGGCCGAGGTCAGCGCCAGCGGGGAGCGCGCCGACCTGTCGGGGCTGCTGCCGCTCATGGGGTGAGGGCTGATGCGACGTACGGGGTGACGGCGGAGGGTGACGGTGTGCCCCGGTTGCGGAACCGTGCGTGGCGGTGGATCGTCCGAGGGACATGCAGAAGCAGGGGATCGCCACCGTTGGCATTGCCGCACTGCTGGCCCTCACGGCCGCCTGCGGCACGGAATCCGGGACGTCCGCAACGGGCGCCGGGACGGACTCGAGCGCGCCGGCGTCCGCCGACCCGAGCGGTAGCGCGGTGCGGACGGACCTCCCGCTCACCGGCGTGCGGTGGAAGGTCGACAGCCTGACGGTCGCGGGGGCGACCCCTGCGGTGCCGGCCGCCGCGACCATGGAGATCGACCGCGATGGGCGGATCTCGCTGGGCACGGGGTGCAACGGCTACAGCGGCCGGGTCCGGGTCGAGGGTGACGAGATCACCGTGGTGTCCGGCCTGAACAGGACGTTCGTCGGGTGCTCGATGTATCTGGAGCGGTACGAGGAGGCGATCGGGGATGCGTTCAAGGGGACGCTCAAGGCCCACGTGACCGGGCGGGCGGCGGACGACAGGGAGCTCGTGCTGACCTCGCCCGGGAAGCCGGCCACGCGCATCACGCTGACGACGCGGCCCGACGCGCCGCTCGTCGGGACGGCCTGGACGGTGGACGCCCTGACGAGCACGAGGTCGTCCACGACGCTGCCGAAGGGCACGGAGGGCAAGGCGCACTTCACGTTCGAGCACGGATCGGTCAGCGGCAGCCTCGGGTGCAACAGCTTCCACGCGCCGGCGAAGGTCTCCGGCTCCAAGGTGACCTTCGGACCCGTCATCTCCACCAAGATGGCCTGCTCACCCGCGCTGTCCGAGCTCGAGCAGGGAATCCTCAAGGTGCTGAAGGGGACGGTTACGGTGCAGACCAGCCACAAGGCGCTGTTCCTCAAGGGCGAGGACGGCGCCGGGCTCGCCGCGGTCGCCCGCGGCGTGGACGGATAACGGGCAGGGGCGCGGGCGACCGCGCCGCGAGCCGGGCCGCTGGGCGCGGGGGCGGTATGAGTTGGGTCACCGTGCGACGGCTGCACCGCGTGTACGTGCCGCAGGGTCGCGCCGGCCCCGGCTCAGGGGCACGCGGCCCCGCAGCGGCGGCGGGACGGGCCAGGGCCGCCGGTCGCGGGCGGTGAACGGTGGATCGCGCGGCCGCACGGTCTGCTGGGTGGGCGTGACATTGCGTGTTCGCCCCCACGAGATCGGCCCAGGTTTTACGCATCCCCAATTCGGACCAGTGGTCGATCTCGCCTACACTCGGTTGCGTGCCTCGTGGTGATGGACGACTCAGCCACGACCTGCTCCCCGGAGAAAAGGGCCCCCAGGACGCCTGCGGCGTCTTCGGAGTCTGGGCTCCGGGCGAAGAGGTCGCCAAGCTCACCTATTTCGGACTGTATGCCCTGCAGCACCGCGGACAGGAATCCGCGGGCATCGCAGTGAGCAACGGGTCCCAGATCCTCGTCTTCAAGGACATGGGCCTGGTCTCGCAGGTCTTCGACGAAACCTCCCTCGGCTCCCTGCAGGGCCACATCGCCGTCGGTCACGCGCGCTACTCGACCACCGGTGCGTCCGTGTGGGAGAACGCGCAGCCGACGTTCCGCGCGACAGCGCACGGCTCGGTGGCTCTCGGCCACAACGGCAACCTCGTCAACACCGCGGAGCTCGCGGAGATGGTCGCCGACCTGCCCAAGGAGAACGGCAGGGCCACCCAGCTCGCGGCGACCAACGACACCGACCTGGTCACCGCCCTCCTCGCCGGCCAGACCGACGAGGACGGCAAGCCCCTCACCGTCGAGGAGGCGGCACCTCTGGTGCTGCCCCAGGTGCAGGGCGCCTTCTCGCTCGTCTTCATGAGCGAGCACACCCTCTACGCCGCCCGCGACCCCCAGGGCATCAGGCCGCTCGTGCTCGGCCGCCTGGAGCGCGGCTGGGTCGTCGCGTCCGAGTCCGCCGCGCTCGACATCTGCGGCGCCGCGTTCGTCCGCGAGATCGAGCCGGGCGAGTTCATCGCCGTCGACGAGAACGGACTGCGAACGACTCGATTCGCAGAAGCGAAGCCCAAGGGCTGCGTCTTCGAGTACGTGTACCTGGCGCGGCCCGACACGGACATCGCCGGCCGGAACGTGTACCTGTCCCGCGTGGAAATGGGCAGGAAACTCGCCGCGGAGGCGCCGGCCGAGGCCGATCTGGTGATAGCGACCCCGGAGTCCGGCACGCCGGCGGCGATCGGCTACGCGGAGGCCAGCGGCATCCCGTACGGCTCGGGCCTGGTGAAGAACGCGTACGTCGGCCGTACGTTCATCCAGCCGTCCCAGACGATCAGGCAGCTCGGGATCCGGCTCAAGCTGAATCCGCTCAAGGAGGTCATCCGGGGCAAGCGCCTGGTGGTCGTGGACGACTCCATCGTCCGCGGCAACACCCAGCGCGCCCTGGTCAAGATGCTCCGCGAGGCCGGGGCCGCCGAGGTGCACATCCGCATCTCGTCCCCGCCGGTGAAGTGGCCGTGCTTCTTCGGCATCGACTTCGCCACCCGCGCCGAGCTGATCGCCAATGGCATGACCATCGACGAGATCGGCACCTCGCTCGGCGCCGACTCGCTGGCCTACATCTCCATCGACGGGATGATCGAGGCCACCACCATCGACAAGCCGGACCTGTGCCGCGCCTGCTTCGACGGTGTCTACCCGATGGACCTGCCCGACCCCGAGCTGCTCGGCAAGCAGCTGCTGGAGACCGAGCTCGCCGCCGGCCCCGCCGACACGGCGGCCGCCGACGCCCTGCGCCGCCCGTAGCGCCCGCACCCGAAACTCGCCCCTGCCCCGCGTACGCCGTCGGCCGGCGCCAAGCCCGTATCCCGTGCCGCCCCCGTACGTTCGACGACACGAAGGTTCCCGCAATGTCTCAGTCCCCCGCCCCCCGCACCGGTGCCAGCTACGCGGCCGCCGGCGTCGACATCGAGGCCGGCGACCGCGCGGTTGAGCTGATGAAGGAGTGGGTCAGGAAGACCCGCAGGCCCGAGGTGCTCGGTGGCATCGGAGGGTTCGCCGGCCTCTTCGACGCGTCCGCCCTGCGGCGCTACGAGCGACCGCTGCTCGCGTCGGCGACCGACGGCGTGGGCACCAAGGTCGACCTGGCGCGCAGGCTGGGCGTCTACGACACGATCGGCCACGACCTGGTCGGCATGGTCGTCGACGACCTGGTGGTGTGCGGCGCGGAGCCGCTGTTCATGACGGACTACATCTGCGTGGGCAAGGTTCACCCGGAGCGGGTCGCCGCGATCGTCAAGGGCATCGCCGAGGGGTGCGTGCTCGCCGGCTGCGCGCTGGTCGGCGGCGAGACCGCCGAGCACCCGGGGCTGCTGGGCGAGGACGACTTCGACGTCGCGGGCGCGGGGACGGGCGTCGTGGAGGCGGACACGCTGCTCGGCGCGGACCGTATCCGCGCGGGTGACGTCGTCGTCGCCATGGGATCGTCCGGTCTTCACTCGAACGGGTACTCCCTCGTGCGGCACGTGGTCTTCGACCGGGCCGGCTGGTCGCTGGAGCGCGAGGTCGCGGAGTTCGGCCGCACCCTGGGCGAGGAGCTGCTCGAACCGACGCGCATCTACTCCCTCGACTGCCTGGCCCTCACCAGGACCACCGAGGTGCACGCGTTCAGCCACGTGACGGGCGGCGGCCTCGCGGCCAACCTGGCCCGCGTCGTGCCCGACGGCCTGCACGCCTCCATCGACCGGTCGTCGTGGCGGCCCGCGCCCGTCTTCGAGGTGGTCGGCACGGTCGGCGGCGTCGAGCGGCTCGAACTGGAGAAGACGCTGAACATGGGCGTCGGCATGATCGCCGTGGTGCCTGAGGGGTCGGTGGACACCGCGCTGACCACGCTGGCCGACCGCGGGGTCGACGCCTGGGTCGCGGGACGGATCACCGAACGGGGAACTGAGGCCACCGGCGCCGCGCTGGTCGGGGACTACGCGGCCTGAGCCGGACGGAGGACCGCACAGAGGCACCAGGCGGGCAGCCGCACGGGGGCAGCACAAACCCGATCCGTGACCGTGATCCCGGACCGGGCAGGTGAAGAGAGGAAACGACGAAGGTGTGAGGCGTCAAGCGCCGCGGCGCTGGGAGGAAGGACCTGAGTCCTCGTCCTCGTCCTTGTCGTCCTCGTTGTACAGATCTGCGTACTGAGCGTACGGGTTGTCGTCTTCCTCCTCGTCATCCTCGAACGGCTCGCCGTTCGGAGGCTGACTGGAGGTAGACGCGCCTAGCTCGTTGGCCAGACGCGACAGGTCAGTCCCGCCGCTGTTGTACTTCAGCTGGCGGGCGACCTTCGTCTGCTTGGCCTTGGCCCGGCCGCGCCCCATGGCTCGACCCCCTCGGTGACGGGGCTACTCGGCCCCAGAGTCTTGACACGCGTTCATGGTTCAGAACGAGCTCTCGTCGGAGAGACCCGTCCGTAGGGCTTCAACCGTACCTGCTTCCGCGGCCATGCGGTACGCCGTCCACATGACGCGCCCGGGGGCAGAACCGGCGAGACGCCCCGTACTCGCTGGTCAGTGGCGATTTTAACCCCATCTCGGGGGCCGACCCGCCCGACCGGCGTGAGTCACGTCTCGCCGGGCCCCTCGTCAGGCGCTCCCGGTGGCCTCCGCCATCCTGAGTTCGGCGATCCTGTCCGCCGCCGCGGCCGGCGGAACGCCATCGATCTTTGCACGCGCGAAGATTTCGAGCGTGGTGTCGTAGATCGTCGCCGCCTTGGCCCTGCACCGCTCGAAGTCGAAGCCGTCCAGCTCGTCCGCGACCTGCATCACGCCGCCCGCGTTCACCACGTAGTCGGGCGCGTACAGGATGTCGCGGTCGGCGAGGTCCTTCTCCACGCCCGGATGCGCGAGCTGGTTGTTGGCCGCGCCGCAGACCACGCCCGCGGTGAGGTCGCGCACGGTCGCGTCGTCGAGCGCGCCGCCGAGCGCGCACGGCGCGTAGACGTCGAGCCCGGCGAGGCGCACGAGGGCGTCCGTGCCGTCGACGGCACGCACCCGCGGGTGCTGTTCGGTGATGCGGGCGACCGCGTCGGCGCGCACGTCCGTCACGACGACGTCCGCCCCGTCCTCGAGCAGGTGCCCCACCAGGTGGCGGCCGACCTTGCCGACGCCGGAGATCCCGACCGTGCGGCCGCGCAGCGAGGACTCGCCCCACTTCTCGCGCGCGCTCGCGCGCATGCCCTGGAAGACGCCGAACGCCGTGAGCACGGAGGAGTCCCCCGCGCCGCCGCCCTCGGGGGAGCGGCCCGTCGTCCAGCGGCAGGCGCGCGCCACGACGTCCATGTCCTGGACGTACGTGCCGACATCGCAGGCCGTCACGTACCGGCCGCCGAGCGACGCCACGGCCCTGCCGTAGGCGAGCAGCAGCTGTTCGGTCTTGATCTGCTCCGGGTCGCCGATGATCACGGCCTTGCCGCCGCCGTGGCGGAGCCCCGCCATGGCGTTCTTGTACGACATGCCGCGCGAGAGGTTGAGCGCGTCCGCGACGGCGTCGTCCTCGGAGGCGTACGGGTAGAAGCGGGTGCCGCCGAGCGCGGGGCCCAGGGCTGTCGAGTGGAGGGCGATCACGGCCTTCAGGCCGGAGGCGCGGTCCTGGCAGAGCACGACCTGCTCGTGTCCACCCTGTGCGGAGTGGAAGAGCGTGTGCAGGACGCCGTCGGTCACATCGGTCACGGTGGTGACTCCCAAGTACGAAGCGGCGGAGCCCCGCCGGCGGCCGCTCCTGAAGGTGGGGAGCGGCGCGCGGACGGGACCTGTTCGGCATGAGCGTAGCCCTGTGCGGGCCTGCCGGCCGGGTTCCGGAGGCAGTTGACCCACCGGCGGGGCGCGTCGCGGCAGGCGCGCGGTGGGAGGCGCGGCGGGCCCGCGCGGGGGGCAGGACAACGGCTTCCGCAGCGTGGGACGATTTCGGCATGCCGGCGGAGTCCTCCTCAGTACTGGTCCCTTACACGTCCTACCTGCGGGTGTACGAGCCGCTCGCGGCGTTTCCCGAGCCGGAGAGGGCGCACTGGACGCGGTACGCGCGCCGCGGCCGCACACCCACCGCGCAGGACGAGTTGCGCCGCTCGCTGGCCGATCTGCTGCCCACGCCGCCGGTCCCGGTGCGGGTGCACGAGAGCGCCGACGCGTTCGTGGCCGAGGTGGACGGCGTCGTGTGCGTCTGCCCCTGGCGGACGCGGCTGCGCGGGTGGCTCGCGCTGGAGGAACTGGCCCAGGAGCTGCCCGGCTCGCTGCTCGACGCGGTGCTGCCGCCCGTGGTGCGCGACCAGGCGGCGGCGGACTACGAGCGCTGGCGCGAGGGCAACCCGGACGCGCGCCCGTGGATCAGGACGTCGGTGTGGCAGGTGCCCGTTGGCTGGTTCACGCTGTTCGCCGACGACGAGCGCGAGTACGAGCCGGCGCCGGGCGACGGCGGCCCGGGGGAGGACGACCCGGGCGACCGCGGCCCGGGGGAGGACGGCCCGGGGGAGGCCGGGGCGCGCGGCCCGCTGCTGCGCTACCGGACGCCCATGGTGCAGGCGCGCAGGCGGCTGGCCCGCGCGCTCAAGGCACTGCGCGACACGATGGACGACGGGCCGCTGATCGAGGGTCTGGTCGACGTGGGGCGCTGGCTCGAGGAGTTCCACCCGAGGTCGCTGGTGGAGCTGGACTACGGCGGCCTGGTGCACGTGCTGCCCGACGAGCATCTGGCGAAGGACCACTCGGCTGCGGACGTGGCCGAGGGCATCGCCGCGCTGCGCGAGGGGGACGGGGAGGGCGCGGGGGCCGCGTACGCGCGCTTCACCGAGCGCTGGCGCGCCGTGAAGCGCCTCCAGTTCGCCAACTGACGCGGCACGGCTTGGCAAGGCCCGGAGCGGGCCCGCCGGCCCGCGGCCGGTCCTCCGGGGCGCCGTGTCCGGACGGACGCGGACGGTGTGCGCGTACGCACTGCGTAGATCGACGTATCGGAAACGTCGTCCTTCACGTATTGTCCGTACACTCCCGCGCAACGCTTTCACCAGAGCCGCACAGGACCACACACAGTCCAACGGGCTGCGCCCCAGGTGGGATGTGCCCTTCGTCTCCGCCCAACGTCCCGATTCCGGGCGTTTGGTCCTTAAGCGTGACGGACCGCACTAACAGGGGCCTTGTGCTCATCCCCCATCCTCGTGTCAAAATAGGACAAGGAGTCCGGGGAGGGTTCCTTCCGCCCAAGTGTGGGTGGAATGTTTGGCATTGCACTCTGTATGGGGGGTCTGGTGGCCCCTGACAGTTCTGTGACTGATCGTCACACTCGCGTGACTGTCCGCTATGGCATGGTCCATCGGCTTCCGCCGCTGATGAACACCTCAGAGGGCAATTCCATCGGTTTGGCCGACGTGGCTGGACAGATGGTGTAGTTGTAGTGCCGAGGACAAGCCGTTCGTCCTATAACCGACTCGGTCCGCGTGCGCCATTTCGGGCAACGCGGGCCAAGGTGCAGAATTTAGTGGAAAGAACCGAGAAGGTTCGGTTCTCCCGAGGAGGCCGCTCATGACCGCTCGCACCCCTGATGCCGAGCCGCTGCTGACCCCGGCTGAGGTTGCCACGATGTTCCGCGTGGACCCGAAGACGGTCACACGCTGGGCAAAGGCGGGCAAGCTCACGTCCATCCGAACGCTCGGAGGACATCGCCGGTACCGCGAGGCTGAGGTCCGCGCACTGCTTGCGGGGATCCCGCAGCAGCGCAGCGAGGCCTGAACAGCACATTAGGGCTCAACAGGCATAACAAGCAGGGCCCGGCCAGTTCCCCCAACTCGGCCGTTCCCACCCATAGCTCCACACGACGGGTGCCTGCCCCAACAGGCCCCATGCCCAGGCATTACGGGTAAGTCGTCAAGATCGCGCCGGACTCCGCCGAGTCCGGCGCGATCTTGTGTGCGGTGTGTGTCCCCCGTGTGGGTGGATGCGGGGGTGTCCTGACGGTCCGACCGGTCGGTGTGTTGGAACCTGTGGGAGTGCCTCGCCGGAGAGTGCAATTGCACATACAAAATTGAGGGTATGTAGGAGGGGCATAAACGGGACTGCCGACGAAAGTTGGAGAGTGACTCCCGTCACACCCCTGATTGCGTGTGTACGGCCGGGGCACGCACCGGCGTGCCGGGCTTCACAGGGTGCGGCGCGCACAGACGAGCGTCAATACGCACATCGGCGTGTAACCGGCGGTCGCGCGCCGGGCAACGTGAAGGGCCCGCACCCCGAGGGGTGCGGGCCCTTCACTTCATGCGGTCCTGACGGGATTTGAACCCGCGGCCTCCACCTTGACAGGGTGGCGAGCACTCCAAACTGCTCCACAGGACCTTGATGCGCCGCCCGGCGAGTGTGGGCCGCGGAGACAGACTGTACAGCAGCTCCGACCGCCGGGTCGAACTGAGAGGCTGTTGAGGGACGCGGCCGGGACCTGGCCGCCTCCCGCTACGGCGCCGCCGCGTCGATCGCCTTCACGATCCGCTTGTCCGAGACCGGCTGCGCCGTCCCCAGCGCGTGCGCGAAGTAGCTGACCCGCAGTTCCTCGATCATCCAGCGGATGTTCTCCACCTGCTCCGGAACGGGCCGCCCCTGGGGCAGCTGCTCCAGCAGCCAGGCGTACTCGTCCCGCATCTCGTGGACCTTCTCCATGCGCGTGGTGTCGCGCTGCACCGCCGTCGGCATCTGCTGGAGCCTGCGGTCGGCCGCCATCAGGTACCGCATCACGTCCGGCAGCCGCCGCACGCCCACGGCCGTGACGAAGCCGGGCGGCACGAGCCGCGCCAGCTGGTCCCTGACGTCCTGGACGTTCGCCAGCAGCGCCTGGCTCGTGGTGGCGCGCAGCCGGCGCTCACAGGCCTGCCAGGCGGCCAGGATCTGCTGCACCTGCGCCACGGTGCGCACGGTCGCGTCGACCAGGTCGGCGCGGACGCTGTCGTACAGCTTGCGGTACGACTCCTCGTCCCAGGCCGGGCCGCCGTGGTCGGCGATCAGCTTGTCGGCCGCGGCCGTCGCGCAGTCCTCGAACAGCGCCTGGATCGAGCCGTGGGGGCTGCTCGACAGGTTGAGCTTCTGCTGGTTGGTCAGCTTCTGCGACGCGAACTTCGCCGCGTTGACGGGGATGTTCAGCAGGATCAGCCGCCGCGTGCCGCGCCACATCGCACGCTGCTGCTCGGCCTCGGTGTCGAAGAGGCGCACCGCGACCGTCTCGCCCTGGTCCACCAGCGCCGGATACGCCTTGACGGGCTGGCCCGCCCTGCGCGTCTCGAAGACGCGGACCAGGGAGCCGATCGTCCAGTCCTTCAGGCCGGTGCGTTCGATCGCCTCACCGCCCGACCGCTCCGCCGTCGCGGCCGCGGCCTTGGAGAGCGCCTGGCGGGCCTTCGGGCGCAGCCTCTGGCGCAGCGATTCGAGGTCCTTGGCCTCCGCCAGCTTCCGCCGTCTCTCGTCGACGATCCGGAAGGTGATCTTCAGGTGGTCGGGCACACGCGACAGGTCGAAGTCGTCCGCCGCGACCGTCACCCCGGTCATCTGCCGCAGCTCGCGCGCGAGCGTGGTGGTCAGCGGCTCCTGGAGCGGCACGGCACGGTCGAGGAAGCGCTTGGCGTAGTTCGGCGCCGGCACGCAGTGGCGCCTGATCGGCTTGGGCAGCGACCTGATCAGCTCCGTCACCACCTGCTCCCGCAGGCCCGGGATCTGCCAGTCGAACCCCTCGTCCGTGACCTGGTTGAGCACCTGGAGCGGCACGTGGACGGTCACGCCGTCCGCGTCCGCGCCGGGCTCGAACTGGTAGGTGACGCGGAACTTCAGCCGGCCCTGCCGCCACGAGTCCGGGTAGTCGTCCTTCGTGACGGACTCCGCGGCCTCGTTGATGAGCATCGACCGCTCGAAGTCGAGCAGTTCGGGCTCCTCGCGGCGCTTGTGCTTCCACCAGGAGTCGAAGTGGGCGCCGGAGACGACGTGTTCCGGCACGCGCTGGTCGTAGAAGTCGAACAGCGTCTCGTCGTCCACCAGGATGTCGCGGCGCCGCGCGCGGTGCTCCAGCTCCTCGACCTCGCCGAGCAGCTTGCGGTTGTCGTGGAAGAACTGGTGGTGCGTGCGCCAGTCGCCCTCCACCAGCGCGTTGCGGATGAACAGGTCGCGGGAGACCTCCGCGTCGATCCTGCCGTAGTTGACCTTGCGGTCGGTGACGATCGGCACCCCGTACAGCGTGACCTTCTCGTACGCCATCACGGCCGCCATGTCCTTCTCCCAGTGCGGCTCGCTGTAGGTGCGTTTGATCAGGTGGCCCGCGAGCGGCTCGACCCACTCGGGCTCGATGCGCGCGTTGACGCGCGCCCACAGCCTGGACGTCTCCACCAGCTCGGCGGACATCAGGAACCTGGGCGGCTTCTTGAACAGCGCCGAGCCGGGGAAGACCGCGAACTTGGCACCGCGCGCGCCCACGTACTCGTTCTTCGCGCCGTCCTTGACGTCCTTCATGCCGACGTGCGACAGCAGGCCCGCCAGGAGCGAGACGTGCACGCGCTGGTCGGGCGCCGTGGCGTCCTCGTCGCCCAGGGAGATCCCCATCTGCTTGGCGACCGTCCGCAGCTGGCTGTAGATGTCCTGCCACTCCCTGATCCGCAGGTAGTTCAGGTACTCGGCCTTGCACATCCGCCTGAACCCCGAGGACGAGCGCGCCTTCTGCTGCTCGCGCAGGTAGCGCCACAGGTTGAGGAAGGCCAGGAAGTCGGACGTCTCGTCCCTGAACCGCGCGTGCTGCTGGTCGGCCTGCGCCTGCTTGTCGACGGGCCGTTCGCGCGGGTCCTGGATGGACAGCGCCGCCGCGATCACCATGACCTCGCGGACGCAGCCGTTGCGGTCCGCCTCGACGACCATCCGCGCGAGACGCGGGTCGACGGGCAGCTGCGAGAGCTTGCGGCCCAGCTCCGTCAGGCGCTTGCCGCGCCCCTTGGCGGTGGACGGGTCGAGCGCGCCGAGCTCCTCCAGCAGTTGCACGCCGTCGCGGATGTTGCGGTGGTCGGGCGGGTCGATGAACGGGAACCGCTCGATGTCGCCGAGGCCGGCGGCCGTCATCTGGAGGATGACCGACGCCAGGTTCGTGCGCAGGATCTCGGCGTCCGTGAACTCGGGGCGCGCCTCGAAGTCGTCCTCGGAGTACAGCCGTACGCAGATGCCGTCCGACGTGCGCCCGCAGCGGCCCTTGCGCTGGTTGGCGCTGGCCTGGGAGACCGGCTCGATCGGCAGCCGCTGCACCTTGGTGCGGTGGCTGTAGCGCGAGATGCGGGCGGTGCCGGGGTCGATGACGTACTTGATGCCCGGCACCGTCAGCGACGTCTCCGCGACGTTCGTCGCCAGGACGATCCTGCGGCCTGAGTGGCGCTGGAAGACGCGGTGCTGCTCCGCGTGCGACAGGCGCGCGTACAGCGGCAGCACCTCGGTGTTCCTCAGCTTGCGGCGCTCCAGCGCGTCCGCCGTGTCGCGGATCTCGCGCTCGCCCGAGAGGAACACGAGGATGTCGCCCGGCCCTTCGGCCTGGAGCTCGTCCACGGCGTCGGAGATCGCGGTGACCTGGTCGCGGTCGCCCTCGTCGCCGTCCTCCTCGAGCAGCGGCCGGTAGCGGACCTCGACGGGGTACGTGCGGCCCGAGACCTCCACGATCGGCGCGTCGCCGAAGTGGCGGGAGAAGCGCTCGGGGTCGATCGTCGCGGACGTGATGACGACCTTGAGGTCGGGGCGGCGCGGCAGCAGCTGGGCGAGGTAGCCGAGCAGGAAGTCGATGTTGAGGCTGCGCTCGTGGGCCTCGTCGATGATGATCGTGTCGTAGGCGCGCAGCTCGCGGTCCGTCTGGATCTCCGCGAGGAGGATGCCGTCCGTCATGAGCTTCACGAACGTCGAGGCCGGGTTGACCTGGTCGGTGAAGCGGACCTTCCAGCCGACGGTCTCGCCGAGCGGCGTCCCGAGCTCCTCCGCGACGCGCTCGGCCACCGTGCGGGCGGCGATGCGGCGCGGTTGGGTGTGGCCGATCATGCCGCGCAGGCCGCGCCCGAGCTCCAGGCAGATCTTGGGGATCTGCGTGGTCTTGCCCGACCCCGTCTCACCGGCGACGATCACGACCTGGTGGTCGCGTATCGCCTCCAGGATGGTGTCCTTCTTCTGGCTGACGGGCAGCTGCTCGGGGTACGTGACGGCCGGCAGCCTGGCGGCCCGCCGCCTGACGCGGTCGGCTGCCTTCTCGGCCTCGGCGCTGATCTCGTCCAGCACGGCCTGGCGTGCCTCGGGCTTGCGGATGCGCCGGGTGCCTTCGAGTCGCCGGCCGAGCCGCTGCGCGTCGCGCAGGGAGACCTCGGCCAGCAGGGACTGGAGGTCGGCGAGGGAAGTAGACATACCGCATCCCAGGATCTCACCGCAGGGGCCACGGCGGCGAACCCATTACGGGCGGGGGGCGCGGGCGCGAAACGACGAGAGCGGTACGGCCCCGATTCGCACGGGGTCGTACCGCTCTCGTCACACTGTGGCTGGGGCCGGGATCGAACCGGCGACCTATCGCTTTTCAGGCGATCGCTCGTACCAACTGAGCTACCCAGCCACGCAGCCGAAAAGCTGCAGCGGTCCTGACGGGATTTGAACCCGCGGCCTCCACCTTGACAGGGTGGCGAGCACTCCAAACTGCTCCACAGGACCAGGCGGTGCGCGTGGACAAGTCTCGCATACGGTGACGCGTGCACCCACCGGATATTTCTCGATGGTGCTCCTTGCCCGAAGTCGCACGATGAGCGTATCAGAACGGGGAGGGTGCCCCGTCCGCCGCGGAGCCTGGTACCGGCGCAGGCCGGAGGCCTGCCACGGCGTCCGCCACCCCGGCGTCGGATGACCGGCTGCGCTACGCGGGACCGGCGGCCTCGCCCTCGGGCCGGTGCTGCACGCGGCAGCCGTAGTGCCCGCTCGCCGTGCGCTCGCACACGACGTACGGCACCGTCCCCGCCACCCCGCCGGTCGCGCGCCAGGGCATGACGGACTCACCGGCCAGCAGCGCCTCGACGGTCTGTGTCGCGGTGTCCCTGGGCTCCGGGTGGTGCTCGTAGTCCGCCGAGCCCAGCGCGAGGGCGACGGCCAGGCCGAGGAGGTTGACCTCGGTGGGCTCGCCGGGCACGGCCGACTCCGCGACGGGGTCAAGACGGATGCCCGCGCCCGGCACGTCCACGATGCGGGCGACGTAGCGCTCTGGGGTCTCGGGCATGGACACGCTCGTTTCCTCCTGCCGTCGCGGTGGCCGCGGAACACGGCCCGCTGAGTTCAATGATCAGGCCAATTCCGCCGCACGCATCTTGTTCCCGGACATGACAGGCCGTAGAAACGTCTCGTTCTGTCCCTGTCCGGCCACCCACTGTCACACACGTCGCTCCCCGTCACCTCCACCCCACGCGTTACCGCTCCCAAGCTCCGCCCTTTCCCCAGGAGTTCACCATGCGCAGAACCAGACCGCGCCTCGGTGCGGTTGCCTCAGGTGCCCTGCTCGTCGCGGCGATGGCCGTGCCGGCCTCCGCGTCGGCGGCCGCCGCGGCGCCCGCCGGGCCCGCCTCCCCGAAGTCCGCCGACTGCCCCTGGGTCGGCTCGCACGCCTCGGTCGATCACCGGGTCTCCCAGGTCCTGTCGAAGATGACGCTGGACGAGGAGATCACGATGGTCCACGGGGCCGCGGGCTCCGCGTACACGGGCTACATCCCCGGCGACTCCCGCCTGTGCATCCCGGCCCTCAAGATGCAGGACGGCCCGGTCGGCGTGCGGATGTCCGACACGACCCAGCTGCCCGCGGCCGCGAACGTCGCCGCCTCCTTCGACCCGTCGCTCGCGAAGTCGTACGGCGCGGTGATCGGCGCCGAGGACAAGGCGAAGGGCGTCGACGTCGACCTCGGCCCCACCGTGAACATCGTCCGCGACCCGCGCTGGGGGCGCGCCTTCGAGTCGTACAGCGAGGACCCGTACCTCACCGGGCAGATCGGCGCCGCAGACATCGAGGGCATCCAGGACCAGGGCGTGATGGCCCAGGTGAAGCACTGGGCGGTCTACAACCAGGAGACCAACCGCAACACGGTCTCTGACAACGCTGTCATCGACGACAGGACCGTCCACGAGGTCTACGCGGCAGCCTTCGGCACCATCCTCGACCAGGCGAAACCGTCCTCGGCCATGTGCTCGTACTCGTCCGTCAACGGCACCTACGCCTGCGAGAACGCGTACCTGAACAACATCCTCAAGAAGCAGTTCGGCTTCGACGGCTTCATCACCTCCGACTGGGGCGGCACCCACTCCACCGTCGCCTCGGCCAACGCGGGCATGGACATGCAGATGCCCGACGGCTCCTACTTCGGCACCGCGCTGAAGACGGCCGTGCAGAACGGGCAGGTCAAGAAGGCGCGCGTGGACGACATGGTCACGCGCATCATGCGCGAGGAGTTCCGCTTCGGCCTCTTCGACCACCCGTCCGCCGACACCCCCGACGCGAACGCCTCCACGCCCGCCCACGTCGCGGTCGCGAAGCGCGCGGCCGAGGACGGCGCGGTCCTGCTGAAGAACAGCGGGCACGTCCTGCCGCTGGACAGCGGGAAGGTCAAGTCGATCGCCGTCATCGGCGACGGCGCGGGCAAGGACACGATGAGCGCGGGCGGCGGCAGCGCCACCGTCGCGGGGACCGGCACCGTCACGCCGTACGACGGGATCAAGGCGCGCGCGGGCGCCGGCACGAAGGTGACGTACGCGCAGGGCAACGTCAGCGCCAACGGCCAACTGCCGGTGATCGGCAGCCAGTACCTCACGCCGCCGTCCGGCACGGGACACGGGCTCCAGGGCGCCTACTACACCAACAAGACGCTCTCGGGCGACCCGGCCGCGACGCGGACCGACCCGCAGGTGGAC
The DNA here is from genome assembly GCF_017813245.1 of Streptomyces montanisoli. Lineage (GTDB taxonomy): Bacteria > Actinomycetota > Actinomycetes > Streptomycetales > Streptomycetaceae > Streptomyces > Streptomyces montanisoli. The sequence goes on from NZ_JAGIQL010000082.1 coordinate 25,385, forward strand.
TTCGACTGGAACGGCGCGGCCCCGGCCGACGGCGTCGCGGGCACGAACTTCTCCACCAAGTGGACGGGCACCCTGACGCCGCCCGCGACCGGCACGTACACCTTCGGTCTGACCAGCGACGACGGCAGCCGGCTGCTGATCGACGGCAAGCAGGTCATCGACAACTGGCGCGACCAGGCCACCCACACGCAGACCGGCACGGCCACGCTGACCGCCGGCAAGCCGGTGCAGGTCGAGGTCGACTACTACCAGGGCGGCGGCGGCGACGAGGTGCACCTCGGCTGGGAGACGCCGGGCAGCGACCTGCGGGGCCAGGCGGCGGACCTCGCAGCCAAGTCCGACGTGGCGATCGTCTACGCCAACGACTTCGAGTCCGAGGGCAGCGACCTCGCCGACATCGACCTGCCGGGTGACCAGAACGCCCTGATCGAGGCCGTCGCCAGGGCCAACCCGAACACGATCGTCGTGCTGAACACCGGCTCCGCCGTGACGATGCCCTGGCTCGACCAGGTCAAGGGCGTCTTCGAGGCCTGGTACCCGGGGCAGGAGTCCGGTGACGCCATCGCCGCGCTGCTGTACGGCGACGTCAACCCGTCCGGCAAGCTGCCGGTGACCTTCCCGAAGTCGCTCGACCAGGTGCCCGCGAACACGGCGGCGCAGTGGCCGGGCGTGGACGGCAAGGTCCAGTACTCCGAGGGCCTCGACGTCGGCTACAAGTACTACGACGCGAAGCACGAGGACCCGCTCTACCCGTTCGGCTACGGCCTCTCGTACACCTCCTACAAGTTCTCCCACCTGCGCGTCGAGGGCTCGACCATGCGGGAGGGCGGATCGCTGCGGGTGACGGCCGACGTCACCAACACCGGCTCGCGGGCCGGCAGCGAGGTGGCCCAGCTCTACCTGAGCGAGCCCAAGGCGGCCGGGGAGCCGGTCAGCCAGCTGAAGGGCTTCCGGAAGGTCGCCCTGAAGGCGCACCAGACGAAGCGGGTCACCTTCCGGCTGACGGCGCAGGACGCGTCGTACTGGAACAGCGACGCGCAGGCGTGGACGCTCACCCCCGGCACCTACCGGGTGCGCGTCGGCGACTCGTCGCGCAGCCTGCCGCTGAGCGGCTCCTTCCAGGTGCGCAGGACGACGGGCCCGCGCTTCACCAAGGTGTCGGCGCCGTCGCCCGCGGTGGGCGGCTCCAGCGTCAAGGTCCGTACGACGTTCACCAACGGCGCCACGCAACCGGTCATCGGCGCCACGACGAGGCTGTCCGTGCCGTCCGGCTGGCGGGCGAGGGCCACGAGCCCGGCGACGCACTGGCTGGTGGCCCCCGGCAAAACGGTGACGACCACCTGGGACGTGACGATCCCGGACGGCGCCAAGGGCGGCGCTGCCGAGCTGACGGGCACGACCCGCTACCTCGGCTCGCCGCACACGAGCCCGGGCGACGGCTCGGCGACGGTCCAGGTCGCCTACGCGAACGTCCGGGCCGCGGCGGGTGAGGTCGGCGTCACGGACGACTCCGCGACGGCGGCGGGCTCGTTCGGCGACGCCGGCTACAGCTTCTCGGCGCAGGCGCTCGCCGACGCCGGCATCACCCCCGGCGGGCGGGTCTCGGCCGGCTCGGCCGCGTTCACCTGGCCGGACGTCGCGGCCGGCACGCCCGACGACGTGGCGGCCGCGGGCCAGGCGATCGCGGTGCGCGGGTCGGGGACGCGGCTGTCGTTCCTCGGCGCGGGCACCAACGGCACGCAGCAGGGGCAGGTGACCGTCACGTACGCGGACGGCACGACCTCGACGGGCACGGTGACGCTGGCCGACTGGTACGCGAACCAGGCGGTGGACGGCTGCTCGCTGGTCGCCACGACCGCGCACTGGAACAACCCGCCCGCCGACACGCTGCCGCACGACCACAAGGTCAGCCTGTACGCGTCGTCGGTGCCGCTGACGGCGGGCAAGCAGGTCGCGTACGTGACGCTGCCTGACAACGCGTCGCTGCACGTCTTCGCGACGGCGATCGGCTGAGCGCGTGGTGCCGCCGGGACGCCGCACACGCGGCGCCCCGGCTCCACCGTGAGGCGCCGGAGTATCAGGGCACGCGGGCGACGGCGGCGTAGATGCCGCTGCGCTCCTCCTCGGGCGCCGGCTCTTCCTTGTACCAGTGGGGCGCCGTGACGAGGCCGGGCTCGACCAGGTCGAGGCCCGCGAAGAATCGTTCGGTCTCCTCGCGCGTGCGGAAGCGCAGCGGGATGGTGCCCTTCTTGTACGCCTCCTTGATCGTCGCGACCATCTCGGCCGGGTGGAAGTCGGTCGTGCCGTGCGAGAAGATCAGCAGGCTCCCCGACGGCAGGGCGTCCACCAGCGTGCGGACGATGCCGTACGGGTCCTCCTCGTCCTGGACGAAGTGCATCAGCGCGATCAGCGACAGCACGACCGGCCGGTCGAAGTCCAGGATGGTGCGCGCGTGTTCCACGATCGCGCCCGGCTCGCGCACGTCGGCCTGGATGTAGTCCGTCGTGCCCTCGGGCGTCGAGATCAGCAGCGCCTCGGCATGGCGCAGCACGATCGGGTCGTAGTCCGTGTAGACGATGCGGGCGGCCGGGTTCACGCGCTGGACGATCTGGTGGAGGTTCGGCTGCGTCGGGATGCCCGTGCCGATGTCCAGGAACTGGTCGAACCCTTCCCGCGCGGCCCAGGCGACGGCGCGCTGCATGAAGGCGCGGTTCTGCCGGGCGGCGGCCTTGGAGTCCTCGGGCAGCTTGTCGCCGACGGCCTGGTCGACCAGGTAGTTGTCCTTGCCGCCCAGCAACCAGTCGTAGACCCGGGCCGGATGCGGCTTGCTGGTGTCGATCCGGGGCTTGGGTGCGGATGAGGTCATCGGGACTCCGTTTGCGTATGACCGGGGTGCGGGTGCGGGTGCGGGTGCGGGTGCGGGGGACGGCGACAAGGCCAAGAGTGCCGCACGGTGGCGCGATGCGGAACGCGGGGCGGTCGCCTTACGCGTCTTGTGCGTCCGGTCGCGCGTCCAGCAGGGACGCGTACGTGCCGCGGAAGTCGGCGCCGTCCGGTGCGTGCCAGCCCGCGGTGACCAGGCCGAGCACGCCCGCGGGCAGCCCGCCGTCCTGCGTGTCCTGCTCCGGTTCGAGCACGCGGCGCACCCGCAGCGTCAGGGCGCCGTCGCTCGTCGGCACGCGCACGTCGGATCCGCCCGGCCCGTCCGCCACGGCCGACGGAGCCGTCCCGGGCACGGCCGCGGGCAGCGGCGTCCGCACGCGGTGACAGGTGACCGTCGGATCGGCGGTGTGGCTCTCGCTCTGCGCCTGCGGCTCGGCCTCGCCGCGCAGCAGCGCGTAGAGCTGCTCGACGAGGACGGGGTCGTGGACGCCGTCGTACACGTGGCGGAGGCCGAGCACGCCGTGCTCGCAGGTGCCGATGAGCGCGTGGCTCGCACCGTCGAGCGGCGCGGAGCGGTAGGTGACGGGGACGAAGTACGCGACGGGGAGCGGCCCCGACACGTCGCGTACTTCGTC
>NZ_JAGIQL010000083.1 GCF_017813245.1 Streptomyces montanisoli
CCGCCCGGGCGACCGGCGCGTGGTGGTCCCGTACCGGGGCCTGCGCCCTGCGGGGCCGCCGCTCGCGGCCGTGCAGGACCCGCGTCCGAGGGGGCGACGGCCTCGGCTGCCCGGTCCGGGCCCGCTGGTCGCGTGCAGGACCCGCGCGGGCGGGTCGGCTGCTGCCGACTTCGCGCGCCGTGCCACTGGCCCCGTGCACGGCGGACCTGCGTCCTGCGGCGCGCCGCTCCGGCGGGCCTCCGGGGCAGCCGGTGCGCGCGGGGGCTTCGGGCCCCCGCCGGCCTACGGCCGGGCGAGCGGGGCCAACGTCGCCGAGGTGAGGTTCGTCAGGACCTCGGGCGACAGCTCGACCTCCAGGCCCCTGCGGCCCGCCGAGACGTAGATCGTGGCGTGCGGCGACGACGACGCGTCCAGCACCGTGCGCAGGGCGCGGCGCTGGCCCAGTGGAGAGATGCCGCCCCTGACGTATCCCGTCGTGCGCTCCGCCGCCGCCGGGTCGGCCATCACCGCGCGCTTGCCGCCCACCGCCGACGCCAGCGCCTTCAGGTCGAGCTGCCCCGTCACCGGCACCACCGCGACCGTGAGCTGCCCGTCCACCTCGGCCACCAGCGTCTTGAAGACCCGTCCGGGCTCCACGCCGAGCGCCTGCGCCGCCTCCTCGCCGAAGCTCGGGGCCGCCGGGTCGTGGTCGTACGCGTGCAGGGTGAACGGCGCGCCCGCCGCCGTGAGCGCCGTCGTCGCGGGCGTGCCGCTCGCGGTCCTCCGCTGCTTCTTGGCCATCCGCCGGTCCGCCGGTTTCCGTCAGTTCAGGTTCGTCGGGGCCGTCGTCAGGTCCGTCGCGGGCAGCGACGGCAGCTTCCTGATCACGGCCGTCTCCGCCCGCAGCAGCTTGAGTTCCTGGCGCAGCCGTGACGCGGTGTCCGTCGCCTCCAGGAGCTGCTGCTTCGCCGGCACGTCCAGCATCGCCGCCGCCGCGACGAGGTACGACACGACGGGCGGCTCACCCGGCAGCTCCTCGTTGTCGGGCAGCGACCGCTCGCTCGCGCCCGCCAGCCGCTGCTGGTAGGTGCGAAACGCCCGCAGGACGCCCTCGGCGAGCGCCTCCGCGCCCTCGCCGCCCACCTCGGGCAGCTCCTCGACGCGCGCCGTCAGGTAGGGCCCCGAGGCGTCGACGGACAGCAGCTTGACGCGCGTCGTGCCCGTCGCGACCACCTCGAAGCTCCCGTCGGGGCGCTCCCTGATCGTCGCCGCGTCCGCGACGCAGCCGACCTGGTGGAAGGAGTCGAGCGGGGCTTCGCCGAACCCCGCGGAGGGCCCGCGCTCCGGCACGGACGTCGGGTCGGGCATGCCGGGCGCGGTCACCGCGACCTCGTGCCCGTCGCGGATCGCCACGACGACGAAGCGCCGTGCGTCGGGGTCGTCGTTCTTGAGCAGCTCCCGCATCATCGCGCGGTAACGCTCCTCGAAGACGTTGAGCGGCAGCACGAGGCCGGGGAAGAGCACCGCGTTCAATGGGAACAGAGGGAGGCTTGCCGTGGTCACGACCATCAAGCCTAATGGTCCCCGGCCCCGCACCGGCCAGGTCTGCGGCACAAAGGCGTGGCAGAGGCCACCTGGAAGCGCACTTCGTCCCTCGTCTCCAGGAACTCGCGCAGCGGATCGCCGCTCACGCGCGACCACGGGAACGAGGTCGCGCACGGCCCGATCAGCCTGAACTGCTCCAGCGCGTCCGCCCACCTGCCCCGCCGCACGAGGACGTACGCGAGGAGGTTGCGCACCTCGGCGGGCCACGGATCGCCCGCCGCGTACCGCGCCGACACCCCGATCGCGAGGTCCGCCGCCCGGTCGGCCGCGTCCCCCTGCACCGGCGACGGCGTCCGGTCGAGCAGCTGCTGGAAGGCGGCGCGCACGGGCAGCGTCCTGACGAGCGACCCGGGCAGCGCCTCGCGGGCAGCGTCCTCGGCGAAGTCCCGGCACTCGCGGTGCGAGCCGTACCACTGCGCCGACAGGTAGAGCAGCGCGGCCACGTGGCAGCCGTAGTGGTGCGGGCTGCGCCGCACGGCCTGTGCCCACAGGGTCTCGAAGGCCTTGTGCGTGGCGTGCGTGCCGCGCGCGTGGTCCAGCGCGATCCGCCACGGCACCGGGTCGCGCGGGTCGCCCCCGGCGGCCGCGTCGACCAGCGGCCCCGCGTCCCGCAGCCGTTCGGAGCGCGCGGGCGACTCCCACCCCCTGCGCACGGCGAGTTCGGCCTTCACGACGAGCGCGTCGGGGTCGCGCGGCGCGGCGCGCAGCCAGTCGGTGAGCCAGCCGTCCCGGCGGTGCGCGAAGGCGGCGAGCCTCATCACGTAGCGGTCGCGGCTCTCCCACTCGGCGCCCTCGCGTGTGGTCGCGAGGAGCTTGGCGGCGTCCTCGTACTCGCCGAGTGCCGCCGAGACGAGCGCGGGCGCGAGCCGCTCGTCCGGGGCGTCGAGGAGGACGTCGTCGTCGGGCGGCAGCCCGGCCGCGAGCCGCGGAGTGTGCCTGACCATACGCGCTGTGCTGATCAGAGCCCGAAGCAGAGACATGGTGCAGACCATTCAAAACCGCAGGTCGCGGACGCGCCAGGGGGTGATTGTGAAGTTTTCGTACCGGGACGGGGAGGTGTACGAGGGTTGTACCGACCCGCGTCAAGACGCGGCAAAGAAAGCGTGACCGGCGGTCACCGTGCGTCGCCGGCCCGCCCTGCCGTCACCGCGCGCGCGTCCCACCGTCACCGCGCGCGCGTCCCATATCACCCATTGATACGGGCGACCGGCCGCCCGTTCCGGTCTGCGAGAATTGGACCCGTGATCTCACGAATCGACCTGCGCGGTGACACCCTCCCCGAGGGCGGAGCACTGCGTGCCCTGCTGCCCCGAGCCGAGTTCGACGTGGAAGCCGCCCTGGAGAAGGTGCGGCCCATCTGCGAGGACGTCCGCCATCGCGGCGCCGAGGCGGTCCTCTCGTGGGGCGAGAAGTTCGGCGACGGCAGGCCCGCGTCCCTCCGGGTGCCCGCCGAGGCACTGCACCGCTCGCTCGACGAGCTCGACCCGGCGGTCCGCGCCGCCCTCGAGGAGTCGATCCGCCGCGCCAGGCTCGTCCACCGCGACCAGCGGCGCACCGACACCACGACCCAGGTCGTACCCGGCGGCACCGTCACCGAGCGGTGGGTGCCCGTCGGGCGCGTCGGCCTCTACGTGCCGGGCGGCCTGTCGGTGTACCCGTCGTCCGTCGTGATGAACGTCGTCCCGGCGCAGGAGGCCGGCGTCGACGGCATCGCCGTGGCCTCGCCCGCCCAGGCCGCGTTCGGCGGCCTGCCGCACCCGACGATCCTCGCCGCCTGCGCGCTGCTCGGCGTGGACGAGGTGTACGCGGCCGGCGGCGCCCAGGCCGTCGCCATGTTCGCCTACGGCGTCCCCGGCCCGGACGGCTGCCGCTCCGTCGACCTCGTCACGGGGCCGGGCAACATCTACGTGGCCGCCGCCAAGCGGCTGCTGAAGGGCGTCATCGGCATCGACGCCGAGGCCGGTCCCACCGAGATCGCCGTGCTCGCCGACGCCGGCGCCGACCCGGTGCACGTCGCGGCCGACCTGATCAGCCAGGCCGAGCACGACCCGATGGCCGCCGCCGTCCTCGTCACCGACTCCGCCGAGCTCGCCGACGCCGTGGAGCGCGAGCTCGCGCCGCAGGTCGAAGCCAGCAAGCACGCCGAGGAGCGGATCAGGCCCGCCCTGGCGGGCCGCCAGTCGGCGATCGTCCTCGTCTCCTGTCTGGACGACGGCGTCCGTGTGGTCGACGCGTACGCCGCCGAGCACCTGGAGATCCAGACCGCGGACGCCGCGGCCGTCGCCGCGCGCGTGCGCAACGCGGGCGCGATCTTCGTCGGCCCGTACGCGCCGGTCTCCCTCGGGGACTACGCGGCCGGGTCCAACCACGTCCTGCCGACCGGGGGCTGCGCCTGCCACTCGTCGGGTCTCTCCGTCCAGTCCTTCCTGCGCGGCATCCACGTCGTGGACTACACGCGCGACGCCCTCGCGGAGGTCGCCCACCACGTGGTGACGCTCGCGGAGGCGGAGGACCTGCCCGCGCACGGCGCGGCGCTCAAGGCCAGGTTCGGGTGGAAGGTGCCCCAGAAGTGACCGCACGAGAAGTGAGCCCCGCCGCGGACGCCGTACGCATGGACGACCTGCCGCTGCGCGACGAGCTGCGCGGCAAGTCGCCGTACGGCGCCCCGCACCCCGACGTGCCCGTCCAGCTCAACGTCAACGAGAGCCCGTACCCGCTGCCCGAGCCCCTCGTCGACCGCATCGCGCAGCGGGTGCGCGAGGCCGCCCGCGGCCTCAACCGCTACCCCGACCGCGACGCCGTCGAGCTGCGCACCGCGCTCGCCGCCTACCTCACGCGCACCGGGCACCACCCCCTGACCGCGGCGAACGTCTGGGCGGCGAACGGCTCCAACGAGGTGCTCCAGCAGCTCCTCCAGGCCTTCGGCGGCCCCGGCCGCACCGCCATCGGCTTCGAGCCGTCCTACTCGATGCACAGCCTCATCGCCCGCGGCACGAGCACCGGCTGGATCTCGGGACCGCGCCACGAGGACTTCACCATCGACCTCGACGCGGCCGTCGACGCGATCGCCGCGCACCGCCCGCATGTCGTGTTCGTCACCACCCCCAACAACCCGACGGGGTCGGCCGTCGACGCGGAGACCGTCGTCGCGCTGTACGAGGCGGCGCAGCGCGCCCGCCCCTCGCTGTTCGTGGTGGACGAGGCGTACACCGAGTTCAGCCACCGCCCCTCGCTGCTGCCGCTGCTCGAAGGACGGCCGAACCTCGTCGTCTCGCGCACCATGTCCAAGGCGTTCGGCGCGGCCGGGCTGCGCCTCGGCTACCTCGCGGCCGACCCGGCCGTGGTGGACGCCGTGCAGCTCGTACGCCTGCCGTACCACCTCTCCGCCGTCACGCAGGCCACCGCCCTCGCGGCCCTGGAGCACACCGATACCCTGCTCGGGTACGTCGAGCAGCTGAAGACCGAGCGGGACCGCCTGGTCGAGGAATTGAGGGCACTCGGATTCGAGGTCACGGACTCCGACGCGAACTTCGTCCAGTTCGGCCTCTTCGAGGACCCGCAGGCCGCGTGGCAGCACATCCTCGACCGCGGCGTCATCGTCCGGAACAACGGCGTGCCGGGCAGGCTGCGGGTCACCGCGGGAACCCCGGCGGAGAACGACGCGTTCCTCGACGCGGTACGCGATCTCAAGAAGGAGCAGGGCGCATGAGCCGCATCGGACGGGTCGAACGCAGTACGAAGGAGACGTCCGTCGTCGTGGAGATCGACCTCGACGGCACCGGGCGCGTCGAGGTGGGCACAGGAGTCGGATTCTTCGACCACATGCTCGACCAGCTCGGCAGGCACGGCCTGTTCGACCTCACGGTCAAGACCGAGGGCGACCTCCACATCGACTCCCACCACACCATCGAGGACACCGCGCTCGCCCTCGGCGCGGCGTTCCGCCAGGCGCTCGGCGACAAGGTGGGCGTCTACCGCTTCGGCAACTGCACCGTCCCGCTCGACGAGTCCCTCGCGCAGGTGACGGTCGACCTGTCGGGCCGCCCCTACCTCGTGCACACCGAGCCCGAGAACATGGCGCCGATGATCGGCTCGTACGACACCACCATGACGCGCCACATCCTGGAGTCGTTCGTCGCGCAGGCACGCGTCGCGCTGCACGTCCACGTGCCGTACGGGCGCAACGCGCACCACATCGTGGAGTGCCAGTTCAAGGCGCTCGCCAGGGCACTGAGGTACGCGTCCGAGCGCGACCCGCGCGCGGTGGGGATCCTGCCCTCCACGAAGGGCGCCCTCTGAGATGACCGGCCTCAACACCATCCTCATCCTGGTCGGGCTGTTCCTCGCCGGCGGCGTCTACTCCTTCGCGAAGCAGAAGCTGCCCGTCGGCGTGATCGTGCTGCTCGGTATCTCCTCCGCGTTCTGCCTGGCCGCCGGGATACTGCGCATCCAAGGGCTGTGGACATGACCAGGAACGTCGTGGTCTTCGACTACGGGTTCGGCAACGTGCGCTCCGCCGAGCGCGCCGTCGCGCGCGCCGGGGCCGAGGTGGAGATCACCCGCGACTTCGACCGCGCCATGAACGCCGACGGCCTGCTCGTGCCGGGCGTCGGCGCGTTCTCCGCCTGCATGGCGGGCCTGAACGCGGCACGCGGCAACTGGATCGTCGGCCGCAGGCTCGCGGGCGGCCGCCCGGTGCTCGGCATCTGCGTCGGCATGCAGATCCTCTTCGAGCGCGGCATCGAGCACGGCGTCAGCGCCGAGGGCCTCGACGAGTGGCCGGGCACGGTCGAGCCGCTCAAGGCCGACGTCGTCCCGCACATGGGGTGGAACACCGTACGCGCGCCCGCCGGCAGCGAGCTGTTCGCCGGGCTCGACGCCGACGCGCGCTTCTACTTCGTGCACTCCTACGCCGTCCACCACTGGGGCCTCGAAGTGACCAACCCCCGCATCAGGCCCCCCAAGGTCACGTGGGCGACGCACGGCGAGCCGTTCGTCGCCGCCGTCGAGAACGGCGCCCTGTGGGCCACCCAGTTCCACCCCGAGAAGTCCGGCGACGCCGGAGCCCAGCTGCTCACCAACTGGATCGGAACCCTCTGATGCCGCCCTCCTCGCCCTCTTCCCCGCACTCCTCCCCGCTGGAGCTCCTGCCCGCCGTGGACGTACGCGACGGACAGGCCGTGCGCCTCGTGCACGGCGAGTCGGGCACCGAGACCTCGTACGGCTCCCCGCTGCAGGCCGCGCTCGCCTGGCAGTCGGCGGGCGCCGAGTGGCTGCACCTCGTCGACCTCGACGCCGCGTTCGGCACCGGCGACAACCGGGCCCTGCTCGGCGAGGTCACCGCCACCATGGACATCAAGGTCGAACTGTCCGGCGGCATCCGCGACGACGACACGCTCGCCGCCGCGCTCGCCACCGGCTGCACGCGCGTCAACCTCGGCACCGCCGCGCTGGAGAACCCCGAGTGGGTCGCGGACGTCATCGCCCGGCACGGCGACCGCGTCGCCGTCGGACTCGACGTACGCGGCACGACCCTGCGCGGGCGCGGCTGGACGCGCGACGGCGGCGACCTCTACGAGACGCTGGCGCGCCTCGACTCCGAGGGCTGCGCACGCTACGTCGTCACGGACATCGCCAAGGACGGCACACTGAAGGGCCCCAACCTCGACCTCCTCAAGAACGTGTGCGCCGCCACGGACAGGCCGGTCGTCGCGTCGGGCGGCGTCTCCTCGCTCGACGACCTGCGCGCGATCGGCGAACTCGTCCCGGAGGGCGTCGAAGGCGCCATCGTCGGGAAGGCGCTCTACGCGAAGTCATTCACGCTCCAGGAGGCGCTAGCGGTGGTGAACCGATGACGGAGATCTCCGAAACGGCCGGCGGCACGAGGAGGCTGTCCACGGACGGCCCCTGGGAGGACTCCTACGGCTACTCCCGCGCCGTCCAGCTCCCCAACGGGCTCGTGCTCGTCGCCGGGTGCACGTCCGTGGTGGACGGACGCATCGTGGACAGCAGCCCCTACGAGCAGACCAAGGCGGCGTTCGGCGTCGCGATCAGCGCCCTGCGCGAACTCGACCTCGACACGGCCGACGTCGTGCGCACCCGCATGTACATCACCCACTCGCGTGACGCGGACGACGTGGGCCGCGCGCACCGCGAGTTGTTCCACGCGGTGCGGCCCGCCTCCTCGATGATCGTCGTCGCCGGGTTCATCGACCCCAGCCTCGTCGTCGAGGTCGAGGTCGAGGCGTACCGAGCCCCCGCGGGAGCCGCGCGGTGAGCGTCGCGGTACGCGTGATCCCCTGCCTCGACGTGGACGCGGGCCGGGTCGTCAAGGGCGTCAACTTCCAGAACCTGCGCGACGCGGGCGACCCCGTCGAGATGGCGAAGCTGTACGACGCGGAGGGCGCCGACGAGCTGACGTTCCTCGACATCACCGCGTCGTCCGGCGACCGGGAGACGACCTACGACGTCGTGCGGCGCACCGCCGAGCAGGTCTTCATCCCGCTGACGGTCGGCGGCGGCGTCCGCACCCCGGACGACGTGGACCGGCTGCTGCGCGCGGGCGCCGACAAGGTCGGCGTCAACACGGCGGCCATCGCGCGCCCCGAACTGATCCGCGAGATCGCCGAGCGGTTCGGCCGCCAGGTCCTCGTCCTGTCCGTCGACGCGCGCCGCACGCCGTCCGGCACCTTCGAGGTCACGACGCACGGCGGCCGGCGCGGCACCGGCATCGACGCGGTCGAGTGGGCGGAGCGCGCCGCCGCACTCGGCGCGGGGGAGATCCTGCTCAACTCCATGGACGCGGACGGCACCAAGGACGGCTACGACACGGAGATGATCGCGGCCGTGCGCGCACGCGTCTCGATCCCCGTCATCGCCTCGGGCGGCGCGGGAGCGCTCGGCCACTTCGCCCCAGCCGTCGCCGCGGGCGCGGACGCGGTCCTCGCGGCGTCGGTCTTCCACTTCGGCGACCTGCGCATCGGCCAGGTCAAAAAAACCCTGCACGAGGCGGGCCACCCCGTGCGCTGACCCGGCTGTGGCGAAGACGCCCGTGTCGGCCTGCCCGGCACGGGCGTTCTTGTGCCCAAATAGGAAAGGAAAGTTGCGCAAATAATATTGTGCAAGTTTTCTTTCCTACCTAGCGTGTTGCCATGACACAGAACGAGACCCGCAGGGTCACCGACCTCGGCACCCTCAAAGCGTTCGCCCACCCTCTGCGCATGAAGCTCTACCGCGCACTGTCCGTGTCCCGTACCGCCACCGTGACGCAGCTGGCCGACCAGGTCGACGAAGCGGTCTCGCTGGTCAGCTACCACCTGCGCAAGCTCGCCGAGCACGGCCTGATCGAGGAGGCTGAGCGTCGCGGGGGCGACGGCAGGGAACGCTGGTGGCAGCCGGTCGCGGAGGGGCTCAGCTTCCGTGAGGAGGACTTCAGCGACGCCCCCGAGAAGGCCGCCGTACACGCCGCAGTCGGCCGCATGGCGTTCGAGGAGCGGTCGTCGCTTTTCCGCAGCTACCTCGACTCTGCCGCGAGCTGGCCGGCCGAGTGGCGGGCAGCCGCCTTCAGCACGGAGTCACTCGCCCCGCTCACCGCGGACGAACTGGCCAGGCTCTCCGAGGAGATGCACGCCATGGTGCGACGCTACAAACGCGATGCGGTCGCCGCCCAGGAAGCAGGGGACACCGCCGGGCGTGAGGACGTCGCACTGCACCTGTACGCGTTCCCCTTCCGCACGCGATGAGCGGACGCCGGGAGGACGCGCGTACCGCCACCACGCCCGTCCGCGAGGCAGCCGGGGCCGCACTCGCAGGTGGAGCCGCGGGCCGCCCCGCACACCGAGACCCGAACGTCCTGCGCTGGCTCGGGGCCTACACGGCCTCCACCGTCGGCGACAGCGTGTACTTCCTGGCCCTGTCCTGGGCCGCGACGCGAGGCGGCAGCACCGGGCAGGCGGGGATCGTGCTCGCCGTGGGCGCCGTGCCGCGCGCGATACTGATGCTCGGCGGGGGAGTGCTCGCCGACCGCATCGGCCCCCGCCGCCTCGTCCTCGCAAGCGACGCGGCGCGTTGCCTGGTCATCGTCGCGGTTGCCGCCTTCCTGCTGCTGACCGCGCCGGCCGTCTGGCTTCTCGTCCTGGTGGCCGTTGTCTTCGGAACCGTTGACGCACTGTTCCTGCCCGCGGTCGGGGCGTTACCCCCGCGCATCACCGGACGGAGCCAACTCGCTCGTGTCCAGGGCATGCGCGGCCTGGCCGCACGATTCGCCAACGTGGCGGGAGCGCCCTTTGGCGGCCTCCTCGTCGCACTCGGTGGCTCAGGAGCCGCGTTCGCGGCCGCCGGCGTCCTGTTCGGCGGCTCGTTCATCACCCTGTTGGCCGTCCGCATCGGACCCGTACCGTCCGACGGGGCCGATGACGCGGGCCCGCCCCAGGAACGGAGCAGCCCGCTGCGCGACCTCGCGGACGGCCTGCGCCACATCCGCGAAAACCGCGTCCTCGCCCCGCTGGTACTGATCGTCGCGCTGACCGAACTGGGCTTCTCCGGCCCCCTGAATCTGGGCCTGACACTGCTCGTGCGTGAGCGCGGCTGGGGCGCCGACGCCATGGGCTGGCTCGTGTCGGCCTTCGGGCTCGTGCGGGAGCCGTGTCCCTGCTGCTCGTGTGGCGTGGCCGCATACCTCGCGCCGGACTCGTCATGGGACTGGGGATCGTGACGGGCGCGGCCGCCCTCGCGGCCCTCGGCGCAGCGCCGACCGTGGGACTCGCCGTGCTCGCGGCGCTGGCTGTCGGGCTGCTGGCCGGGCTCGGTGGCGCGCTGCTCGGCGCACTCGCCCAGACCCACGCGGGACCCGGCCACCTCGGCCGGGTCAGCTCGGTGACGACCCTCTTCACGCTGGGCATCGCGCCGCTCAATTACCCGGTGACCGGCGCCGTCGTCGCCGCCTGGGGCACAGCCCCCGTCTACCTCGCCGGCGCAGCGCTGTGCGCCGCGGCCGGGGTGGTCGCGCTGAGCGTGCCCGCACTGCGCCGCGCCTCGCTCAGTGGCGCATGACCTGAGAGGCCGAACCGATCCGGCCTGGTCGACCGGGGCGCGCAGGCGGACGCCTACCCCGTGCGCTGACCGCCGCGAGGCGGGTGCGCTCAGATGCCGAGCTTCGCGTCCTGCGCCTTGGCCACCGCGTCCTTGTCGCCCTCCAGCGACACGTCCGCGGACGACTGGCGGCCCGAGAGGAAGAGCGTCAGCTCGCCCGGCTCGCCCGTCACCGTGACGACGGGCGTGCCGCGGTGGGCGACGGCCGTGCGGCCGTCCGGGCGGCGCAGGACCAGGCCGACCGGGGACTTGCGGCCCATCAGGCGTGCCGTTTTCTCCAGGCGCGACCACAGCGAGTCCGCGAACACCGCGTCGAGCTCGCGGGCCGTCCAGTCGGGCTGGGCGCGGCGCACGTCCTCCGCGTGGATGTAGAACTCCGTCGTGTTCGCCGCCTCGTCGAACTGCTTCAGGCCGAACGGGGACATCTTCGGCGGGCCCGTGCGGATCAGCTGGAGCAGCTCCTCGTACGGCTTGCCCAGGTACTCCGACTTCACCCGCTCCAGCCTGGTGCGCAGCGCGGGGATCAGCGTGCCGCCCGCCGCGTCGGGGCGGCGCTCGCGCACCACCACGTGCGCCGCGAGGTCGCGGGTGAGCCAGCCCTCGCACAGGGTAGGGGCCTCGGGGCCCGCCGCCTCCAACAGATCGGCGAGCAGAAGTCGTTCACGCTTGGCATGGGTCGACATGACGGCAAGCGTACGGCGATCCCTCCGCGTCCGCCCAGTGGACATGCGGACCGGGCACGCCCGGATGCGCGGCAGAATGGGGGCATGACCAGCTCGCTCGCCCCCGACGTCGCCGCACGCCTCAAGCGCGACGCCGCCGGCCTCTTCCCCGCCATCGCCCAGCAGTACGACACCGGCGAGGTGCTCATGCTCGGCTGGATGGACGACGAGGCGCTGCACCGCACCCTCACCACCGGACGCTGCACCTACTTCTCGCGCAGCCGCCAGGAGTACTGGGTCAAGGGCGACACCTCGGGCCACGCCCAGCACGTCAAGTCCGTCGCCCTCGACTGCGACGGCGACACCGTGCTCGTCAAGGTCGACCAGGTGGGCGCCGCCTGCCACACCGGCGACCGCACCTGCTTCGACGCCGGCGAGCTGCCGCTCGGGGCCGGGCCCGGGTCCGCTGCCGAGTAGGGTCAGCCGCCATGGATCTCGAGACCTTCCGCAAGCTGGCGGTGGACCGCCGCGTCATCCCCGTCAGCAGGCGCCTGCTCGCGGACGGCGACACGCCCGTCGGCCTCTACCGCAAGCTCGCCGCCGAGCGGCCCGGCACCTTCCTGCTGGAGTCCGCCGAGCAGGGCTCCTGGTCCCGCTACTCCTTCGTCGGCGTGCGCTCGGCCGCCGCGCTCACCGAGCGCGCGGGCGCCGCACACTGGCTCGGCACCCCGCCCGTCGGCGTGCCCACAGGCGGCGACCCGCTCGACGCGCTGCGCGCCACCCTCGAAGCCCTGCACACGCCACGCGACCTGACCGCGGGCCTCGGGCTGCCGCCCTTCACCGGCGGCATGGTCGGCCACCTCGGCTTCGACATCGTGCGCCGCCTGGAGAAGAAGACCGGCGACCACGCACGCGACGACCTGCGCCTGCCCGAGCTGACCATGCTGCTCACCTCGGACCTCGCCGTCCTCGACCACCAGACGGGCACCGTCCTGCTGATCGCCAACGCGATCAACCACAACGACCTCGACACCGGCGTCGACGAGGCCTACCACGACGCGGTGGCACGCCTCGACGCCATGGCCGCCGACCTGGCACGTCCGGCCGACACCGTGCCCACCGAGCTGCCCGCCTCCGAGCTGCCCGAGTACACCGCGCGCTGGGGCGGCGCCGACTTCATGGCCGCCGTCGAGGACATCAAGGAGCGCATCAGGGCGGGCGAGGCGTTCCAGGTCGTGCCCTCGCAGCGGTTCGAGACGCCGTGCACCGCGAGCGCCCTCGACGTCTACCGCGTCCTGCGCACCACCAACCCCAGCCCGTACATGTACCTCTTCCGGTTCCCCGGCGACGACGGCGAGGTCGCCTTCGACGTCGTCGGCTCGTCCCCGGAGGCCCTCGTCAAGGTCGAGGACGGACGCGCCCTGCTGCACCCCATCGCCGGGACCCGGCCGCGCGGCGCCACGCCCCGCGAGGACCAGGAGCTCGGCGACGAACTCCTCGCCGACCCCAAGGAGCGCGCCGAGCACCTGATGCTCGTCGACCTCGGACGCAACGACCTCGGCCGGGTCTGCGAGCCCGGCAGCGTCGAGGTCGTCGACTTCATGTCCGTCGAGCGGTACTCGCACGTCATGCATATCGTCTCGACGGTCACCGGCACCGTCGCGCCCACCCGCACCGCGTTCGACGTGCTCACCGCCTGCTTCCCCGCCGGAACGCTCTCCGGCGCCCCCAAGCCGCGCGCCCTGCAGATCATCGACGAGCTGGAGCCCAGCAGGCGCGGGGTGTACGGCGGCTGCGTGGGCTACCTCGACTTCGCGGGCGACTCCGACACCGCCATCGCCATCCGTACGGCCCTGCTGCGCGACGGCACCGCGTACGTGCAGGCGGGCGCGGGCATCGTCGCCGATTCCGACCCCGTCGCCGAGGACGCCGAGTGCCGCAACAAGGCCGCGGCCGTGCTGCGCGCCGTCCACACCGCGAACAGGCTGGCCCCCGCCGGCAGGCCGGCCCCCGCGAGCAGGCCGGCCCCCGCGCACACGCCCACCGACTGAGTCGCGCCGAAACCTGTAAGGGATAGTGGGAGGCGTGACAGCGCTACCCGCCCCCAGAGAGGGCACCCACGACCAGCGACGCGCGAACGGCGCCACGAGCGGCCGCCGCAGCCTCGCAGCAGCCCTGCTCCTCGGCGCCGCGGGCGCCGCGGTGGCGCTCATCGCCTCCGGCCAGACCTGGGCCAGGGGGGCGGCCGCCGTCGGCGGCGGAGCCGTCCCCGTGACGGCGGACGGCCGCGACGTCACCGGCGTGCCGGCCGCGCTCGCGGTGGTCGGGCTCGCCGCGCTGGTCGCGGTGTTCGCCGTGCGCCGCTCGGGACGCCTGGTGGTGTCCCTGATCCTCGCGCTGAGCGGCGCGGGCGCCGCCGTCTCCGCGGTGCTCGGCGGCTCCGGCAGCACGGCGCTCGACGCGAAGGCCGCGCAGACCACGGGCGACGCCTCCGCGACCGTGCACGCCCTCAGCCACACCGCGTGGCCGTACGTCACCGCGGGCGCGGGCGTGCTCATCCTGCTCGCTGGGCTGCTCGCCCTGCGGTACGGCAGGTGGTGGCCCGCCATGTCGGGCCGCTACGAGCGCGGCACCGGCCCCGCCGGCGTCAAGGCGGCGGCCCGCCGCAAGCCGGTCGTCGACCCGGACAGGCCCGAGGACCTGTGGAAGGCGCTCGACCGCGGCGAGGACCCCACCGGCGGCTGAGCGGCCGCCCGGGCCCCGTCCGCGGCGGCCGCTCCGGCCCGTCCGCCCGCGAGCGGACCCCCCGCGCGTCACCCGCCGTGCATGCGGGAGAATGTGCGGTGAGCACGGGACCCGACGGCACACGCGCCCGGACACCCGGCACGACCAGCGACACAGCACACCAAGCGCCCACTACACAGCGCCACAGCAACGAGGAGCAACTCATGGCGGGCAGCAGCCACGGACACACGCCGGCGGCCTGGACCGGTGTCATCATCTCCTTCATCGGCTTCTGCGCCGGTGGAGGCCTGATGGTGGCGGACAACCCGGTCGGCTTCTGGGTCAGCATGGGCGTCGTGCTCCTCGGCGGCGTCGTCGGCGTGATCATGAAGTACATGGGCCTCGGCATGCCGAAGGAGTCCGACGAGATGATCCGGGCGCGTGAAGAGGCCGGACGCGCGCAGATCGCCATGAACGCGGGACAGCACGACACCGCACGCGCCGCCGCCGGCAAGGCGGAGCAGCACGCGAAGGCCTGACGGCCCGCGCGCCCGGCCGCCCGCGTGGGCGCGCGGGTGCACCGCATGACCCCGGCCGCCGTGCGCGGCCGTGCCGAGCCGGTGACGAACGACGGGGTGAGAGCCATGGCAGTGCCCATGACACGAATGGCGGTAGGGCCGGGCAGACGGCTGCTCGCGCCCGTCGGCGCGCTCGCCGGGGTGGGAGCGGCCTTCACACTCGTGGCGCTGGTCGACCCCAACCACCCGGGGCACTACCCCGTCTGCCCGCTCTACGGGTTCACCGGCATCTACTGCCCGGGCTGCGGCGGCCTGCGCTGCGCCCACGCCGTCGCCTCGGGAAAGCTCGGCACGGCGCTGCACGACAACGCGCTCGCCGTGGTCGGCTTCGCCGCCTTCGCGGTCTTCTGGGTGTACTGGGTGCTCCGCGCGCGCAAGGGCCTGCCGACGGCCGTACGGCTCGCCCCCAAGTGGTGGTGGGCCATCGGGGTGGCCGCGGCGGCCTTCACCGTGGTGCGCAACCTGCCGTTCGGCGGGTTCATGGCGCCCTGAGCGCGCCCCGAGCACGCCCTGAGCGCGCCCCGAGCACGCCCTGAGCGCGCCCCGAGCACGCCCTGAGCGCGCGGGGCGCACGCGCCGCCGACACCCGTGATGAGGGGCCTTCCGCCTCTAACGGCTAGCATCGAGGCGGCCGGATCCTGGAACCATGTCGCATCACCTCCCGGAAAGGGGGCCTCTCGCGTGAGTGTGCTCGACGAGATCATCGAAGGCGTGCGCGCCGACCTCGCGGAGCGCCAGGCGCGCGTCGGCCTCGACGAGCTGAAGGAGCGCGCGGCGCGCGCCCCGCAGGCGAAGGACGGCGCGGCCGCGCTCGGCGGCGACGGCGTCAGCGTGATCTGCGAGGTCAAGCGGTCCAGCCCGTCCAAGGGCGCCCTCGCGGCGATCGCCGACCCCGCGGCCCTGGCCGCCGACTACGAGAGCGGCGGCGCGGCCGTCATCTCCGTGCTCACCGAGCAGCGCAGGTTCGGCGGATCGCTCGCCGACCTGGAGGCCGTACGCGCCAAGGTCGACATCCCCGTGCTGCGCAAGGACTTCGTCGTCACCTCCTACCAGCTGTGGGAGGCGCGCGCGCACGGCGCCGACGTGGTGCTCCTGATCGTCGCCGCGCTCGAACAGCCCGCGCTGGTGTCGCTGATCGAGCGCGCCCAGTCCATCGGCCTCACCCCGCTGGTCGAGGTGCACGACGAGGACGAGGCGGAGCGCGCGGTCGACGCGGGCGCCCGCGTCATCGGCGTCAACGCGCGCAACCTGAAGACACTCAAGGTGGACCGCTCCACCTTCGAGCGCGTCGCCCCGGAGATCCCGGCCGGCATCGTCAAGGTCGCCGAGTCCGGCGTGCGCGGCCCGCACGACCTGATCGCCTACGCGAACGCCGGCGCCGACGCCGTGCTCGTCGGCGAGTCGCTCGTCACCGGGCGCGACCCGAAGGCCGCCGTGGCCGACCTCGTCGCCGCGGGCGCCCACCCCGCGCTGCGGCACGGGAGGGACTGACCGCACGCCATGCCCGCCTCCCGCCCCGCCACCCTCGCGGCCGACGCCGCCGCCCCGGCACAGCACGCGCCCCTGGCGCGCGGTTGCCGGCCGCGCGGCTGCCGCGCGCCCGCGCGCAGGGTGCACGGGCGGCGCGTGCGGTACGTCATCGGGGACGAGCCGGGACAGGTCAACGGAATGCGATGGCGGACGCGGCCGCGCGCGCCGCACCAGGACGCCGTGCGCGCATACGGTGCTGTCCGTCTGTAACGGCCCGTTCCACCCTCCGTCGTGGACCGGGCCGTGACTTCCGAGGAGTTACTCCGTTGTCCACGAAACCTTCCGCAGAGCCTTCTGCGTTCTTCCTGCCGGACCCCGACGGGAAGATTCCCAGCGCCGAGGGGTACTTCGGCGCCTTCGGCGGCAAGTTCATCCCCGAGGCGCTCGTCGCCGCGGTGGACGAGGTCGCCGCCGAGTACGGCAAGGCGAAGTCCGACCCGTCCTTCGCCGCCGAACTCGACCGGCTCATGGCCGACTACACCGGCCGCCCCAGCCCGCTGACCGAAGTGGAGCGCTTCGCCGCGCACGCCGGCGGCGCGCGCGTCTTCCTCAAGCGCGAGGACCTCAACCACACCGGCTCGCACAAGATCAACAACGTGCTGGGCCAGGCGCTGCTCACCCGGCGCATGGGCAAGACGCGCGTCGTCGCCGAGACCGGAGCGGGCCAGCACGGTGTGGCCACGGCCACCGCCTGCGCCCTGTTCGGCCTCGAATGCGTCATCTACATGGGCGAGATCGACACCGAGCGCCAGGCGCTCAACGTCGCCCGCATGCGGATGCTGGGCGCCGAGGTCATCGCCGTGAAGTCCGGCAGCCGCACCCTCAAGGACGCGATCAACGAGGCGTTCCGGGACTGGGTCGCCAGCGTCGACACCACGCACTACCTGTTCGGCACGGTCGCGGGCCCGCACCCGTTCCCCGCGATGGTCCGCGACTTCCACCGCGTGATCGGCGTCGAGGCCAGGCGGCAGATCCTTGAGAAGGCCGGCAGGCTGCCCGACGCGGCCGTGGCCTGTGTCGGCGGCGGGTCCAACGCGATCGGCCTGTTCCACGCGTTCATCCCGGACGGCGCCGTCCGCCTGATCGGCTGCGAGGCCGCGGGACACGGCGTGCCGAGCGGCGAGCACGCCGCCACGCTGACCGTGGGCGAGCCCGGCATCCTGCACGGCTCGCGCAGCTACGTGCTCCAGGACGACGAGGGCCAGATCACCGAGCCCTACTCGATCTCCGCGGGGCTCGACTACCCGGGCATCGGCCCCGAGCACTCGTACCTCAAGGACAGTGGGCGCGGCGAGTACCTCGCCATCACCGACGACGAGGCCATGCAGGCCCTCCGGCTGCTGTCGCGCACCGAGGGCATCATCCCGGCCATCGAGAGCGCGCACGCACTCGCCGGGGCCCTCACCGTCGGCCGTGAGCTCGGCGAGGACGGCCTGATCGTTGTCAACCTCTCCGGGCGCGGCGACAAGGACATGGACACCGCCGCGCGCTATTTCGGCCTCTACGAGGCGGACGCGGCCGTCGAACCCGACGACACCTCGGGCGCGACGATCCAGGACGGCCAGAGCGGCCAGGGCGGCCAGGACGGTCAGGACGGTCAGGGCGGCCGCGAGGGCGAGCACGGCCGCGACGGGCGGCACGGCACGGCGAACGAGGGGGCCGCGAAGTGAGCGGGAACATCCAGCTGCTGACCGACGCGCTCGCCGCCGCGCGGGCCGAGGACCGGGCCGCGCTCATCGCCTACTACCCGGCCGGCTTCCCCACCGTGGACGGCGGCATCGAGGCCATCGGCGCGATCTTCGACGGCGGGGCCGACATCGTCGAGGTCGGCCTGCCCTACAGCGATCCCGTCATGGACGGCCCCGTCATCCAGACCGCCGACGACATCGCCCTGCGCGGCGGCGTCAGGATCGCCGACGTGCTGCGCACGGTGCGCGAGGCGCACGCCGCCACCGGCAAGCCGGTGCTGGTGATGACGTACTGGAACCCCATCGACCGCTACGGCCCCGCGCGCTTCGCCGCGGAGCTCGCGGACGCGGGCGGCGCCGGCTGCATCCTGCCCGACCTGCCGGTCCAGGAGTCCGCGGTGTGGCGCGAGCACGCGTCCGAGCACGACCTCGCCACCGTCTTCGTGGTCGCGCCGAGCAGCGCGGACGCGCGCCTCGCCGAGATCACCGCGGCCGGCAGCGGCTTCGTGTACGCGGCCTCCCTGATGGGCGTCACCGGCACCCGCGAATCCGTCGGGAGGCAGGCCGAGAAGCTGGTGGCCCGCACCCGCGCCACCAGCGGCCTGCCGGTCTGCGTGGGGCTCGGCGTCTCCAACGCGGCGCAGGCCGCGGAGGTCGCCTCGTTCGCCGACGGCGTCATCGTCGGCAGCGCCTTCGTCAAGCGCGTGCTCGACGCGCCGGACGCGGCCGCCGGGGTCGCGGGCGTACGGGAGCTGGCGGGCGACCTCGCGCAGGGCGTGCGGGCGTCGGCGCGCACGCCGGCGGGCTGACCGTCCGCCCAGCGGGTTCGAACGCCACGGCACCTGCTTGGGCGTTCGAACCCGTTGTTCGCCTCCCGCGGCGGTGACCTCACACGTACGGGTGGACCTGGGACCGGGGAGGTGCGCACGCGCCTCCCCGGTTCGTTGCTGAGGGCGTGAGTGAGAAGACACGTGAGGCAACCAGGAGCGCCCGAGAGCGGCTCCAGCAGGAACGCGCGGCGGAGAAGTCGCGGGAGAAGCGCAAGCGCGGCTTCGTCGTGGCGGGCGCGGCGGTCGCCGTGCTCGCCGTGGCGGCCGGCATCGGCGTGGTCGCGGCCGGCGCGGGCAAGGACAAGCCCGCGAAGGGCGCCGCGGGCCCCGTCAGCGCGCCCACGGGCGCGGGCGGCAAGGACGGCCTCGCGATCCGCGTGGGCGCGGCGGACGCGCCCGCCACGCTCACGGTGTGGGAGGACTTCCGCTGCCCGATCTGCGGCCAGTTCGAGAACGTCTTCCGCGACACGTTCCACCAGCTGGAGAAGAGCGGGCAGATGAAGGTCGAGTACCACCTCGCGACCATCATCGACGGCAACATGGGCGGCACGGGCTCGGTACGTGCGGCGAACGCGGCGGCGTGCGCGCAGGACGCCGGGAAGTTCCCCGCGTACCACGACGCGCTGTACGAGAACCAGCCGGAGGAGACCTCCGACGCCTTCGGCAAGAACAGCAGGCTGCTCGACATCGCGGGCAAGGTCGACGGGCTGTCCACGCAGCGGTTCAAGGCCTGCGTCGACGACGGCGACCACGACGCGTGGGTCGGCAAGTCGGCGAAGGCGTTCACCACGGGCGGCTTCACCGGCACGCCGACGGTGCTGCTGAACGGGAAGTCCGTCTTCCCGAAGAAGGGCGACGAGAACATCACCCCGGCCAACCTGAGGAAGTGGGTCGCCGAGGCCAACAAGGGCAAGCAGCCCGGCAAGGCGGCGACGGGCTCGTGAGCCAGCCGCCGCCGACCCCTCGCGGGGCCGCGGATGCCCGGAAAATGGGGGCCCCGTTACCCAGACGTTGCCGGGCGGGTCGCCGGGTGCGGGGCCCGGCAGGGTAGCGTCGGACCTGCCATGGAACTTGCCTACATTCCCAGCCCGTCGACCGGAGTGGTCCACCTCGGCCCCATTCCGCTGCGCGGCTACGCGTTCTGCATCATCATCGGCGTCTTCGTGGCCGTCTGGTACGGCAACAAGCGCTGGGTCGCCCGCGGCGGCAGGTCTGGCACGGTCGCCGACATCGCGATCTGGGCGGTGCCGTTCGGCCTGGTGGGCGGGCGTCTGTACCACGTGGTGACGGACCCCGAGCTCTACTTCGAGAAGGGCGAGGACTGGGTCAACGCCTTCAAGGTCTGGGAGGGCGGGCTCGGGATCTGGGGCGCCGTCGCGCTCGGCGCGGTGGGCGCGTGGATCGGCTGCAGACGGCGCGGCATCCCGCTCACGGCCTGGGTGGACGCCCTGGCGCCCGCGGTGGCGATCGCGCAGGCCATCGGCCGCTGGGGCAACTGGTTCAACCAGGAGCTGTACGGCAAGGAGACCCACCTGCCGTGGGCCCTGCACATCACGCACCCGTCGGGCGGCGGCACGCCCGGCTACTACCACCCGACGTTCCTGTACGAGTCGATCTGGTGCCTGATCGTGGCGGCGCTGGTGGTCTGGGCCGACCGCAGGTGGCAACTCGGACACGGCCGGGCGTTCGCCCTCTACGTGGCGCTGTACTGCGTGGGACGCGGCGGCACGGAGTACCTGCGCGTGGACACCGCGAACCACATCCTCGGCCTGCGGCTGAACCTGTGGACCGTCATGATCATGTTCACCCTGGCGGTGCTCTACATCGTGCTGTCGGCGCGGCTGCGGCCGGGCCGCGAAACGATCGTCGAACCGGCCGCGGCCGCCGGGGCCGGCGCGGCCGGCGACGCCGATTCCGCGGACGCCGAGCCGGGCTCCGTCTCCGAGCCGGGCTCGGAGCAGAAGCAGGACGCTGAGGAAGCGGCCCCGAAACCCCCGGCCGAGCACGCCGCGGGCGACGCTCGGGACACCGAGGCGCAGGCGGCCAAAAAGCTCTGACGGCACCGCCCGCCCGCCGCCGGGCGCGGGCCCCGTACTCCGGGCCCCGTCCGGCATCCCACCGCCCGCACCCATGGCACCCCGGGCCGCCTACCGGCCCCGCCGCGCGGTCCGACCCCCGACTGAGCGGCCCCGCCTGCCAGTGCGGGCCGTGTCCCTCGCTCAGCACGTGCGCGCGCCCGGCGCTGTCAGGCGCACGGGCGGTGTGGGCCGCGCCGGGTGCGGGCCCTGCCGTCCCGGCCACTGTGGCGTGTCCGCCTGCGGGCCGATCCCGCTATGGCCTGCGGCCGGGGGGCCGACCGCGCCCGAAGCCGCGTGCGGGCCCGGGCCGTGTCCGGCAAGGGCCCCTTTGACCTGCGGTAAGTCAGGCCTTCCTTGCTGGCGGCGATCCGATTCCGTGCGTACTTTCGAGCGTGGGAGGGGCCCACAGGCTCCGTACGGAACCGGGCTGCCCGCCCATGGGAAGGGGAAAAACGTCATGGCCGTCTTCGAGGCGAACGCGACGCTGCACGACGCGCACCGCGACAACCACACCCACCGGGACGTGACGGGCGGCTGGCTGCGGCCCGCCGTGTTCGGGGCGATGGACGGCCTCGTCTCCAACCTGGCGCTGATGACGGGTGTCGCGGGCGGCGACGTGTCGTCGCACGCCGTCGTCATCACCGGCCTCGCCGGCCTCGCGGCCGGTGCCTTCTCGATGGCCGCCGGCGAGTACACGTCCGTCGCCTCCCAGCGGGAGCTGGTCGAGGCGGAGCTGGCCGTCGAGCGGGCCGAGCTGCGCAAGAACCCGGCCGACGAGCTGGACGAACTCGCCGCGCTCTACGTCTCGCGCGGCGTCGAGCCGGCCCTCGCGCACCAGGTGGCCGCTCAGCTGTCCGCCGACCCCGAGCAGGCACTGGAGATCCACGCGCGCGAGGAGCTGGGCATCGACCCCGACGACCTGCCGTCGCCGACGGTCGCCGCGGTCTCGTCGTTCGGGTCGTTCGCCGTCGGCGCGCTGCTGCCCGTCCTGCCGTTCCTGCTCGGCGCCACCTCGCTGTGGCCTGCGGTGCTGCTGGCCCTCGCGGGGCTGTTCGCCTGCGGCGCGCTGGTGGCACGCGTGACGGCGCGCAGCTGGTGGTTCAGCGGCGTGCGGCAGCTCGCCCTGGGCGGCATCGCGGCGGCGATCACCTACGGCCTCGGCAGCCTGCTGGGCGCCTCGCTGTAGGACGGCATCCGGCAGCGCGCCCATCAGCGCGCGCCCGGCGCCGCCCGGCGGCACCCCGTGCCACCTGCTGTGACGCACGTCCCTGCGCGCGTACGGCGCCAGGATGCGACACTGGCGTGGCCCGTCGTACATACCTGTTACACGGCGGTTTCGACCCCGCGATAGCGGGGCATGACCCGTTAGCGCCGCGGGCAACGAAGCCCGCGCCCCCGGACAGGCGCCGTACTGTCCGGCACACCCCGTGTCCGCCGCCAGGAAACCGTCACCTTCGGAAACCTCGCGAGGATGCCCCTAGCTGTCCGCATGCTGGATGGAATCTTCCGCTTTCTGGGCAGAACCCCATCATGTAACCTGCACGAAATTTCTCCGGAGGGCCAACGTCGTCCCTCGGCACACGCATATGCCCCGCATATGCCACGACGACGACGGGAGAGCCGATGCGTTCCCACGCCTGGTCGCCCATGGACGGTCGCCCCGCCCCGCAGGGGATGTACGACCCCCGCGACGAACACGACGCGTGCGGCGTCGGTTTCGTCGCCACCCTCACCGGCGATGCCAGCCACGCGCTGGTCGAGCAGGCGCTGACCGTCCTGCGCAACCTGGAGCACCGGGGCGCCACCGGCTCCGAGCCCGACTCGGGCGACGGCGCGGGGATCCTCCTGCAGGTCCCCGACGCCTTCTTCCGCGAGGCCACCGGGTTCACTCTCCCCGCGGCCGGCGAATATGCCGTCGGCACGGCCTTCCTGCCCGCCGAGGAAGTCGACGAGGGCGTCTGTGCCATCGAGGCGATCGCGGCCGAGGAGGGCCTGACCGTACTCGGCTGGCGCGAGGTGCCCGTGAGGCCGCGGATCCTCGGTCTCACGGCGCGCGCCACCGTGCCGATCTTCCGTCAGCTCTTCGTCACCGACCACCGCAGCAGCGGCATCGCGCTGGACCGCAAGGCGTTCGTGCTGCGCAAGCGCGCCGAGCGCGAGGCCGGCGTGTACTTCCCGTCCCTGTCGTCGCGCACCGTCGTCTACAAGGGCATGCTCACCACCGAGCAGCTCGAGCCCTTCTTCGCGGACCTCTCGGACCCCAGCTTCGCCACCGCCATCGCCCTCGTGCACTCGCGGTTCTCCACGAACACCTTCCCGAGCTGGCCGCTGGCCCACCCGTACCGCTTCGTCGCGCACAACGGCGAGATCAACACCGTCCAGGGCAACCGCAACTGGATGAAGGCCCGCGAGTCGCAGCTCGCCTCCGGGCTGTTCGGCGACGGCGCCCTCGACCGGATCTTCCCGATCAACACCCCGGGCGCCTCCGACTCCGCGACGTTCGACGAGGTACTCGAACTGCTGCACCTCGGCGGCCGCTCGCTGCCCCACTCGGTGCTGATGATGGTCCCCGAGGCGTGGGAGAACAACGACGCCATGGACCCGGCACGCCGGGCCTTCTACCAGTACCACTCCACGATGATGGAGCCGTGGGACGGCCCCGCCGTCGTCTCCTTCACCGACGGCACCCAGGTCGGCGCTGTCCTCGACCGCAACGGCCTGCGGCCGGGACGCTACTGGGTCACCGACGACGGCCTCGTCGTGCTCGCCTCCGAGGTCGGCGTCCTTGACATAGACCCGGGCAAGGTCGTGCGTAAGGGCCGCCTCATGCCCGGCCGCATGTTCCTCGTGGACACCGCCGAGCACCGCATCATCGAGGACGACGAGATCAAGGCGACGCTCGCCGCCGAGCACCCGTACCAGGAGTGGCTCGAAGCCGGCGAGATCGAGCTGTCCGACCTGCCCGAGCGCGAGCACATCGTGCACACGCACGCGTCCGTCACCCGCCGCCAGCAGACCTTCGGCTACACCGAGGAGGAGCTGCGCATCCTCCTCGCGCCGATGGCGCGCACCGCGGCGGAGCCCATCGGCTCCATGGGCACCGACTCGCCCATCGCGGCGCTCTCGGCCCGCCCGCGGCTGCTGTTCGACTACTTCACGCAGCTGTTCGCGCAGGTCACCAACCCGCCGCTGGACGCCATCCGCGAGGAGCTCGTCACCTCGCTGCTGTCGTCGCTCGGCCCGCAGGGCAACCTGCTCGAACCGACCGCCGCGTCCTGCCGCAGCGTCACCCTGCCCTTCCCCGTCATCGACAACGACGAGCTCGCCAAGCTCATCCACATCAACGCCGACGGCGACATGCCCGGCATGACGGCCGCCACCCTCTCCGGCCTCTACCGGGTCGCTGGCGGCGGCGAGGCGCTCGCCGCGCGCATCGACGAGATCTGCGCCGAGGCCGACGCGGCGATCGACGGCGGCGCCCGCATCATCGTCCTGTCCGACCGGCACTCGGACGCCGAGCAGGCGCCCATCCCGTCGCTGCTGCTGACCGCGGCTGTGCACCACCACCTCATCCGCACCAAGCAGCGCACGCAGGTGGGCCTGCTCGTCGAGGCCGGCGACGTGCGCGAGGTGCACCACATCGCGCTGCTCATCGGCTACGGCGCCGCCGCCGTCAACCCGTACCTCGCGATGGAGTCGGTGGAGGACCTGGTGCGCGCCGGGACCTTCATCCAGGGCCTGGAGCCCGAGCAGGCCATCCGCAACCTGATCCGCGCGCTCGGCAAGGGTGTCCTGAAGGTCATGTCCAAGATGGGCATCTCCACCGTCGCCTCCTACCGCGGCGCGCAGGTCTTCGAGGCCGTCGGCCTCGACCAGGGGTTCGTCGACCGGTACTTCAACGGCACCGCCACCAAGATCGGCGGCGCCGGGCTCGACATCGTCGCGCAGGAGGTCGCCGCCCGGCACGCCAAGGGCTACCCGGCCTCCGGGATCTCCGCGAGCCACCGCAAGCTGGAGATCGGCGGCGAGTACCAGTGGCGGCGCGAGGGCGAGCCGCACCTGTTCGACCCCGAGACGGTCTTCCGGCTCCAGCACGCCACGCGCTCCGGCCGGTACGACATCTTCAAGAAGTACACCGACCGCGTCAACGAGCAGTCCGAGCGGCTCATGACACTGCGCGGCCTGTTCAACTTCGCCTCAGGACGCGAGCCCATCCCGGTCGACGAGGTCGAGCCGGCGTCCGAGATCGTCAAGCGCTTCTCCACCGGCGCCATGTCGTACGGGTCGATCTCCCGCGAGGCGCACGAGACGCTCGCCATCGCCATGAACCGCCTCGGCGGCAAGTCCAACACCGGCGAGGGCGGCGAGGACACCGACAGGCTCCACGACCCCGCGCGGCGCTCCGCGATCAAGCAGGTCGCGTCCGGCAGGTTCGGCGTCACCAGCGAGTACCTCGTCAACGCCGACGACATCCAGATCAAGATGGCGCAGGGCGCGAAGCCCGGCGAGGGCGGCCAGCTGCCCGGCCACAAGGTCTACCCGTGGGTCGCGAACACCCGGCACTCCACGCCCGGCGTCGGCCTGATCTCGCCGCCGCCGCACCACGACATCTACTCCATCGAGGACCTCGCCCAGCTCATCCACGACCTGAAGAACGCCAACCCCGTGGCCCGCATCCACGTGAAGCTGGTCTCCGAGGTCGGCGTCGGCACGGTCGCGGCCGGCGTGTCCAAGGCGCACGCCGACGTCGTGCTGATCTCGGGACACGACGGCGGCACCGGCGCCTCCCCGCTCACGTCACTCAAGCACGCGGGCGGCCCCTGGGAGCTCGGCCTCGCCGAGACCCAGCAGACGCTGCTGCTCAACGGGTTGCGCGACCGGATCGTCGTGCAGACCGACGGCCAGCTCAAGACCGGCCGCGACGTCGTCATCGCCGCGCTCCTCGGCGCCGAGGAGTTCGGCTTCGCGACGGCGCCCCTGGTGGTGTCCGGCTGCGTGATGATGCGCGTGTGCCACCTCGACACCTGCCCCGTCGGCATCGCCACCCAGAACCCGGTGCTGCGCGAGCGGTTCTCCGGCAAGGCCGAGTACGTGGTGCGGTTCTTCGAGTACATCGCCCAGGAGGTGCGCGAACTCCTCGCCGAACTCGGCTTCCGCACCCTGGAGGAGGCCGTCGGCCGCGCCGAACTCCTCGACACCGAGCAGGCCGTGGGTCACTGGAAGGCCCAGGGCCTCGACCTGGCGCCGCTGTTCCACGTGCCGGTTCTCGGCAGGGGCGCCGTGCGCCACCGCACGGTCGCCCAGGACCACGGCCTCGACAAGGCGCTCGACAACGAGCTGATCCGCCTCGCCGCGGACGCGCTCGGCGCCGAGAGCGCCGAGGCCGCGCAGCCCGTACGGGCCCAGATCGGCATCCGCAACATCAACCGCACGGTCGGCACCATGCTCGGCCACGAGGTCACCAAGCGGTTCGGCGGCGCGGGCCTGCCCGACGACACCATCGACATCACGTTCACCGGATCCGCGGGCCAGTCCTTCGGCGCGTTCCTGCCGTCCGGCATCACCCTGCGGCTCGAGGGCGACGCCAACGACTACGTCGGCAAGGGCCTCTCCGGCGGACGCGTCGTCGTACGGCCCGACCGCGGCGCCGACCACCTCGCCGAGTACTCCACCATCGCGGGCAACACCATCGCCTACGGCGCGACCGGCGGCGAGCTGTTCCTGCGCGGACGCAGCGGCGAGCGCACCTGCGTGCGCAACTCCGGCGCCACCGTCGTCACCGAGGGCGTCGGCGACCACGGCTGCGAGTACATGACCGGCGGCCACGCCGTCGTCCTCGGCCCGACGGGACGCAACTTCGCGGCCGGCATGTCCGGCGGCACCGCGTACGTCATCGACCTCGACCCCGACGACGTCAACGCCGGCAACCTGGCCGCGGTCGGGCCGCTCGACGACGGCGACAAGCTGTGGGTGCACGACGTGGTGCGCCGCCACCACGAGGAGACGGGCTCCACCGTCGCCGCGAAGCTGCTGGCCGAGTGGGACACCGCGGCCGACCGGTTCAGCAAGATCATCCCGGCCGCCTACAAGGCCGTGCTCGCCGCCAAGGACGCCGCCGAGCTGGCCGGGCTCTCCGAGACCGAGACCACCGAGAAGATGATGGAGGCGGCGACCCATGGCTGACCCGAAGGGCTTTCTCACCACCGGCCGCGAGGTCGCCACGAGCCGACCCGTCGCCGAGCGCGTCAAGGACTGGAACGAGGTCTACGTACCCGGCTCCCTGCTGCCGATCGTCAGCAAGCAGGCCGGCCGCTGTATGGACTGCGGCATCCCGTTCTGCCACAACGGCTGCCCGCTCGGAAACCTCATCCCCGAGTGGAACGACTACGCCTACCGCGAGGACTGGAACGCCGCCATAGAGCGTCTCCACGCCACGAACAACTTCCCGGAGTTCACCGGCAGGCTGTGCCCCGCGCCGTGCGAGTCCGCGTGCGTGCTCGGCATCAACCAGCCCCCCGTCACCATCAAGAACGTCGAGGTCTCCATCATCGACAAGGCGTGGGAGACGGGCGACGTCACACCGCAGCCGCCCGAGCGGCTCTCCGGCAAGACCGTCGCCGTGATCGGCTCGGGCCCCTCGGGGCTCGCCGCCGCCCAGCAGCTGACCCGGGCGGGACACACCGTCGTGGTGTACGAGCGCGCCGACCGCATCGGCGGGCTGCTGCGCTACGGCATCCCCGAGTTCAAGATGGAGAAGTCCCACATCAACCGCCGCGTCGAGCAGATGCGTGCGGAAGGCACCAAGTTCCGCACCGGCGTGGAGATCGGCCGGGACCTCGACGCGGCGAAGCTGCGCCGCAGGTACGACGCGGTCGTCATCGCCGCCGGCGCGACCGTCTCGCGCGACCTGCCCGTGCCGGGCCGCGAGCTGAACGGTGTGCACTACGCGATGGAGTACCTGCCGCTGTCCAACAAGGTGCAGGAGGGCGACCTCACGAACTCCCCGATCACCGCGAAGGACAAGCACGTCGTGGTCATCGGCGGCGGCGACACCGGCGCCGACTGCGTCGGCACCGCACACCGCCAGGGCGCCCTGTCCGTGACCCAGCTGGAGATCATGCCGCGCCCGGGCGACGAGCGCGCCGAGCACCAGCCGTGGCCCACGTTCCCGATGCTCTACAAGGTCACCTCCGCGCACGAGGAGGGCGGCGAGCGGCTGTACTCGGTCTCCACCACGCACTTCGAGGGCGACGAGGACGGCAACGTCCAGTCACTGCACCTCGTCGAGGTGGAGTTCAAGGACGGCAAGATCGTCTCGCTCGAAGGCACCGAGCGGGTCATCCCCGCGGGGCTCGTCACTCTGGCCATGGGGTTCACCGGCACCGACCGGTCCAACGGCCTCGTCGAGCAGCTCGGCCTCGAACTCGACGCGCGGGGCAACGTCGCACGCGACGCGGACTTTGCCACCAACGTCCCCGGCGTGTACGTCGCGGGCGACGCGGGCCGCGGCCAGTCGCTGATCGTGTGGGCGATCGCGGAGGGCCGCTCGGCGGCCCGCGCCGTCGACGGCCACCTGTCGGGAGCGAGCGACCTGCCCGCCCCGATCCGTCCCACGGACCGCGCCCTCGTGGTGTGACGGCACCCACGACCGCGCCGAGCGCGCGGTGAGCACGACCGCGCCGAGTGCGCGGTGAGACGTCCCGTACAACGGCGTACGGACGGTCCGGCCGGGGGAGGCGCTTCCCCCGGCCCTCCGCAGTACACGGCGCCCGCCCCGTCCCCGACCGGACACGGCGGGCGCCGTGGCATGTCCCGGGCGCCCGCGCTCCCTCCGCGCGGCGCGGGCCGCCGGCGCGGCCGTGCACACCGCACCGAACCCCGCACCGCATGCGCGGGGCAGGAAGCGGGGTGGCTGTCGGCCGTTCACGCGCGGTGCCATGGCCGCCTGCCGGCGCGACGGCCAGTGCCATCGCGTCCCGCGCCCTACGGCGTGGCGGCCCTGACACGCGCCGCCCCCGTCGCAGGGTCCCGGGCCGGGAGCCCGCGCCTTGACGGCCGACGGGCCGGGCGCTCCGAAGGGCCAGCCCCTGGCGGCCGGGGCAGGGGCCGGGCCCGGGGACGACGTGCTGTGCCCTCCGGCGCGACGGCCTCGATACCGCGCCGCGGCCGGCGGCTCAGTCCTCGCGTCGTGGCGGGATGCGTTCCAGGGCCAGGCGCCGCGCTGTCCAGGTACGGCTACGTGGCCGTC
>NZ_JAGIQL010000084.1 GCF_017813245.1 Streptomyces montanisoli
GGCGTCGGCGGGCACACCCCGCAGGAGATGCTCGACAGCGCCCGCACCGTACGGGTCAGCGGCGACGGCACGGCGGCCCTCTACCGCCGGGTGGACGACACGGAGGCCGAGCGGCGCGCCGACCCCGTCGAGCACCGCGCGCGCCGCAGCCACCGTGCCCGCCGGCACGCCGAGCGCGCACGCCAGCGCCAGCTCGCCCGCCGTGCCCACCGGGACCAGCGACAGCGCCTCCCCCGTGAGCTCGCGCTCCCGGTGCAGCAGGGCGACCGTGCGCAGCAGCGCGCCGTCGTCGCCCACCACCACCGGCCGCCGGTGGCCGCGCCGCACGAGGGCGCGGTCGAACTCCTCAGGCGTCTCGGGCAGACAGATCTTGGCCGGCGCGCCCGCACACAGCACGTCTTTCGCGATACGGACGGATTCGCCGTCGCTTCTTCGCGCGAGCGGGTCGATGACCACCAGGAGCTGTTGTGGCTGCTGCCGTGTGCCGTGGGCGGCGAATTCCGGAGCCGACACCTCGGTCCTTCCTCGGGTAGCATCTTTGTGCAAGAGCCCCTTGCGCTATTGCGCCAGGGGCTTCGTCTATTCCGGGGCAACCGGTTCGACGGTTCGGGCTGTGCCGCACGCCGCCCCCTGACCTTGGACATGCCCCGCCCGGAAGGGGTGTACGCCTGTGCCCGCACTTGTGCTGCTCGGTGCTCAGTGGGGTGACGAGGGCAAGGGGAAGGCCACCGACCTGCTCGGCGGCTCCGTCGACTACGTCGTCCGCTACCAGGGCGGCAACAACGCCGGCCACACGGTCGTCGTCGGCGACCAGAAATACGCGCTGCATCTCCTCCCGTCGGGCATCCTCTCGCCCGGCTGCGTCCCCGTCATCGGCAACGGCGTCGTCGTCGACCCCGCCGTCCTGTTCTCCGAGCTGAGCGCGCTGGGCGAGCGCGGGATCGACACGTCCAAGCTGCTGGTCAGCGGGAACGCGCACCTGATCACCCCGTACCACACCACGATGGACAAGGTGACGGAACGCTTCCTCGGCTCCCGCCGCATCGGCACCACGGGCCGCGGCATCGGCCCGGCGTACGCGGACAAGATCAACCGCGTCGGCATCCGCGTCCAGGACCTCTACGACGAGTCGATCCTGACGCAGAAGGTCGAGGCAGCGCTCGACTTCAAGAACCAGCTCCTCGCCAAGCTCTACAACCGCCGCGCCATAGAGGCGGGACGGATCGTGGAGGAGCTGCTGAAGTACGCCGCGGAGCTGCGGCCGTACGTCGCCGACACCACCCTCGTGCTCAACCGCGCCGTCGACGAGGGCAAGGTCGTCCTCTTCGAGGGCGGGCAGGGCACACTGCTCGACATCGACCACGGCACCTACCCCTTCGTCACGTCCTCCAACGCGACGGCGGGCGGCGCCTGCACCGGCTCGGGCGTGGGTCCGACGAAGATCGACCGGGTCATCGGCATCCTCAAGGCATACACCACGCGCGTCGGCTCGGGACCCTTCCCGACGGAGCTGTTCGACGACGACGGCGAGGCGCTGCGCCGCATCGGCGGCGAGCGCGGCGTGACGACGGGCCGCGACCGGCGCTGCGGCTGGTTCGACGCGGTCATCGCCCGCTACGCGACGCGCGTCAACGGCCTCACGGACTTCTTCCTGACGAAGCTGGACGTGCTGACGGGCTGGGAGCGCGTGCCGGTGTGCGTCGCGTACGAGATCGACGGCAAGCGCGTCGAGGAACTCCCGTACAACCAGAGCGACTTCCACCACGCGAAGCCGGTCTACGAGTACCTGCCCGGGTGGTCGGAGGACATCTCGAAGGCGAAGACGTTCGCCGACCTGCCGAAGAACGCGCAGGGCTACGTGAAGGCGCTGGAGGACATGTCGGGCGCGCCGATCTCGGCGATCGGCGTGGGCCCCGGGCGTACGGAGACGATCGAGATCAACTCGTTCATCTGAGACGCGCGGTACGCGGTACTTGGCGGTACTCGGCCCGGTGCGCGCGCCCGGAAACGGCGCGTGCACCGGGCCGCGTCGTGCCGCGCCACGCGCATGCCCGCTGACCGGCGGAATACCGGATGTCGGCCCCCGGTTTCCGGACGGGAGGACGGTGCGGAGACAGTGCCCGGCCGCCGGTGTGCGTACCGGCGGCCGGGCACGAGCGAGGAGCGGGGGACGTACGGCATGCCGGAGAAGCCGGAAGTACGCGGGACGGTGGCGCCCGGGTTCGAGCGGGTGCGCGAGGAGTTCGCGGCGGCGCTCGCCGAGGAGTCGCACAACGAGCCGGGCTCGCAGCTGACCGCCTACATCGGCGACCGTCTCGTGGTGGACCTCGCGGCGTCCGACGACTTCCCAGGCGAGAGGCTGACGGGCGTCTACTCCGTCACCAAGGGCGCCACGCACCTCGTGTTCGCGCTGCTCGCGCAGGACGGTGTGATCGATCTCGATCGCCGGGTCGTGGACTACTGGCCCGAGTTCACCGGCGGGGGCAAGGAACGCCTGCGCCTACGCGGCCTGCTGGCCCACGGCGCCGGGCTGATCGGCCTCCACGACCGGCCGCTGACACTGGCCGAGATCGCCGACGACCGTGTGCTGGCCGAGCTGCTGGCGGCCGAGACGCCGTTCTGGGAGCCCGGAAGCGGCTACGGCTACCACACCTACGTGATCGGCGCGCTCACCGGCGAGGTGGTCCGCAGGGCGACCGGCTCCTCGATCCAGGCGCTGTACGAGGAGCGGGTCCGCGCCCCGTACGGGCTCGACCTCTACCTCGGACTGCCTGAGGCGCTAGAACCGCGCTACGAGCCGGTCCGCGCGATGAACCCGACCAGCAGCGAGGCCGCGTCGCCGGACGCGGAACCCGACGACCCCGCGAGCCTGGGCGGGATCGCCTTCCACTTCACCCCGGACAGGCACGGCCTCGACTTCGCCGTCGACGTCCCGAACACGCGCGAGGTGCGCGCCAAAGGGCAGGCGTCGGTCGGCGGCATCGGCAACGCGCGCGGCGTCGCGGGCCTGTACGCGGCGGCGCTGACGGGCCTCGGCGGGCGGCCGCCGCTGCTGAAGCCCGCGACGATCGCGGAGTTCTCCACCCCGTACCTGACCGGTACGGACCTGGTTACCGGCGGTCGCGACCAGTTCGGCCTCGGCTTCGAGCGCCCGGTGACGGCGTTCCCCGCCCTCGGCCAGGACGCCTTCGGGCACTGCGGCATGGCGGGCTCGCTCGGTTTCGCCGACCCGCGCAGCGGCCTGGCCTACGGGTACGTACGCAGGCGCTTCGCCTTCCCCGGCGGCACGGCCCCGGAGAACGCCAGGCTCGTCCGGGCGCTCACGGAGGCGGCCGCCGACGCGGCGTGACGTCGCGGACGGCCGCCCGGCGTCCGCCCGGTCGCGGGCTCAGGCCGCGTACGGATAGGCCGGATACGTGAGGTAGCCGGTGTCGCCGCCCGCGTAGTACGTCGCCTCGTCGGCCGGCGCGATCGGCAGTCCGCCGCGCAGCCGCTCGACGAGGTCGGGGTTGGCGATGAAGGCGCGGCCGAAGCTCACGAGGTCGGCGCCGAGCCCGAGCCAGCGGTCCGCGTCGTCCCGGCCGGTCTGCTTCGGCCCCATGGGGAGCGTCGGGTTGACGACGAGCGCGGTGGGCCAGACGCGGCGCAGGGCGATCAGCACGTCCTCGTCGGTGGTGGCCTCCAGATGGAGATAGGCGGGCTCAAGCCGCGCCAGTTCCGTCAGCAGGGCCGTGTACAGCTCCGGCACGTCGCTCTCGCGCACGCCCCAGAACGTGCCGCCGGGCGAGAGCCGGATGCCGGTGCGCTCGGCGCCGATCGCGTCGACGGTCGCGGCCATCGCCTCGACGGCGAACCGGATGCGTCCGGTCACGGAGCCGCCGTAGCCGTCCGTGCGCAGGTTGGCGTTGGACGACAGGAACTGCGAGATCAGGTAGCCGTTGGCGCCGTGCAGCTCCACGCCGTCGAACCCCGCGTCGACCGCGCGGCGGGCCGCCTCGGCGTAGGAGCGCGCCTGCCCAGGCACCTCGGCGGTGTCCAAGGCGCGTGGCAGCGGCGCGGGCTGCGGGCCGCTCGGGGTGAACACGTCGCCGACGGCGGCGACCTCCGAGGGTCCGACGGGCCGCAGCCCGGTCGTCTCGGGGTGCGAGACCCGCCCGCCGTGCATGATCTGCGCGAAGATCCGTCCACCGGAGGCGTGCACGGCGCCGGTCACCGGACGCCACGAGGCGACCTGCTCGTCCGTGTGCAGCCCCGGCGTGCCCGGGTTGGACTGGCCGACCACATTGGGCTGCACGCCCTCGCTGACGATCAGCCCCGCCGTGGCACGCTGCGCGTAGTACGCGGCCATGGACGGCGTCGCGAGACCTCCGGCGGCGGCGCGTACCCGGGTCATGGGGGCCATGACCACGCGGTTGGGCAGGACCAGCCCGCCGAGCCGGTAGCTGTCGAAAAGGGACGTCATGTCGGGTTCCTCCGCCGTTGGCCGACGTGCCCGCTTCCCGGACACGTCGGCTACCGTAGAACCTGACGTTGACGTCAGAGGCAAGCATCTGTGGCGCGGATCACCGCAGGTGGATTCGAGGGAGGACAGCGTGCGAATCGGAGAACTCGCGGCGCGTGCTGGGGTCAGCGTCCGCTCGGTGCGGTACTACGAGGAGCAGGGCCTGCTCGCGAGCAGGCGCAGCGCGGGCGGCCAGCGCCAGTACACAGAGGACCAGGTCGGACGGATCGAGTTCATCCAGAGCCTGTACGCGGCGGGCCTGTCCAGCCGGACGATCCTCGACCTGCTGCCGTGCGCCGACGCACCCAGCGAGAAGAACTCCGACGCGGCGCTGGAGCGCATGGCCCAGGAACGCGACCGCCTGTCCGAGCACATCGCCGACCTGGTGCGCACCCGGGACGCCCTCGACACCCTCGTGGCGGCGGCCCGCACGTACCGCGAGACGCTGCGGGGCTCGACGGCGCTCGCAGGCTGACCACACCGGCGAAGCCGGGCACGCCCGCGCCGGCGGCACCGGGCAGGCCCACGCCGATGGCGCCGGGCACGTCCGCGCCGATGGTGCCGGGCACGCCCATGCCTCACGCCGGCGTCAGCGATGTGCCTCGGGGGCGTGGCACTCGCCCGGCTGCGCGCCGTCGAGGATGTCCTCGTACACCCGGACCTTGTGGCTGATCAGGTCCATGCACTGCTGGAGCTGCCGCATCTGCTCCGTGACCCGTCGCTGGTGTGCGCGGAGCAACTCGACGCGCTCCGACTCATTGCCGGCCCCCTCCCGCGCGTACTCGGTGTACCTGCGCAGGTCGGGCAGCGGCATACCGGACGCGCGGAGGATCACGCACACCCGCAGCCAGTCCACGTCTTCCTCCGTGTAGACGCGGCGGCCGGCCGAGTCGCGGGGGACTCCATTGAGGAGGACGCCCTCGTGCTCGTAGAAGCGCAGGGTGTGGATGCTGAGACCGGTGCTCCGAGCGACCTCGCCGATGCTCAGGTTCATGCCGTCGAGCATACGGGCGGTGCGGGTCGGCCGGGCCTGCCCGGCCGGGGCGGGTGACGACCCCGCGGGGATGCCCCGGGGCGCGATTCCCACTTGATCTCCAGTCGACTCAAGCCCATAGCGTGCGGGACGCCGGCGCCAAGAAGGCGGCCGGCACGTCGGTTCATGGCAGAGGAGAAGCTCATGCGTTACCGCACGCTCGGGGGGACCGGCATCGAGGTGAGTGCGTACTGCCTCGGCACGATGATGTTCGGCGCGGTCGGCAATCCGGACCACGGCGAAGGCGTCCGGATCATCCACGCGGCCCTGGAGGCCGGCATCAACTTCGTCGACACGGCGGACATGTACTCCGCCGGGGAGTCCGAGGAGATCGTCGGCGAGGCCCTGCGCGGGCCACGCCGGGACGACGTCGTCCTCGCGACCAAGGTGCACTTCCCGATGGGCGAGGGCAGGGGCAGGAGCGGCAATTCGCGGCGGTGGATCATACGGGCCGTGGAGGAGAGCCTGCGCAGGCTGGGAACGGAGTGGATCGACCTCTACCAGGTGCACCGCCCTGATCACACGACGGACATCGAGGAGACCCTGGCCGCGCTGGGTGACCTGGTACGGGCGGGCAAGATCCGCGCGTTCGGCTGCTCGACGTTCCCGGCCGAGGAGATCGCGGAGGCGCACCACGTCGCGGAGCGCCGCGCCCTGCCGAGGTTCAGGACGGAACAGCCGCCGTACTCGATCCTCGCGCGCGGGATCGAGACGTCCGTGCTGCCGGTGTGCCGGCGCTACGGGATGGGGGTGCTGACGTGGGGCCCGCTGGCGTCGGGGTTCCTGACGGGCAAGTACCGGGCGGGCCGCACCGTCGACCTGACGGCGGGACGAGCGCGGCTCAACCCCGAGCGCTTCGACCCCCGGGAGCCCGTCACGGCGGCGAAGCTGGAGGTGGTCGAGCACCTGGCGGGGCTGGCCGACGAGCTGGGCTGCACGCTGCCGGAGCTGGCGACGGCCTTCCCGCTGGCGCACCCCGCGGTGACGTCGGTGATCATCGGGCCGCGCACGATGGAGCAGTTGCAGCGTGCGCTGCGGGGCGCGGCTCTGGAGCTGGACGACGCGGCCCTGAACAGAATCGACGCGATCGTCCCGCCGGGCACGAACGTCTACCACCCCGACGGCGCCTGGCGGCCGCCGTCGCTGACGGACGTACGGGCGCGCCGCAGGACAAGCGGCGAACGCGCGGCGGCCTCGGCCTGACGAGTCCGTCGCACACTGGAGGCCCACGAGTGGAGCGAGTGGAGAGCTGCGATGAGTGACGGGTTCTTCCTCTGGTACCGCACCACCTGGAGCGGCCAGGAGGCCGCAGGGCTGCTGACCACGCTGGACGCGTGCGGCCTGCGGACGACGAATCCGGGCAGCGGCCGCGTCTCCCTGATCAGCAACGGCCCCGGCAGCTACGGCGAGCAGGCCTTCACCACGAAGGCCGAACTACTGCAGCGGATGGCGGCCACGGCGGACGCGACCGGCACCGTCGACGAGGTCAACTTCCAGCTGTGGGCGGACGCCGACGCCGACGTGTTCACCCGCGTCCGCCGGCTGCCCGGCGGGGTGACGTCGCTGGAGTTCGGCCTCGACGGCCTGGACGGGGAGCAGTTGAAGCACTCGGTAGCCGCGCTGCTGCGCACGCTCGACACCTACCGCGACGGGACGCTGGGCTTCGTCCTCGACCGCCAGGGCGAAGGCGAGGAGCTCGACTGGGACGCCGTGTTGACGGGCGCGGCGGCCCGGATCGCCCCGCTGCCCGACACGCTCGGCCTGCACCGCGCGTACGTACCGCTGCACCCGGAGCTGGCGATGGCGGAGGCCAAGCCGGTCGAGTACGGCGACCTGCTCGTCTTCAATCTGAGGTAGGCCGCCGTCGCCCGCCCCCGCCGGGCCGGTTCAGCGCGCCCAGCCGAGAAAGCCTGCCCAGGCGTCCGGGGCCACGGTGAACGCCCCGCCATCCACGTTCTTCGAGTCGCGGACGTGGACCGCGTGCGGGCAGGCGGCGACCTCGACACACTGGCCGCCGCTGCCGTCGCTGTAGCTCGACTTGCGCCAGGCGTAGGCCACTTCTACGCACTGGCCGCCCGCATCGCTGCTGTAGGTTGACTTGAACCACCGCAGGTTGCTGGTCATCAATCTTCTCCTGCCAATCGTTCGATGAGGGCCAGCGAGTCGTCCGGACTCAGTGCCTGGGCCCGGATCTTCGCGTACCGCTGAGCATACGTGCGGACCTTGGACGAGTCCTTGATCAGGAGACTCTCGTCCTGAAGCTCAAGGTAGACGAACCGGTCGTCCTCCGGTGTCTCGATGAGAGTGAGAGAGCCCCGCTCACCTGCGTACTCGCCGCGCAGACCGGCATCGAGGGCCAGCACCTGGATGGTCACGTTGCGCAGGCGGGCCACCTCCGCAAGGCGCCTCAACTGTTCGCTCATGACCTTTCGGCCGCCCAGTTGGCGCCTCAACGCAGACTCGTCCACGATCACTTCGACCAGCGCTGTCGGGCGCCGGGAGAACAGCGCCTTCCTCGCCATCCGTGCTTCGACCAGTTCCTCGACCTTCTCGTCAGTAGGTGGCGGGAAGCTGCCACCGATCACGGAACGTGCGTACTCCTCGGTCTGGAACAGGCCGTTGATCAGGTGGGTCTCGTAGACATAGATCGCCACCGCCCGCTGTTCCAGGGGCGCGAAGTCCTTGAATTTCCTCGGGTACTTGTCCAGCCGTACGAACTCCCGTGCCTCATCGAAGATGCCCAAGCCGTCGCCCAGGACGCGCTCCAGCGCCTCCAGCATCTGGTCGCTCGCGGGCTGCGAGCCCGTTTCCATCGCGCTGACCGCCGAGCCCGTGAAGCCGATCTCCTTGCCCAGTTCCTCTTGCGACAGCCCTTTTTGTTTGCGGAGGATGCGCGCGATGCGTGCGACATAGCGGGTCGTCGTTCCCGCCGTTTCCTTGTTCTCCGAACGTGCCATCCCTGCTCCTGCCTTTCCGTCTCAACCGGCCTCAACCGGTCAGCAATGGTCGCCGCCCGACTTTCAGGCACCTGTGGGGACGACAGTGCTGGTCAGGAGCGTTACTACCGTGCGCGTGGCACTATGGAAAACGGTAGCCAGAAGCCGCTTTGATGTCGCCATGGAACCAGAAACTCGTCCATTAAACGCGTGGATTCCGGCTACCGGTTACGCGCTTCGGAAGGCCGGTGTGCAATTCGATGCCGTGCGCGTCGACGCGGAGGACGGGCGTCGACTCGCGGAGGTCATGGAGTCGATGACCGGAGGAGACCCCGGCCCCATCGTGCAGCAGGCCAATGGCGCACGGAGCATGTACTTCTTCCTGCCCGTGCACACCACGCGGCGCCGGGTGTGGCCGCCTGGTGTGACGACGTTCAACGCAGCGGGCCTCGCGGCGAGTTACGTGCCCGTTCCTGCCCTCAACGGGCACACGTGGCCGTTGACGTGGTTCGCGGAGCCCACAGAGCCGGGGAGGTTCGTGCACCCACTGCTGCTGCGGCACGCGGCGCTGGACGTCCTCAGCCGGACCGGCCGACCTCCCGGCGGCGTCGCGTCAGAACGCCTCCAGGAACCCCGCGTCGACGGCGAAGTCGGCGCCGACCGTGCTGGCCGACCGTGGTGAGGCCAGCAGCAGGATGGTGTCAGCGACCTCGGAGCCGGTCATCGCGGCGAAGATGTCCGCCGCCCCGCCCGGCTTGGTCCGCCGGGCCGTCCGTACCGCGCCGGGGGAGACGGTGTTGACGCGAATCCCCTACCGTCCCGCCCCAGGCGCCCGCCCACGGGCCCCGCTCGACCTGAGGATTCCTAGCTTCCTTCGGCGCCCAGCCGGCGCAAGAGGCTGCGGTTGTCGGTGCGCACCCACTCCTCGACGAGGCGTCCCCGGTCGTCGAAGCGGAAGATGTTGAGCAGGTCGAACACGATGCGTTCGCCGTTGGGCGGCAGCGGACCGGCCGGTGACTGGGTGAACTCTCGGGCGAAGGTGCCCTCGATCCATGTCTGGCACGCCATGTGGTCACCTTCCGCCACCACGATGCCGCGCCGGATCGACCGGTCGTCGAAGGCCTCGCGCACGGAGTCGAAGTAGGCCGTGAGTCCGGCGTAGTCGGACTCGAAGCCGTCCGGCCCGTGGAAGCGGAACTTCTCCCTGTCGAAGTACGTCGCGGTCTCGGCCGGATCCTCGCCCGACACCTCCAGCTCCCCCGCGCGGATCAGTCGCGCCACCAGTTCATTTCGAGTGAATCGCTGTGTCATGTCACCAGCGTGCGTCTTTCCAGGCATGCGGTCCAACGATGATTTCGCACGGTTTCCATGACGAACACGCATGTTAGGCTCGCGGCCATGGCCGAGTTCACCCTCGCGGGCCTCCGCGTCGTTCACCAGGTCGCCGCAGCGAGATCGTTCACCCGGGCCGCCGAGACGCTCGGCTACACGCAGTCGGCCATCTCCCGCCAGGTAGCCGCCATGGAGGCGGCGGCGGGAGCACCGATCTTCGACCGCGGGCGACGAGGCGTGGCGCTCACCCCGGCAGGCCAGGTCCTCGTCCGGCGCGCGACGGAGATTCTCGCCGACATGGCGGCGACCGAGCTGGAACTCGCCGGGCTGCGTGACCGGCTCGCGGGCCGCCTCACGATCGGTGCCTACCCCACCGCCGCCATGGCGTTGGTACCGCGCGCGATGGCGCAGGTGATGTCCGGCCACCCGGGTCTCGCCGTGATCCTGGCAGAGGCCTCGACGCCCGCCCTGCTCCGGCGACTACGGATCGGCCGGCTGGACGTGGCGGTCATCGGGGTCGGCCACGGCCTGCCGGATTACGACCTGAGCGAACTGCGGCAGACCACAGTGCTCCAAGGGGACCTTCTGGTGGCCGTCCCGGACACGCACCGGTTCGCCGGCCACGCCGGCATCACCGTTCCGGACCTCGCCCAGGAGCACTGGATCGCCGGGGACGGCGCGACGGGCGAGCCGCAGTTCGGAGCCTGGCCGACGCTGCCGGACCCGCACATCGCCCACACCGCGCGCAGTTGGTCGACCCGTCTCGGCCTCGTCGCGGCCGGCCTGGGCATCACTGTCATCCCCGATGTGGCCCTACCGGCCCTGCCGGCAGGTGTGCGAGCCGTGGCCGTCACCGACAGCTCCTGGCCCGGACGCGCCAGTGTCGCCGTGACACGGCCACGCCCTTCCGCGCAGGCACAGGCGATGGTGACGGCGCTGCGCAATCAGGCCGCCGGTCTGCGCAACGCCTGAATCCGGACGGGCCGGTTCCGACCGTTGACGGGCACCGCATGGCCGTTGACGTGGTTCGTGGAGCCCACAGACCGGGTACGTCCCACCGATCGGCTGCATCAGTACCCCGCCGGAGTCGAAGAGGACAGCGCGGAGATCGTCGGGGGCCGCTCGCTGAGTCGTCATCCGGGCAGCCTGGCGTGGACATGCCCCGGTAGTCGATGCCCTCCCTGGCGGGCACAACCCACCAGGTTGAGCACCTCCCGTGGCCGGGTCAGCGCAAGCGGCCGAGATGGATGACGCTGACGCGCACCCGCCGGTCGCTGATCTCGTACATCACGCGATAGAGCCCGACGTGGATACGCAGTACTTCG
Source organism: Streptomyces montanisoli (assembly GCF_017813245.1). GTDB lineage: Bacteria > Actinomycetota > Actinomycetes > Streptomycetales > Streptomycetaceae > Streptomyces > Streptomyces montanisoli. The sequence continues at coordinate 11,128 of NZ_JAGIQL010000084.1, forward strand.
TCGCTGCCGAAGGCCCCTTCCGGGCGTGGTTCGTCAGCGAGGCGATCGACGGCGGTGAACACCTGTCGCACGCCCGCGGGGTCCTCCTTTGCGAACCGCTCGGCTTGTGCGAGGCCCCCGGCTCCCGGATGGCCTCTTGGCTCACGTCCCGACCGCGCCGAAGACACGGCGGCATGCCTCGTCGTGCGGGACCCCTGCGCTCTCGCCTCGCGCCTGGCGGGCGCGGTAGGCGCCCAGCGCCCGCATCTCCCGCAGTTCGAGGGCGTCGGTGGGGCTGACGAGTACGGCGATGGTCCGGCCGTCGTCGGTGATGGCCGCCGGTTGGCCCGTGGCGTTGACCTCGTGGGCGATGGCGCCCAGCCGGGCGCCGGCCTCCGCGATCGAGTAGGTTGTCTCCCTCATGATCCGTACTCTAGGGAACGTGCACGCCACGCCGATCGGGGCGAGGCTGGGGCGCCTCAGGCGGCCGAGGCGGCCTCCGCGCGGCGGCACAGGCCCGCGTAGAGGATGAGTGCCGTCGACACGGCGAACAGGACGCCCGTCGCGGCGAGCGTGCCCGATGGCACGGCGCGGGAGCCGTTCGCCTCCGCCCATGGGTGCAGGACGCCGAACGGGTCGCGGAAGAGGACCACGCGCTGGCCCGGCGCGAACTGGCCGACGCAGTTCTGGCGTTGCGTCAGCTCCTCGGACACCCCGTCGGCGTCGAGGACATGGCAGTGGGTGCCAGGCGTGATGCGTGCGCTGACGGTGTGTCCGAGCCGCTTCGCGTACAGCTCGTACGTCGTGGGGCCCGCGAGGAACGGGAGCGTGAAGACCGACACCGCGGCGAGCGTGGCGGCGACGGGGCGGCTCCAGCCCGCGCCCGCGATGATCCCGGTGGTGGCGACGACCACGAGCGTGACGGCGATCCCGAGGTAGAACAGGCCGAACGGGTACTGGCTCAGGAAACCCGCCGCCACAGCCGCGAGCGGCAACAGCAGCGCCCACATCAGGCTGTTGAGGATCCGGAGTGGGGGACGGGCCGTGGCGATCGCGGTGCCGGCCGGGGCTGCCTGGTCGGCCGGTGCGGACGGTTGTGACTGCTGCGTGCTCAACGTCGTGCGCCCCCTGGCCCGGAAACCAATGCCGTCTGCCCCCGCCCGCACTCACGAGGGTGCGGGTCAAACGGTTCCGTCGCACACTTTATCGAGCCGTCCCGTCGCTAGCCGCGTTTGTACGTCTGCGACTTGCCGCCGGCCGTCGCGCGGCGCAGGGTGCCGTCCGGCTGGATGGTGAGCGTGGTCGGTGCGCCCGGTGCGCAGGACGACTTCGGCTGGCCGACCTTCACCGAGGACGGCCCGATCCGGAGCGGGGACGCGGCCGCGCCCGAGGGCCGGGCGGCCAGCGGGGCGGTGAACTCGCAGTGGTAGCCGCGCTTTCCCTTCGCGGCGCCGTCCGCCGTCAGCACGAGGACGGTGTCCCCGGCCTTCCCCTGCTTGATCACCAGCCGCCTCGGGCTGTAGCCGTCCTTGGTCCGCACACCACCGTTCCAGGTGCCCACGAAGCGCTGTGGCACGTCGCCCTTGGGCGAGGGAGAGGGCGAGGCCGACACCGACGAGGATGTGGACGCCGTCGAGACGTTCGGGGGCGGCGGCGGGAGGGCGGAGGCGTGTGACGTTGCGCCCGAGGCCGAGGAGGCCGATGAGGCCATGGCGCCGGTCTTGGGGCTGCCGCTGCCCATGACCGAGTAGACGGCTCCGCCCGCGCCTATCGCGACGACCACGGCCACGGCGATCAGCGCGACGGTGGCGCGCTTGCTGCGCGCCGGGGGCTCGTCGCCGCCGTCGGCGGGGTGAGCGGCAGGGGCATCCACATACGCATCGGCGAACGAGGACGGTGGCGGGAGCGGGTGGCCGAAGGCAGGGGGCTGCGGCTGCTGCTGGCGGGGGAGGGGTTGGTGGTAGTCGTGGTGTCGCAGCGGGTAGATGTACGGCTGTTGTGTTTGTTGCTGTTGTGTTGGCTGCTGGGCTGGTGGTGGTAGTGGTTGGGCGCGTTGTGGGGTCGGGTCCGCGGGCGGTTTCGGGGTGGCCGACAAGCGGACCGTGTGCTGGGTCAACTCACCGAGCACGTCCGCCGGGAGCCACGGTTCGCCCGCCGTCTCCGGTCCCCCGACCCGGCTCAGGACCGCCCGCGCCGACGGCCGCCGCGCCGGGTCCTTGCTCAGGCAGTCCCGTACGAGCCGGCCCAGGCCCTCCGGCAGCCCGGAAGTGTCCGGCTCCTCCTGCGTGATGCGCAGTTGCAGCGCGTGCGCGCTGCTGTCCGTCCCGCCGAACGGGAGGCGGCCCGTCGCCGCGTACGTCAGCACCGAGCCCAGGCTGAACACGTCGGACGCGGCCGTCACCGCCTCGCCGCGTACCTGCTCGGGCGACATGAAGCCCGGCGATCCGATCAGCGCGCCCGTCAGCCGCAGCCCGCCGTCGGTGGCCGTGTCCAGGGCACGGGCGATGCCGAAGTCCCTGACGAGCGGGCCGCGTTCGGTGATGAAGATGTTGGACGGCTTGAAGTCGCGGTGAACGAGGCCCGCGCCGTGGATGTCCTCCAGCGCGTGGGCGAGCCCGGACGCGAGGACGCGCACCGAGCGCGCGGGCAGCGGGCCGTGGCCCGTACCACCGCCGGGGACGAGCGACACGAGCGACAGGAGTGTGGGGGCCGCGACGTAGTCGCTGACCACCCAGGGCACCTCGGCCTCCGTGTCGGCGTCCACCACCGGCACCGTCCAGGCCCCCGTGACCCGCCGTGCCGCCGCGACCATCTCGCGCAGGCCGGCGCGGAACGCGGGCTGGCCGGCCAGTTCGCGCCGTACCACGCGCACCGCGACCGTGCTGCCGCCCTCCGAGCGCCCAAGGTAGACCCGGCCGAGGCCGCCGGAGCCGAGCCGTGCCAGCAGCCGGTACGCGCCGACGCCGCGAGGGTCCTGCGCTGAGAGCTTCTCCATGGCCGAGCGGCGCCCCTCCCACGAGCCGATGGCGCCAACCGTTCCCCGTCCAGCGCGGGAAGAGCGCCTCCGTCCCGCGAGAGACTGCCATGCCTGCCGAACCGCGGCCCCGGCGGGGGAAGCGTGAGGGCGGCGAAGGGACTCCGGTGGCCGCGGGCGACATCCTGCCCAGGAAAGTGGCCCACTCCATACAGGGTGGCGATACCCGTCCCCACCTGCCCGTCCCTACCCTGGCGCCCATGACCCCTCTTCCCTCTCCCGACCCGCAGGCCGGCGCCGCCGTCAAGGCCGCCGACCGCGCGCACGTGTTCCACTCCTGGTCCGCGCAGGAACTGATCGACCCGCTCGCCGTCGCCGGCGCCGAGGGGTCGTACTTCTGGGACTACGACGGCAACCGCTACCTCGACTTCGCCAGCGGCCTCGTCTTCACGAACATCGGCTACCAGCACCCCAAGGTCGTCGCCGCGATCCAGGAGCAGGCGGGCCACCTCGCCACCTTCGCGCCCGCCTTCGCGGTGGAGGCGCGCTCCGAGGCCGCGCGCCTGATCGCCGAGCGCACGCCCGGCGACCTCGACAAGATCTTCTTCACCAACGGCGGCGCCGAGGCCGTGGAGAACGCGATCCGGATGGCGCGCGTCCACACGGGCAGGCCGAAGGTGCTCTCCGCGTACCGCTCGTACCACGGCGGGACGACGACGGCGATCAACGTGACCGGCGACCCGCGCCGCTGGGCGAACGACAGCGGCGCGGCCGGAGCCGTGCACTTCTGGACGCCGTTCCTGTACCGGTCGCCGTTCTACTCCGCCGACGAGGCGGAGGAGTGCGCACGCGCGCTCGAACACCTGGAGTCGACGGTGCGCTTCGAGGGCCCCGGCACCATCGCGGCCGTCATCCTGGAGACCATCCCGGGCACGGCCGGGATCATGCCGCCGCCGCCCGGCTACCTCGCGGGCGTGCGGGAGATCTGCGACCGGCACGGCATCGTGTTCATCCTGGACGAGGTGATGGCCGGGTTCGGCCGCACGGGCAAGTGGTTCGCGACCGAGCACTTCGACGTCGTGCCCGACCTGCTGACCTTCGCCAAGGGCGTCAACTCGGGCTACGTGCCGCTCGGCGGCGTCGCGATCTCCGGCGCCATCGCGGAGACCTTCGCCAAGCGGCCCTTCCCCGGCGGGCTCACGTACTCCGGGCACCCGCTCGCGTGCGCCGCCGCCGTCGCCACGATCGAGGTGATGGCCGAGGAGGGCACGGTGGAGCACGCGGCGCGCATCGGCGAGAGCGTGCTCGGGCCCGGGCTGCGCGAACTCGCGGAGCGCCACCCGTCGGTGGGCGAGGTGCGCGGCATGGGCGCCTTCTGGGCGCTGGAGCTCGTGCGGGACCGCGAGACGCGCGAACCGCTCGTGCCGTACAACGCGAAGGGCGAGGAGAACGCGCCGATGGCGGCGTTCGCGGCGGAGTGCAGGAAGAACGGGCTGTGGCCGTTCGTGAACATGAACCGTACGCACGCGGTGCCGCCCTGCAACGTCAGCGAGGCGGAGGCCGAGCAGGGCCTGGCGGCGCTGGACGCGGCGCTCGCGACGGCGGACGAGCACACGACCGCCGCCTGAGCCGCCCGGGTAGCGGCCCGAGCCTGGGCCGCCTGGGCGGCGGCCCGAGCCTGGGTCGCCTGAGCCGCGGCCCGAGCCTGGGCCGCTGACGGGCGGCCCAGGCGTGGGTGCGCGGCAGGTCGTACTGTGTCGGAAGTCATTTCCGCGCCGCGTACGTACGAGGGGACGCACACCGACCATGCCTGACAGCGCAGCCGTCACACGCCACACGCTGCGGCAGCAGATCGCGGACGCGCTGCGCGACGAGATACTGGCCGGCCGGCTGCTGCCGGGGCGCGAGTTCACCGTCAGGACGATCGCCGAGCAGTACGGGGTCTCCGCGACGCCCGTGCGGGAGGCCCTCGTCGACCTCTCGGCGCAGGGGCTGCTCGACTCGGACCAGCACAAGGGGTTCCGGGTGCACAGCTTCTCCCTCGCGGACTTCCGGGAGATGGTCGAGGCGCGGGGGCTGCTGGAGGACGGCTTCTTCAGGAAGCTGGAGCTGACGCTGCCGGGCGCGGCCGACTGCCCGGTGCTCGGCCCCGCCGCCCCGAAGGCGGGCGCCCTGGTGTCCGTGCGGCGGCGGGCCCAGGAGGCGGCGCGCGCGGCCCGGGCGGGCGACGTGGCGATACTGATCGGGTACGACCTGCGGTTCTGGCGCGAACTCGGCGGTCTCGGGGACAACCGTTACGTGTCGGAGTTCCTTGACCGGATGCGGGTGAAGTCGTGGGTGTTCGCCGTGCCGTTCCTGCGGGACGACGCCCAGGCGCACCGGTGGCTGTGGAGCGGGCACGAGGAGGTGGTGGCCGCGGTGGCCGCGGGGGACGCGGGGAGGAGCAGGACGCTGATCGGGCAGTACAACGACCATTTACTGAAGTGGGCCGACTCCCTGGTGAAGTCGTCGGCGGAGCCCAAGGGCGCGTCGGCCGGCGGGACGGCGTGAGGGGCACGGCGTGAGGCGGACGGCGTGACGGGCTCGGCGTGAGGGGCACGGCGCCAGGGTCACGGCGTGAGGCCGGCGCGCGCCGCGCTCTTCGCGTCCCGGTCGCGGCGCCTTACGCTGGCCTGACCATCGCCCACGTCCCCGGCGGATCCCGGAGCGGGAACCGCCTGAGAGCGAGTACCTGTTGGCCTGTGACCTGTGGTTGGTGCCCCTTGTCGACGTGCTGTGCCACAGCCCCGACACCCCCTTCTCCGAGGAGATCGCCGTCTATGACAGGGCGCTGGGGGAGGCCGGGCTGCCGCCCGTGCCCGTCTTCGCCTACATGCCCGGCCTGTCGGGGGACGTCGCCCCGGCGGCCGGGTTCGACTACGACGCCCTGCACCTGCTGCGGCGCGCGTACCTGCTCCAGGTGTGCGGGCTCGCGCTGACGCCGGTCGGCGAACTGGGCAGCGACTACGAGCAGTTGCTGGAGATGTTCGAGTCGACGGCCCAGCAGTCGCATCTGGTGTGGCACTTCGACCACGCGGGCGCGTACGTGCCGGTGGACTTCCCCGCGCCCCTGTCCAACGACCAACTGCTCGAAGGCGGCGGGCCGCTCGGCTCGACGCAGGGGCTGCTGCGGGAGCTGGAGCTGGTCGCCCCGTCGATCGGCATCGACCCGAGGAACCCGCCCCCGGCGCCGCTGCCGCCCGCCGCCCCGACGACGCTCGAGGAGCGGGCGACGACGGGCGGCGGGGACGGCGGAGGCCCGTTCGAGCGGGAGCGGCACGTGTGGCTCGGCCTGCACGCGGCGGCGACGAAGAGCCTCGGCCAGGGGTCGATGATCGTCTTCAGCTGAGCGCCCGCTTCGGCCGGCCGTCGGCTCGGCCGAGCCGAGCGCCCGCCTCGGCCGGCCGTCAGCCGACGGTGGTCCCGTCGCCGCGGCGCTGCTCCGTCGTGCTGCCGGGCAGCGAGCCGTGTGGACCCGGTGTCAGGACCGGGTCCACACGGGTCCGCAGGATCCGCGCTGCCGCCGCCGCGACCGCACAGAGCAGTACGGGGACGAGGAACGCCGCGTTCAGCGGCACGTAACGCGTGAGCGCGCCGATCAGGGCGGGGCCCGCGAGCATCCCGAGGTAGCCGAGTCCCGCCACGCGCGAGACGTTGGCGCCGGCGGCCTCGCGGTCCGCGTGCCCGGCCGCGCTGAACAGCTGCGGGACCGTTCCTGACAGGCCGATCCCGAAGACGGCCCAGCCGGCGAGGGCCAGCGGGATCCACGGCGAGAGCGCCACGGCGGCCAGGCCGACGGTCGCGAGCCCGGCGCCGTACCTGACGACCGCGACGGAGCCGATGCGGCCCGCGACGCGGTCGGTGAGCAGGCGTCCCACGGTCATGGCGGTGGCGAACGCGCCGTAGGCGAACGCGGCGGTGGAGGCGGGAGCGTCGAGGACGTCACGCAGGTCGAGGGCGCTCCAGTCGTTGGCGACGCCCTCGCAGAGCATGAGCATGAAGGCGAGCAGGGCGAGGGCCCAGATCCGGGGCGGCACGGGGCGCCGGCCGCGCTTGCCTGTGCCGTCCTTGCCGTCCTTGCCGTCCTCGTCCGCCAGGGCCTCGTCCGCCAGTGCCCCGTCCCCCGTCTCGCCGGCGCCCCGCTCGCGGGGCAGCAGCGTGGGCGCGATCACCAGCGCCACCAGCACGCCGAAGGCGCCCATGCCTGTCAGGGTGGCGGGGACGCTCCAGCCCCAGCTGATGGTGCGCGCGCCGACCAGGGACGCGAGGACGCCGCCGAGCGAGAAGACGGCGTGGAAGGCGGACATGATCGGGCGCGGGTAGCGGTGCTCGACCTGCACGGCATGGGTGTTCATGGAGACGTCGAGGCAGCCGTTGCAGAAGCCGAGCACGAGCAGGGCCGCGCCGAGCGCCCACGCGCCGGTGGCGACGCCGGGCAGGACGAGCGAGGCACCCAGCAGCACGCCGCTCGCCGGCACGACCGCGCGCGACCCGAACCGGTCGGCGAGCGGCCCGGCGAGCCGCATCCCCACGAAGGCGCCGGCGCCGAGCACGAGCAGCAGCCGGCCGAGCACGGCGTGGCTGATGCCCGCACGCTGCTCGATGGCGGGGATGTGGACGACCCACATGCCGAGCACGAACCCGTTGAGGCCGAAGTAGGTGAAGGTGGCGAGGCGGGCGAGGCGGAGAGTGCGCGGCGGGCTCGTCATGGGATGAACGTATCGCACATCGTGAGTGTTCCAAACTGGCATTATTGAACACCGGCAATGTTCAATAGGGGGATGATGAACCGGCTGAGGCAGGTCGCGGACGCGGTGCGGGCGGCGGGCGAGATGAGCGTCGCCGACCTCGCGGAGCTCACGGGCGCGTCCGAGATGACGGTACGGCGCGACCTGGAGACGCTGGCCGAGCAGGGCGTGCTGGAGAGGTACAGGGGCGGGGCGCGGAGCCTGCTGCTGCGCGGCGAGGAGACGCCGTTCGCCCTGCGCGCGGACGAGGGCCTCGACCTGAAGCGCCGCATCGCGGCCGAGGTGGCCGGGCTCGTCGCGGACGGCGAGGCGGTGGTGGTGGACGGCGGGACGACGTGCCGCGAGGTGGCGCGTGCGCTGCGCGGGCGGCGGCTCACGGTGATGCCGCTGTCCCTGCACACGGCGAACGCGCTGGTCGGCGGCGCGGGCCTGACGCTGTTGCTGCCGGGCGGCGAGGCGCGGCCCGGCGAGCTGGGGCTCGTGGGCCCGCTGGCCGAGGCGTCGCTGGCGGCGCTGCGGTTCGACACGGCGGTCATCGGCTGCTGCGGGCTGACGGTCGCGGACGGCCTGACCGCGTACGACCTGGCGGAGGCGGCGGTCAAACGCGCGGCGATGCGGTCCGCGAGACGCGTGATCGCGGTGGCGGAGGGCACGAAGCTGACGCGCACGGCCCTGGCCCACGTGGGGCCGACGACGGCGCTCGACGTGGTGGTGACGGACGGGACGGCCCCGGCGCCGGAACTCACGGCCCTTGAGGCGGCGGGCACGACGGTACGTCTGGTCGACCCGTAAACCGGACGGGACGGCCACCCCGCGCGGGGTGGCCGTCCCGTCCGGGGCGCGGCCGCCTCAGAAGGCGGCGAGTCCGCGCGGTACGCCGAGACCCGTGGGGCCGTCCCAGCCCCGTCCCGCCTGGCACATCCGGTCGCCGAAGTCGGTCAGCGGCTTGTGCTGTGCTGTCTCCCAGGCCGCCGAGCAGTGGCCGTCGGTGCCGCTGTACACCGGAGGGATGAGGTTGGCGCCCGAGGTGATGTCGGAGAACGCGCGGGACGGCGCCCGGTAGAGGGTGTTGGGGCCGTGCACGTCGCGCAGGTGGCCACCCGCCGCGTACATGCCCGCGATCTGCGGCGCGGACAGGCTCGTCCCCGCCATCACGAGCCAGCCGGCGTCCTTGGAGTCGTCCGCGGAGTCGTCCGCGGGCCGGTAGGAGTCGTACATGGCGATGTTCTCGGCGACCGCCGACACGTCGGTGCTCGCCCGCGAGCCCTCGCACAGCCGCGAAACCGCCGCCGGCTGCCCCTCAGGGGGCGTGACGCCGGGCGTGCACCCCGAACCTGCCTGCGCCCACGCCCCCTGGGCATAGCGGTGCCCCTGCTTGACGAGCGTGGTGCCGCCGGCGGACGTCACCGTGGGCAGCGCCTGCGGCCACACCGCGGCGCTGCCGGTGAAGCCGCCCGCGGTGGTGACCGTGGCGGAGTCGCCGTTCCCGTTGAACCCGACGTCCCCTGAGCCCGCGGTGATCGCCACCCCGCGGTGGTCGAGCGCCTCGGCGATCGGGCCGTGCAGCATGCGCTCGTCGCCCGGCATGGCGTACGAGATGCTGACGGCGTCCGCCCCCGCGGCGATCGCGGAGCGCACCGCCGTGGCGAAGGCGCCGGCGTACCGCTCGTAGCCGCTGGCCTTGTGGGTGTCCGTCGGGCCCTGGCCGAACGGGATCTGCACCTCGAGCAGGCGGCAGGACGGGCACGTCACGGAGGCCATCTCCGCGTCGGCGGAGGTCTCGATGGCCAGGGCCTGCGCCTTCTGCTTGTCGGCGTCCGTGGCGGGCGGCGGCAGCGCGGGGCCGCCGCGGTAGTCCATCTGGCGCAGGCAGCCGTTGGCCGCCGTGCAGGCGGGCAGGCCGTACTGGCTGCGGTAGGTGGCGAGGTCACCGGCCAGCTTGGGGTCGGGGCCCACATTGATCATGGCGACGGTGCCGTGGTGCGGGGAGTGCGCGGGAAGGTGGTACGCGGCCCGCAGATCGTCCGCTCCCCAGCCGAGGGGCCTGCCGCCGCGCGGCACGCCGTGCGATCCGCGGCCGGTGGTGACGGTCCTCGCCTCGCAGCCGAAGGCGGCGAGCGCGCCGCTGCCGCAGACGGGTTCGCCGGCGCCGCGGGCCGTCGGTAGCACGGACGCGGACGGGGACGTCGAGGCGGACGCGGGCGTCGAGGCGGACGGGGACGTCGCGGCGGACGCGGGCGGCCCCGTCAGGGCCGTCAGGGCCAGGCAGGCGATGCCGGTGAGCGCGAACGCCGGACTGCTCCGCCGCCGCGGCGAGCGGCGCACGAGAGGGTTCCTCACGGAAGGGTCCCTTCACTGAAGGCCGGTGCCGGTGGTCGCTCCGGCGCCGGCGCTCGAACGGTGAACACCATGAAGGCTTCCGCGCCCGAGCGGCGGACACATCAGTGATCCGTCATCGGATGCCCATGACAAATGGCACGGGCGTGACCGGGTCCGGCAGCCGCGCTGCCGCTGCGTCGGCGGCACGGGCCGCACTGCGGACGGCGCCCCCGCGGGGCCACCCCGCGGGCCCCAGCGGGGCCTGTGGCAGTCGTCTGCCGGGCGGTTACCGAAGCCTGCGTATCCCGGTGGCCTGGTAGGCAAGCCGTGCGCCCGAGCGACCCGGTCGCGGCGGGCAGAGAGCGCGGGCCCCGCGGGCCCGACCCCGCAGAGCCGCCGCGCCCCGCACGGCTACCGCGGCTCCGGGGGGCGCTGGCGGGGCATGTTGGGGCGTGCCCCCGGCGTGAGGGAACGCGGGGGCGGCGCCGGGCGCTCGCCGCGGGGCGCGGGCGCCGACTGCAGCAGCATCGCGCCCGTACCGACGCCCCCGCGGAACTCGACCATCCAGTCCGCGGTCTCGGCCCTGACCAGCTCCGTCATGTCCTCGCAGAACCGCCGCAGCACCCCGAGGCAGCGCTCGGCCGCCTCGCTCGCCGTGCCCTCCGTAGGCCCGAGCACCTCGCGCACCGACTCGGCCGCCCAGTCGAACTGGAGCGTCTGGAGACGCCGTTGGACGGCCTGCGCGGTCGCCACGTGCCGCATCCAGCCCGACGTCACGCCGAAGTACCGGTCGCACGCCAGGCACGCGCCGCCCAGCAGCAGCGCCACGCACCCCCAGCTCGCCGCGCCGGGCGCGCTGCCCGTCAGGTCGAGCAGGGGGAGCGCCACGCCCGTGACCGCGCCGAGCGCCGTGCCGCCGCGCAGCGCGCGTGCGGCGAGCCTGCGGCGCACGCGGTCCGCCAGGTACCAGCGCACCGTGCGCAGCGCGCCGCTCTCGACCCACCGGTACAGCTCGTTCAGGCGCGCCGCCGGCTCGCCCCAGTCGCCCAGCGGGAACGGGCCGCCGACCAGGTCGTCCCGTGCGGAATCCCCGCTTCCGGCACTGCCGCCGCCCGTACCGGCGCCGCCCGTACCGCCGTCACCCGCGCTGCCCGTACCGCCCGCGCTGCCCGCGCCACCGTCGCCGGCGCCGCCGGCCTCCGTACCCGCGGCGTCCGCGAACTCGTCCTCCCGGCCTGACCCTCCGGGCTGCATCTCCGGCTGGCTCACCGGGGCACTCCTTTAGCGGTTCGAGGGATCCAGACGCTGGATTCCGCCTGGACTTCGCGCGCGACCCGAATACCGCTACCGCACGCGCCGCCCGGCGCGGTCCCGCACGCGAGTACGCGGTCCCGCACGCGAGTACGGGCTCCGCACGTCGTACCGCACGTCATGACGTGCGGCGAGCGGTGCGCACAGGGCACGGGCGCGGCGTACGCGGGTCACGCGACGTGGCGCATCGCACTTTCCTACCGCCGAACGGAGGGCGTGGCGCACCGATTCCGGGGAACTTCCCCCGCAGGAGGCGTGTGATCAGGTAAAGGAGCGCGCCCGTTCCCACCCGTCATCACTCGAAAGAGTTGGTTCCCATGGGTGGAGCGAGGTGCCGTGGGAGCACGTAGGCTCGCCTCACAGGATTGTTGTCGTCGAAATGCCAGGAGTGACCGTGATTCCCGGTGGTGGTCAGCCGAACATGCAGGAGCTGCTCCAGCAGGCCCAGAAGATGCAGCAGGACCTAGCGCAGGCGCAGGAGGAGCTGGCGGCGACCGAGGTCGAGGGCCAGTCGGGCGGTGGCCTCGTGAAGGCCGTGGTCAACGGCTCCGGCGAGCTGAAGGGCCTGGTCATCGATCCGAAGGCCGTCGACCCCGAGGACACGGAGACGCTCGCCGACCTCGTGCTCGCGGCGGTCCAGGCGGCCAACGACAACGCGCACCAGCTCCAGCAGCAGAAGCTCGGGCCGCTCGCGCAGGGCCTCGGGGGGATGCCGGGGCTGTCGCTCTGAGGCAGGGATCCCTGGCTCTCCGATCCCCTGGTCGCGGACCTGACGTCGGCCTTACCGGGGATTCGCCAGGGTGTACTGGCGAAGGCACGAACGCGGGCACGTAAGCAGGCGCGAACGCAGGCACGAACGCAGGCACAAGGAAGGCATCCGTTGTACGAAGGCGTGGTTCAGGACCTCATCGACGAGCTGGGCAGGCTGCCGGGCGTCGGTCCCAAGAGCGCGCAGCGGATCGCCTTCCACATCCTCCAGGCCGAGCCGACGGACGTGCGCCGCCTCGCCCACGCGCTCCTGGAGGTCAAGGACAAGGTCAGGTTCTGCTCCGTGTGCGGCAACGTCGCGCAGGAGGAGCAGTGCGGGATCTGCCGGGACGCGCGCCGCGACCCGGCGGTGATCTGCGTGGTCGAGGAGCCGAAGGACGTCGTCGCCATCGAGCGCACCCGCGAGTTCCGCGGGAAGTACCACGTGCTCGGGGGCGCGATCAGCCCCATCGAGGGGGTCGGCCCCGACGATCTCAGGATCCGCGAGCTGCTCGCGCGCCTCGCGGACGGAGCGGTCGGCGAGCTGATCCTCGCGACCGACCCCAACCTGGAGGGCGAGGCCACGGCCACGTACCTCGCGCGCATGATCAAGCCCATGGGGCTCAGCGTCACGCGCCTGGCCAGCGGTCTGCCCGTCGGGGGAGACCTGGAATACGCCGACGAGGTCACGCTCGGGCGTGCCTTCGAGGGGAGGAGACTGCTCGATGTCTGACGCAACGCTGCACGCAGGCCACCAGGACCCGGACGACTTCGTGGTCCAGATCGCCGACCAGATCGAGAGCTTCATCGTCGCGGTCACCGAGGTCGCCAAGGGCGACGAGCCGGACAGCGCGGTGCCGTTCCTGCTGCTCGAGTTCTCCCAGCTGCTGCTGGCGGGCGGGCGGCTCGGAGCGCACGAGGACATCGTCCCCGACGAGCGGTACGAGCCGGACCTCGGTCCCGAGCCGGACGTGGACGAGCTGCGCGAGCGGTTCGCCGTCCTGCTCGACCCGGTCGACGTGTACTCGGAGGTCTTCGAGCCGTACGAGCCCCGCAAGGCGCCCGTACCGTCCCGCATCTCGGACGACATCGCGGGCGTCGTGACGGACCTGCGGCACGGCCTGGCGCACTACCGGGCGGGCCGCGTCACCGAGGCGCTGTGGTGGTGGCAGTTCTCGTACTTCACGAGCTGGGGCTCCACGGCCTCGGCGACCCTGCGCGCGCTGCAGTCCCTGGTCGCCCACGTCCGCATGGACCAGCCGCTGCCCGCCCTCGACGGCCTGGACACCGACCAGGACCTGACGACGGAGGACGACGCACTCGCGGAGGAGGCCGGCCAGGTCATGGCGGAGGAGATCGCGGGCCCGCTGGGGCTGCGCGGCGCGTAAGACCGCGCGTCGCGGCGCGCACGGCCGCTCCTCGCGGCGCGTACGGCGCACAAGGGCACGTCGGGCGCGCGCGGCGCGTGGACCGCGCCCCGGCCGCGCCCGGACATTCCTGTGAAGTGGGTTACCTTCGGCGTGGCTCGGCCCATCCGGGGCATGCATCCATGCCGAGTGGCCGCCGCGGCCCTCCGGTTGGTCACGTCGTGAGCGAGTCGTCTCGCCAGGTGATATGTCCGGAGTGTCGTCCAGCCGCTCGCTAGACTGAGACGACCGCACCAACGGAATGAGCGAGGAGCGCACGTGGGCCTTGTCGTGCAGAAGTACGGAGGCTCCTCCGTAGCCGATGCCGAAGGCATCAAGCGGGTCGCCAAGCGGATCGTCGATGCCAAGAAGACGGGCCACCAAGTGGTCGTCGTGGTATCGGCGATGGGCGACACCACGGACGAGTTGATCGATCTCGCCGGGCAGGTATCACCGATTCCTTCCGGGCGTGAATTCGACATGCTGCTGACCGCCGGGGAGCGGATCTCCATGGCCCTGCTGGCCATGGCGATCAAGAACCTGGGCCACGAGGCCCAGTCCTTCACCGGCAGCCAGGCGGGTGTCATCACCGACTCCGTCCACAACAAAGCGCGCATCATCGATGTCACGCCGGGGCGCATCCGCACCGCGCTCGACGAGGGCAACATCGCGATCGTCGCCGGGTTCCAGGGCGTGTCCCAGGAGAAGAAGGACATCACCACGCTGGGCCGAGGCGGCTCCGACACCACCGCCGTCGCCCTCGCCGCCGCGCTCAACGCCGAGGTCTGCGAGATCTACACGGACGTCGACGGCGTGTTCACCGCCGACCCGCGCGTGGTCAAGAAGGCCAGGAAGATCGACCGGATCTCCTTCGAGGACATGCTGGAGCTCGCCAGCTCCGGCTCCAAGGTGCTGCTGCACCGCTGCGTCGAGTACGCACGCCGCTACAACATCCCGATCCACGTACGCTCGTCCTTCTCCGGACTCCAGGGCACGTGGGTCAGCAACGAACCACAAGGGGACCGCACGGTGGAGCAGGCCATCATCTCCGGTGTCGCCCACGACACCTCCGAGGCGAAGATCACGGTCGTCGGCGTGCCCGACAAGCCGGGCGAGGCGGCGCAGATCTTCCGGGCGATCGCGGACAACCAGATCAACATCGACATGGTCGTGCAGAACGTGTCGGCCGCGTCCACGGGCCTGACGGACATCTCGTTCACCCTGCCCAAGGCCGAGGGCCGCAAGGCGATCGACGCACTGGAGAAGACCAAGGCGGTCGTCGACTACGACTCGCTGCGCTACGACGACCAGATCGCGAAGATCTCGCTGGTCGGGGCCGGCATGAAGACCAACCCCGGCGTCACGGCGGGGTTCTTCGAGGCGCTGTCGGACGCGGGTGTGAACATCGAGCTCATCTCGACCTCCGAGATCCGCATCTCGGTCGTCACGCGCGCCGACGAGGTCGAGCAGGCGGTGCGCGCCGTGCACACGGCGTTCGGGCTCGACACCGACTCGGACGAGGCCGTGGTGTACGGGGGCACCGGCCGATGACCGGCCGCGGCACCCGCGCCCGCGCGTACGGAGACCGCCGCCGATGACCGGGCGGCCGACGCTCGCGGTCGTCGGTGCGACCGGGGGCGTCGGCGCGGTGATGCTCCAGATCCTGTCCCAGCACGCGGACGTCTGGGGCGACATCAAGCTGCTCGCGTCGCCGCGCACGGCGGGCACCAAGCTCTCCGTGCGCGGCGTGGAGACCGAGGTCGAGGCGCTCACCGAGGAGGCGCTGCGCGGCGTGGACGTCGCCGTGTTCCTCGTGCCCGACGACGTGGCCGCGCGGTGGGCGCCGCTCGCCGCGGCCGGCGGCACCGTGGTCGTGGACGGCTCCGGCGCGTTCAGGGGCGACCCCGAGGTGCCGCTCGTCGTGCCCGAGGTCAACGCGCACGCCGCGCGCACCCGTCCGCGCTCCATCGTCGCGAGCCCCGGCTGCACGACGCTGTCGCTGATCGTCGCGGTCGGCGCGCTGCACGCGGAGTTCGGGCTGCGCGAACTCGTCGTCTCGTCGTACGAGGCCGTCAGCGCGGAGGGCCAGGAGGGTGTCGACGCGCTGCGCCGGCAGACGGCGCTCGTCGCGAACACCAAGCTGGGCACGCACCCGGGCGACGTACGGCGCGCGGTCGGCGAGGCGACGGGCCCTTTCCCCGCGCCGCTCGCGCTCAACGTGGTGCCGTGGTCGGGCGCGCTGCGCGAGGACGGCTGGTCGTCCGAGGAGATGGGGATCAGGGCGGAGACCCGCAAGATCCTCGGCCTGGCCGACCTGCCGGTGACGGCGACGTGCGTCCGCGTCCCCGTCGTCACCGCCCACTCCGCGTCCGTGCACGCGCGCTTCGAGCAGGAGATCACCGTCGAGCGCGCGCACGAGACGCTGGCGACGGCGCCCGGCGTGGTGCTGTTCGACAACCCGGCGGCCGGCGACTTCCCGACGCCGGCGGACGTGGTGGGCACGGACCCCACATGGGTGGGCCGGGTACGCAGGACGCTCGACGACCCGCGCGGGCTCGAACTGTTCGTCTGCGGCGACAACCTGCGCAAGGGCGCGGCGCTCAACAGCGCGCAGATCGCGGAGGCGATCGCGGCGGAGCTGAGCGCCTGACGGAGGGTGGCGCGCGCCTGTTGGGGCAGCGCCGGCCTGTCGGGGCGGCGTCCGCCCGTCACGCGTGCCCGGCAAATCGTCCGGAGTGGACAAACTGCCTGAATCGCCCGCCCGATAAGCGAAATGGTGTGTCCAACTTGTGAACGTCCCGTGAGTAATCCCCGGTTCTGTACCCCTTGAACTGGGGCATCGCCGTGTCGGAGTATGCAGGTCCGACTTTCTGTGTGAGTCCCGCAACCGCTGGTCCTCCCCGGGACGTCTACACCGTCACCCTTGTCAGGCGACGGCCGAAACCGGGGCATCGGGGGAGAGTGGGGACGCATGGTGTCAAGTGGGACGGCGTCAGAAGCGGTGGATCGCGCGTACAACCCTGCCGGGGGGCAGAGTGTCCAACAAGCGTGGCAGAGGTACTCGACTTCCCGGCGATCGGCCCGCTCAGGGGCGCGGCGATACGCCCTGCCCGCAGGCCGAGAAGCGCGGCGGCCGGCGGGCTGCCGGTGATCGCCCCCATACCCGCCGTGCCGGGGGTGCGTGGAGCGCCACGGGCGGACGGCGGACGGACGGCTGTGGCGGGTGCCACGGGCGAGGGCGCTGACGACGCGATGGCTGTGGGCACCACCGTCGACCACCTCACCGAGACCTACCAGGCGCACTACCGCTCGCTGCTCGGTCTTGCCGCGCTGCTCCTCGACGACACGGCCTCGTGCGAGGACGTCGTGCAGGAGGCGTTCATCCGCGTCCACTCGGCGCGCAACCGGGTGCGCGAGCCGGAGAAGACGCTCGCGTACCTGCGCCAGACGGTCGTCAACCTGTCGCGTTCCGCGCTGCGGCGCCGCATCCTCGGGCTCAAGCTGCTCTCGAAGCCGATGCCCGACATGGCGAGCGCCGAGGAGGGCGCGTACGACCAGCTGGAGCGCGACGCGCTGATCAAGGCGATGCGCGGACTCCAGCGACGGCAGCGCGAGGTGCTCGTGCTGCGCTACTTCGCGGACATGACGGAAGCCCAGGTGGCCAAGACGCTGGGAATATCCCTGGGTTCCGTGAAGGCGTACGGCTCCCGGGGCATCGCGGCGCTCAGGATTGCCATGGAGGCCACGGCATGAGGCGGCGGGGAACGGGATCGTGAGCAAGGATCCGGAGAACGAGCGGAACACGTCGGGTGCGGAGCGACCCGACGAGGAGCGGCCCGGCGCCGCACCGGCCGACGAGACGCAGGCCGACGACGGCCTCGACCTGCGGCGGCTGCTGCTCACCGCCGTCGAGGACCTGGAACCCTCGGACGGCGCACTCGACCACCTGCGCAAGGCGGTCCCGGAGCGGCGCGCCAGGAAGCGGCAGGCGCTGGTCGGCGTCGCCGCCGCGGCCCTGCTCTTCGGGACGGCCGTGCCGGCGTTCCTGCACGTCGCGGGTGCGGCCGACGGGTCAGGACACCGAACGGTCAGCGCCGGGCACGACGAGAGCACCCCGCCGCGCACACGCCCCAACGGAGGCCGCTCGTTCGACGCCGGCCGGGACGCTGGGGGCGTCCCGGGGGCGCGCACGCCCGGACGC
>NZ_JAGIQL010000085.1 GCF_017813245.1 Streptomyces montanisoli
GCGCCGGTGCGCGCCG
Source organism: Streptomyces montanisoli (assembly GCF_017813245.1). Lineage (GTDB taxonomy): Bacteria > Actinomycetota > Actinomycetes > Streptomycetales > Streptomycetaceae > Streptomyces > Streptomyces montanisoli. Next base: position 17 of record NZ_JAGIQL010000085.1, read on the forward strand.
GCCCCGGCGTCAGAGCACGCGGGCCGGTTGCGCCGGGGCGGAGCCGTCCGCGTGCTCCTTGAGCTCGAACCAGATCATCTTGCCGTCGCCCCGCGGGTCCACGCCCCACTCGTCCGCGAGCACCTCCATCAGCAGCAGGCCGCGCCCGCTCGACGCCAGCTCGCCGGGCCGGCGGCGGTGCGGCAGCTCGTCGCTGGTGTCCGCGACCTCCACCCGCAGCTTCCTGCCGCACGCCTCCCCCGCCGTCTCCGCCGAGACGAGCGCGTCGCCGTCCGTGTGCACCAGGACGTTCGTGACCATCTCCGACACCATCAGCACCGCGGAGTCGACCTGGTCGCCGTCGGGCCAGTCGTGCATCAGGTCCCTCAGCTGGTGCCTGGCCTCCGCGATGCGCTCAGGCGCGGCCTGCGCGATCGTCAGCGCCGCCCGGCGCGGCGCGAGGAAGCCGCGCGAGGCGGGCGACGGGTCGCGGGAGAGCAGCACCAGCGCGATGTCGTCCTCGCGGCGCTCGGCGAGCGGGCCCGTCGTCCAGTGCGAGATGGGGCCGTGCACGGACTGGATCAGCGCGTCCCCCAGCTTCTCCAGGGACTCCTTGCCCGCCGCGCTGTCCGTGTGGCTCTCGATGATCGGCCGCAGCCGGTCCCAGCCGGTGAACATGTCGTGCCCGCCGGTCTCGATCAGACCGTCGGTGCACAGCATGATCAGCTCGCCGTGGCCCAGCACGAGACGCGTGATCGGGTAGTTGGAGTCCGCCTCGACGCCCAGCGGAAGCCCGCCCTCCGTGCCCCGGATGATCGCCGTGCCGTCGGCCATCCTGATCACCGGGTCGGGGTGGCCCGCGCGCGCTATGTCGAGCGTGCCGGTGACCGGGTCGACCTCCAGGTAGAGGCACGTCGCGTAGCGCGGCCCGGCCTCTTCCTCCTCCTCGTACGGCAGCCCGTCGCTGCCCACGATCGGGTGCTGCTGCAGCCCGGCGAGGAACCGCGAGGCACGGGAGAGCACGGCGTCCGGTCTGTGGCCCTCGGAGGCGTACGCGCGCAGCGCGATCCGCAGCTGCCCCATCAGGCTCGCGGCCCGCACGTCATGGCCCTGCACGTCCCCGATGACCAGCGCGAAGCGCCCCTCGGACGCCGCTCCGGGCAGCGGGATCATGTCGTACCAGTCGCCGCCGACCTCAAGGCCGCCGCCGGTCGGCACATAGCGCGCCGCCACCGACATGCCGGGCAGGTCGGGCGCCAGCCTGGGCATCATCGCCCGCTGGAGCCCCCGGGAGATCGCGCGCTCCGTCTCCACGACCTCCGTGCGCGCGAGTGCCTGCGCGAGCATCCGCGCGACGGTCGTCAGCACGGACCGCTCGTCCGGCGAGAACGCCACCTGGTGCTTGAACGTCGCCATCCAGGTGCCGAGCGTGCGCCCCGCGACGACGAGCGGCAGGTACGCCCACGAGCAGCGCTCCATCGGCCGCACGAACGGCCACACCGCGGGATAGCGGCGCTCGTACTCCTGCGGGGACGAGAGGTAGACGGCGCGGCCGGTGCGCATCACCTCCGCCGCGGCGTAGTCCGCGGTGATGTTGAGATGGTCCTCGTAGGCGCTGTCGGCCGTCCGCATCTTGCCGTAGAGCCCGATGAGCTTGATCCGCTCCCCTGCCGTGGTGAACACGGCCAGGCCGTCGGGCGAGAAGCCGGGCATGGACAGCGACGCCGTGACGCGCAGCACCTCCTGCGTGGAGCGCGCCTCCGCGAGCGCCCTGCCCGCGTCCAGCAGGAACGCCTCGCGCGAGCGGCGCCAGTCGCCGGTGACGGGCGTGCCGTCCACCAGCGTGCCCGGCGTGGGCTCCGCGACCTCCTGCATCGTGCCGACCAGCTCGCGGACCGCGCCGAGGCGGTCAAGCAGCCCACCGGACCCGCCCGGGCCTCCCGCGCCGCCGCCCGGACCCGCGCTACCCGGCCCGCCCGGACCCGCGCCGCCGTCTCCCGGGGCGGCTCCGTCGAGCAGTACCGGCTTCGTCCGCGAACGCACCGTCCGCAGCACGGCCCCCGTGGCGTCCACGATCCGCAGCCGCACCTCCGCGAGCGTGCCCTCGGACACCGCGAGGCCGATGACACCCGTCAGCTCGTGCCAGTCGACGGGATGCACCCTCGCCCTGACGTCGGGCAGGCTCACCTCGACGGGCCTGGCGGGGAGCCCCAGCATCCGGGCCGCCTCGCCGTCGAGCGAGATCGCGCGCGATGCCGTGTCCCAGCGCCACAGGCCTGTCGCGATCGCCGACAGAACGTCCTCGGTGCGCATTTTTCCACTGTATGGACATATCGCCAGTCTTTGCCACCGAGGGCCCCGCGCCCGCGGGGAAACGGCGTCGAGCCCGGAGCGCGGCGGACGATAGAGTTACGGTTCGCACTCCCACCACGCCAGGACTGGATGAACGACGATGCACCGTTACAGGTCCCACACCTGCGGCGAGCTCCGCGCCTCTGACGTCGGCACCGACGTCCGCCTGAGCGGCTGGCTGCACAATCGCCGAGACCTGGGCGGCATCCTCTTCATCGATCTGCGCGACCACTACGGTCTCGTGCAGCTGGTGGCCAGGCCAGGCACGGCCGCCGTCGAGGCGCTGTCGCACCTCACCAAGGAGACCGTCGTACGCATCGACGGCACGGTCTCGGCGCGCGGCGCGGACAACGTCAACCCCGAGCTGCCGACCGGCGAGATCGAGATCGAGGTCTCCCAGGTCGAGGTGCTCGGCGCGGCCGGCCCCCTGCCCTTCACGATCAACGCCGACGACGGCGTCGGCGAGGAGCGCCGCCTCGAGTACCGCTTCCTCGACCTGCGGCGCGAGCGCATGCACCGCAACATCATGCTGCGCACGGCGGTCATCGGCGCGATCCGGCACAAGATGACGGCCCTCGGCTTCAACGAGATGGCCACGCCGATCCTCACGGCGACCTCCCCCGAGGGCGCACGCGACTTCGTCGTGCCCTCCCGGCTCAACCCCGGCAGGTTCTACGCGCTGCCGCAGGCGCCGCAGCAGTTCAAGCAGCTGCTGATGATCTCCGGCTTCGACCGGTACTTCCAGATCGCGCCCTGCTTCCGCGACGAGGACGCGCGCGCCGACCGCTCGCCCGGCGAGTTCTACCAGCTCGACGTCGAGATGAGCTTCGTCGAGCAGGAGGACGTGTTCGGCCCGGTCGAGAAGCTGATGACCGAGCTGTTCACCGAGTTCGGCGGCGGCCGCGAGGTCACCTCGCCGTTCCCGCGCATCCCCTTCCGCGAGTCGATGCTCAAGTACGGCAACGACAAGCCCGACCTGCGCGCCCAGCTCGAACTCCACGACATCTCGGACGTCTTCGCGGACTCCGGGTTCAAGGCGTTCGCCGGCAAGCACGTACGCGCGCTGCCGGTGCCCGGCACGGCGGGGCAGCCGCGCAAGTTCTTCGACCAGCTCGGCGAGTACGCCGTCTCGCAGGGCGCCCAGGGCCTCGCGTGGGTGCGCGTCGGCGACGACGGCGCGCTCAGCGGCCCCATCGCGAAGTTCCTCACCGAGGAGAACGTCAAGGTCCTCACCGAGCGCCTCGGCCTCGCGCCCGGGCACGCGGTGTTCTTCGGCGCGGGCGGCTACGACGAGGTCTCGAAGATCATGGGCGCGGTCCGCGTCGAGGCCGCGAAGCGCTCGGGCCACTTCGAGGAGGGCGTCTTCCGCTTCTGCTGGGTCGTCGACTTCCCGATGTACGAGAAGGACGAGGAGACCGGCCGCGTCGACTTCTCGCACAACCCGTTCTCCATGCCGCAGGGCGGCCTCGAAGCGCTGGAGTCCAAGGACCCGCTGGACGTCCTGGCCTGGCAGTACGACATCGTCTGCAACGGCGTCGAGCTGTCGTCCGGCGCGATCAGGAACCACGAACCCGAGATCATGATCAAGGCGTTCGAGATCGCCGGGTACGAGCGCGACGACGTCGAGCGCGACTTCGCCGGCATGCTGCGCGCGCTCCGCTTCGGCGCCCCGCCGCACGGTGGCATCGCCCCGGGCATCGACCGCATCGTGATGCTGCTCGCCGACGAGCCCAACATCCGCGAGACGATCGCGTTCCCGCTCAGCCAGAACGCGCAGGACCTGCTGATGGGCGCACCGAGCGAGCTGACGGAGTCGCGCCTGCGCGAACTCCACATCTCGCTGCGCAAGCCGCAGGCGAAGCAGGCGAAGTAAGCGCCGACAGCGCCCGAAGGGGCCGGCCTGGACACCCGTCCAGACCGGCCCCTTCGCGTCAACGCCGCCGATAGGCTCGCCGCATGAGGACGCACGACGACGACCCCGGCCTCGCGGCCACCCTGCCCGTCACCGAGTTCGCGTTCCCAGGACCGCTGCGCGACCGGCTGGTGGCCGCGGTACTCGACGGCTCCAAGACGTCCACGACCGGGCTCGTCGCCGACTACGAGCAGTGCGGCGAGGACCTGCCGCGCGTCGGAACGCGGACGTCGACCTCGCGCACGCCGTCGACGAGGGCGAGGGATACACGACCGTGGCCGGCTGGCGCGCCGGCCACGAGACGTTCTGGCACGGGCCCGAGGTCCGCGCCGAACTGGGCCAGGACTTCACCGTGGACGACGCGACGCCGGTCGTCCTCGAACGCTTCCGCCTGGTGGCGGACCTGCGCGAGGCGCGCTGACGGCCCGGGCCGCGCGGACCGGGGCCGCGCACGCCCCGCCCGTCGGCCCTCTCAGGTGTGCGGGACAGGCGCCGTACCCAGGCGGCCCGCCTGGAAGTCGTCGAACGCCTGGCGCAGCTCGGCCTGGGTGTTCATCACGAACGGCCCGTAGTGCGCCATCGGCTCCCGGATCGGGCGGCCGCCGAGCAGCACGACCTCCAGGTCCGGGGTGTTCGAGTCCTGCTGGTCGTCCGCCCGCACGGTCAGCGAACCGCCGGCGCCGAAGACCGCCGCCTGGCCCGTGTGCACGGGGCGCCGGTCCGTGCCGACGGAGCCGCGCCCGGCCAGCACGTACGCGAGGCCGTTGAAGTCCTCGCGCCACGGCAGCGTGATCTCGGCGCCCGGGCGCAGCGACGCGTGGATCATGGTGATCGGCGTGTGCGTGACGCCGGGGCCCTCGTGCCCGTCGAGCTCACCGGCGATGACGCGCAGCAGCGCGCCGCCGTCGGGGGAGGTGAGCAGCTGGACGGAGCCGCTGCGGATGTCCTGGTAGCGCGGCGCCATCATCTTGTCGCTCGCCGGGAGGTTCACCCACAGCTGCAGGCCGTGGAAGAGGCCGCCCGACACGACGAGCGCCTCCGGCGGCGCCTCGATGTGCAGCAGGCCGCTGCCCGCCGTCATCCACTGGGTGTCGCCGTTGGTGATGGTGCCGCCACCGCCGTTGGAGTCCTGGTGGTCGAAGATGCCGTCGATGATGTAGGTGACGGTCTCGAAGCCGCGGTGCGGGTGCCACGGGGTCCCCTTGGGCTCCCCGGGCGCGTACTCCACCTCGCCCATCTGGTCCATCATGATGAACGGGTCGAGGTACTGGTAGTTGATGCCGGCGAAGGCACGGCGCACCGGGAAGCCCTCGCCCTCGAACCCGCTCGGCGCCGTGGTGACGGCGAGGACGGGGCGGGCGACGGCGTCGGTGGGCGCGGCCACGCGCGGCAGGGTCAGCGGGTTCTCCACGGTCACAGCAGGCATGGTGTGCCCTCCTCGATGTCTGCTCCCAATTTAGTTGAAGGGTGAACATCCAGCAAGCGCGACTCCATTCCCGCCCGGGAAACCCCCGCACGGCGAAGGGGCCCGTGCCCTCGCGGACACGGGCCCCTCCGGGGTCGCACGGAACGGGTCAGGCGGTCACCCGTACATCCGGCGCATCGCGTAGTCGACCATCTGCTCGACCGCCTTGGCGTCGAAGACCATCCGGTGCTCGCCGTCCATGTCGAGGACGAAGCCGTACCCGGTGGGCAGCAGGTCGATCACCTCGGAGCCGGTGATCACGAAGTACTTCGAGTCCTTGCCCGCGTACCTGCGCAGCTCCTTCAGCGTGGTGAACATGGGGATCACCGGCTGCTGCGTGTTGTGCAGCGCCAGGAACCCGGGGCCGTCGCCGCGCGGGCAGTACACCTTCGACGTCGAGAAGATCTGCTGGAAGTCCTCGGCGGACAGCGCGCCCGTGGTGAACGCCTTGACGGCGTCCGTGAGCGACGGAGGGGACGGCTCCGGGTACAGCGGCTGCTCGCCGTAGCCACCGCCCATCGGCTGCTGGTGCTGCTGGTGCTGCTGCTGATGCGGCGAGGCGTACTGCTGCTGGGCGCCAGGCGTCTGCTCGTAGCCGTACATGGCCGCAAGAATACTGGGGAACGGGCCCCGGAACGGGGGCGGGAGAAGCGTCACACCCGACGGGCCGGGGTTGCTCTTATTACCGACGGGTAGCATCATCGGAGATGCCGCGTGCCGCAGGATGCCGCACGCTGCGCGCAGGACCGGATACGTCCGCAGAACCGGATACACGTCTGAGGAAGCCCCGAAACCGCCGGGCCTCCTCGCGAGCCTTACGGAGCCGTGGCCATGGGGCACTACAAGTCGAACCTCCGCGACATCGAGTTCAACCTCTTCGAGGTGCTCGGCCGCGAGAAGCTGTACGGCAGCGGTCCTTTCGCCGAGATGGACGTCGAGACCGCCAAGAGCATCCTCGGCGAGGTCGCCCGGCTCTCGGAGCAGGAGCTCGCCGCGTCCTTCGCCGACGGCGACCGCACGCCGCCGGTCTTCGACCCCGAGACGGGCACCGCGCCGCTCCCCGACGCCTTCAAGAAGTCGTACGCGGCCTTCATGGACTCCGAGTACTGGCGCCTCGGCCTGCCCGAGGAGATCGGCGGCACCACCGCGCCGCGCTCGCTGATCTGGTCGTACGCGGAGCTCGTGCTCGGCGCCAACCCGGCCGTGTGGATGTACTCGTCGGGCCCGGCCTTCGCGGGCGTCCTCTTCGAGGAGGGCACCGAGGAGCAGCAGCGGATCGCGGCGCTCGCCGTCGAGAAGCAGTGGGGCTCGACGATGGTGCTGACCGAGCCCGACGCGGGCTCCGACGTGGGCGCGGGCCGCACGAAGGCGGTCAGGCAGGACGACGGCACGTGGCACATCGAGGGCGTGAAGCGGTTCATCACGTCCGGCGAGCACGACCTCTCCGACAACATCCTCCACTACGTGCTCGCGCGCCCCGAGGGTGCCGGGCCCGGCACCAAGGGCCTGTCCCTCTTCCTCGTGCCGAAGTACCACTTCGACACCGAGACGGGCGAGCTCGGCGAGCGCAACGGCGTCCGCGCGACGAACGTCGAGCACAAGATGGGCCTCAAGGTCTCCAACACGTGCGAGATGACGTTCGGCGGCGACGTGCCGGCGAAGGGCTGGCTGGTCGGCGAGAAGCACGAGGGCATCCGGCAGATGTTCCGCGTGATCGAGTTCGCCCGCATGATGGTCGGCACGAAGGCCATCGCCACGCTCTCCACCGGCTACCTCAATGCGCTCGAGTACGCCAAGGAGCGCGTCCAGGGCCCCGACCTCGCGCAGTTCACGGACAAGTCCGCGCCCAAGGTCACCATCACCCACCACCCCGACGTGCGCCGCTCCCTGATGACGCAGAAGGCGTACGCGGAAGGCATGCGCGCGCTCGTCCTCTATACGGCGTCCGTGCAGGACGAGATCGCCGCGAAGGAGGCCGCCGAGGAGGACACGACCTCGCTGCACGGCCTCAACGACCTGCTGCTCCCCGTGGTCAAGGGGTACGGCTCCGAGCGGTCGTACGAGCAGCTCGCGCAGTCGCTCCAGACGTTCGGGGGCTCCGGCTACCTGCAGGAGTACCCGGTCGAGCAGTACATCAGGGACGCGAAGATCGACACCCTCTACGAGGGCACCACGGCCATCCAGGGCCAGGACTTCTTCTTCCGCAAGATCGTCCGCGACCAGGGCGTCGCGCTGAACACGCTGGCCGAGGAGATCAAGCAGTTCCTCGCGGTCTCCACCGGCGGCTCGGACCTCGCGGGCGCCCGGGAGTCGCTGGCGAAGGCGGCGGCCGACCTGGAGGCCATCGTGGGCAAGATGCTCACGGACCTCACCGCCACCGGCGAGGACGTCAAGAACATCTACAAGGTCGGCCTCAACACCACGCGCCTGCTGCTGGCTTCGGGTGACGTGATCGTCGGCTACCTGCTGCTGCGTGGCGCGGCCGTGGCGGCGGAGAAGCTGGAGACGGCGGCGGCGAAGGACGTGCCCTTCTACCAGGGCAAGATCGCGGCGGCGAAGTTCTTCGCGGCGAACGTCCTGCCGGACGTCACGACGCAGCGGCAGCTGGCGGACGGCGTGGACGTCTCGCTGATGGAGCTGGACGAGTCCGCGTTCTGAACCATCACGCCCTGGACGCGTACCTCACGCCCCCTGCCCGGCAACCGAGCCGCGGCGGGGGGCGTTCGCGCGTCTCAGGACCCGAGTCCGAGTACGCGCGGCACGAGGAAGTAGATCTCGACGGCCTCGTAGGCGGCGCCGACGGCGAACAGGGCGAGTGCCGGAAGCCAGAGCCGGCCGAGCCGTCCAAGACCGCGCGCGTACCCCTGACGGTGCGTGGTGACGCCGATGGCCGCCGGCCGGAGCCAGGCCCTGCCGAGCTGGTACACGCCGAACATCACGAGCGCGTAGGCCTGGAACTCGATGAGCAGCGTGAGTGAGTGCGGTATGAGGGTCAGCGCCGATGCCCTGTCGACGGGAGCGAGCGTGAGGCCCAGGTCGAACGCCTTGAGCGCGAAGACGGCGAGGCCCGCGAACGGGATCACCAGCGACGGGAGGACGATCAGGAGCAGCGCGGTCGGGAACACGTTGACGAGGAAGATGACCGCGCCGAACACCCATCCGTTGCCGATCACCTTGTCCACGAGCGCTCCCTGCGAGCCGTCCGCGAGCGACGCGGTACGCGCGGCGTGCAGGCCGGGGAAGAGCACGCCGAGCGCCATGCCGAGCAGGAGCGCTCCGTAGACGAGAACGTTGATGAGCAGGTACGCCCGGCGGTCGGTGCGCAGGTACTGGAACGGCCCTTGACGGCGCGCCATCGGATCTCACATCCCCTTCGTTTGCCGAGGTCAGAGAGGTGCATGGGCTTGCTCGCGCTCTCTAACACGCTGTACTACTACGAGTCGCCGGAGACCGTATCACGGTGTGCTAGTACACTGTGTCAACAGGAGGTGGCCGCATGGTGCGGGAGGCAGGGCCCGGCAGTCGGGACAAGATCGTCCACGCGGCGATGACGATGGTCGGGGAGGACCCGGGGGCACGGCTCAGCGTCCGTGCGGTGGCGGCGCGTGCGGGGGTGAGCACCGGCTCGCTCAGGTACCACTTCCCGACGCAGCGGGCCCTGCAGGAAGCGGTCCTCGCCGCGCTCTACGACGCGATCACCCCCGGCGACCTGATCCACGACCGGTCGGTGACGGCCGAGGAGCGGCTGGTCGGCTGCCTGCGGCAGGTGCTTTCCGTCGCCGGGGTGGGCGAACAGGCGCGAGCGGGCTGGAGCGAGATCTTCAAGGCGTACATCGAGCACGAGCCGACCGAGGACAACCGTGCCGCCTATCTCGCCATCGAACGGGAGGCCCACCGCCGTGTCGAGTACTGGCTGGCCGTCCTCGGCGACGAGGGAGCCGTCCCCGAGGGGGACAACGCCCGGCGTGCGAGGTTCCTGGAAACGGTCCTCGCCGGACTGTCGATCGCGAGGGCGCTGCCCTCGGAGGAGTCGATCCTGGCCACGGAGACGGAGGTTCTGCGAGCGGCCGTCGACCACGTGCTCGGCCGGCGGACCTGACGACGCGTAAGGGCGACTTCGCCCGGAAGGGTGAGGACGAATCGTTTCGCCCGTATTCGTGATCAATGCCCGTTGTAAAAAGGGCCCGTCCTGTTGACCACCTGATGGGCTCTCGCCATGCTGAAGGCAGTTCTGCGCCTCACCGCCGCCACTTCCCTCGCCGTCGCTTCGCTGGCCATCACCGCCCCGGCGGACGCGAGCGCGCCCGCGCCCGGGGCCACCCGGGCAGCGGCCCCGGCTCCCGACACCAGCCCCTGCGGGCCGGTCGGGCCGTTCCGCGATTCGGACTGGTGGCGGACCACCACGTCCCCGTCCATCGCCCCGGCCGTCAGGCAGGCGGCGCAGGACGAGAACTGGCAGTGGCGCGACGACGCCAACACGCTGTGGCGGGGCGACACCCGGGAGAACGTGCAGCAGATCTTCGACGAAGGCTTCACGCCGCGAGGCGACGCGGTCACGCCGCTCGCCGAGTACATCGTCAAGGGCGGCGGCCAGAACACCGCACACGTCAGCACCAGTTGCGAGAAGTGGGTGGCGGAGAAGTTCGCCACGTACGGCGCGGCGAAGACGGGATGGGTCTACGAGATCGAGGCCCCCGGCGGCATCGACGTGAACGCGACCGCCCACGTCGACGGCTACAAGTCCCCGTACCTCTGGAACAAGGAGATCGACTTCCCCGGCGGGATCCAGGGCAGCGAGATCAAGCAGGCCTGCAAGTACCACCTGGTGAAGACGGACCCGGACACCAAGATCAACACCTACGAGAACCTCGGCTGCAAGACCAACCACGACTTCGAGCCGGTATTCGTGCTCGGCCGCTGATCCCCGGGCCCGTCGTCACCGCGCGTAGTGTGCGGTGACGACGGGCTCCAACTCGGCGTTCGCAGGGCGAGTTGGCGGCCTCGCCGCTCCTGCTGACCGCTGAGCGAACGGAGATCATCCGCATGTCGCACACAACCCCGGCCCCTTCGGGCCCCCGCGAGATCCTGGCCCGCTACCGGCAGGCGATGCTCGCGAAGTCCGCGGACGACCTCGCGGACCTGTACGAGGCCGATGCCGTCCACGAATTCCCCTTTCTCTTCCCCGGCATGCCCGCGCGGTACCAGGGCCGTGAAGAGGTCCGCGCGGGCTACCGGGCCATCTGGGGCGCGAGCCCGGCGCGGCCGCAGGAGATCCGCGAAGTCGCCGTCCACCCGAGCACCGACCCCGAGGTGATCACCGTGGAGCAGGTCGTCACCGGGACGGTGGGCACCACCGGCCGGCCGTTCAGTCTTCCCGGCCTCCTCGTGATGCGGGTCCGTGACGGCCGGATCGTGCACGTCCGCGACTACATGGACGGGCTGCGCATGGCTCAGGCCATGGGCCGGCTGCCCGAGGTCGCCGCGGGCCTCGGCGACCCCTCCTGAGCCCCCCTGCCTGCCGGCGACGAACCGCCGAGCGCTCTGGCTCGATCTGACGCGACGCCGGGGGCACCTTCTGCCTGTTCAGTAGGCTCAGAGCGCGTCGATCGCCTTCACGATGAGTGCTCGTGCGTCCTGTCCGTACACCGCCATGCTGCGCAGTTCCTCGAACGCCCGCAGATACAAACGCACTTCCGACGGCTGTGTGATCGTCACCTCCGCCGACAGCAACTCTACGGACACCAAGCGGTCGTCGTACACGTGAAACGTCTCCTGCGGCCACATGCGCCGGCGACGGGTACCGTCCGGGATGATGCCCATTGACACGGTAGGCAGCGCACCCGCCGCCAGCAGGTAGCCGAGTTGGGCGGCCATCGCCTCGGTTTCTCCGAGTTGGTATCGCAGCGCGCCCTCCTCCAGCAGGAACACGAAGCGGCGCCCGGACTCGTGAATAATGTGGGAGCGTTCGACCCGCGCCCTGGCCGCCTCCGGACCGTCGTTCACCTCGATCTCCCGGAAGTCGGCGATGGCTGACAGCAGCGCGGCCGCGTATCCCTCGGTCTGGAGAAGCCCCGGCACCATGGTCGACGAGTAGACGCGGAAAAGTGCCGTCTCCCGGAAGAACGCGACCGCGCTCTCCTGCAGTCGGCGCATTCCCTCTCGGGTCTGCTCGCGCCACTCCCGGTACATCTCTTCCGCGTGAAGGGACTTGGCGATCAAACGCTCTGCCTGGTCCTCGTACCCGCAGGCCGTGCACCACTTGCGGATGTCCGTGGCCGTCGGCGCGGTTCGCGCGTTTTCGATCCGGCTCGTCTTGGCGTGATGCCAGCCGCATTGGGCGGCCAGCCCAGCGATCGTCAGCCCCGTCGTCCGCCTCATGTCCCGGAGCCGATGTGCGACGGCCTCGCGGGCAGCTTGGGCAGAAGGGGACGGTGATGCGGGCATGAGCTGGCCTGTCCGGTCGAACTACTTGATCTTGTAGTTGTCGTGCGGCACTGCGCGCTCCCAGACCGCGTCGAAGGCTGCGGCGCAGAGTTTGGCTGCCGTCGGATCGTCGGTGATTTCCTCCCCTGCCCACTCCCCGTCGCCGTTGAAGTGGTTCCAGTGGACCCACTCGTCGTCGAACAACCAGAAGTCGTTGCCCGGGAGCGCGAGGTCCGAGGCGTTGCGGCGTGGCAGCCAGCGCACCTGCTCGCCTGCGGCCACGTTCGTGAAGGTACCCGAGTGCAGGAACCGGGTGTACTCGCTGACCGGCTCGGACACGATCCGGGCCCTGCGGACTGTCGATCCGCGACTGACGGTCTCCGAGATCACGTCGAGCCAAGGACGCCACCAGGACGACCGGTCGCCCGGATCGAGGCGGCGTCCGGCACGCCAGTCGGCGAAGGGCCCCTCCTCGTAGTCGACGGCATAGCTGTCCCGCATTTCGAGGTGGGCGGCCGTCCGGCAGCGCACCATGAGCTCATCGAACGTCGGCCGCGTCGAGGGCATCGCATGCCTCCCTGACCATGTTCAGCATGCGGGCGGGGATCGTGACGACGGCCTCGCCCTCGGGGATGCCCTTCGCGTGCCCGGGAACCTCGAAGGCCGCGCACTGGGCTTCGAGGTCCGCGTCGGGCTTCCAGCCCTGGAACACGATCTGCTGCTTCTCCCTGTCGACCCAGACGGTCGGTGATGCCTTGTCCCCGGTCTCGGGGTCGATGCCGATGAACTGTAGTGACATGGCTGATCTCTCCCTCGATACTGTGCACTTGTGTGCGTAACGATGAGACCGTAGCTGCGGGCCGTCAAGGCCCTTCAGGCCAATGAACACCATCAGGTGAGACGGCACGCACAATTCTGCACATCGCTGGAACGCGTCGCCAAAGCGCCCCTACGTTCCTGGACATGGACTCCCCCGGATCAACCGACGGGCCCGTCGAACCGGAGCCCGGCTCGCACCTGGTGACCACGACGGCCAAGCCCTCGCTCGACATCACCCACCTCACGGCAGGTCAGCGGCGCGGCACCCACTGCGCGTACTGCGACCGGCCCGTGCGCTCGGACCACGTCACGGACCTCGGCCAGTGCCGTGACCCCATCTACCGCACACACGTCTTCCCGCGCGCCCATCCCGAATGCGCCAGAACCGTCTCGTGACGACCCCCACGTAGATCAGCTGCGCTGCCTCTGCTGCAGCAGGACCAACCCAGCACTGTGACCACAAGACAAGGAGAACCACCATGGAACGCACAGCGGTAGCGGACGCGGGCAAGCACGGCGGCGAGCCGTCCGACAAGCCGTGGAGTCCGCCGCCCGCGCCGCCCTCCCCGGACGGATCCGGACCGTCCGGCGGTGGTGACGGCGAGGCGACCGAGGGCTGACGCATGCCGACCGTCCCTGACGCCACAGGGGGCCACACCGCGCTCGTCCGGTCGCTGGACGAGCGCGGTCTCCTGACCCCGCGCTGGCGCGCGGTGTGGCAGGAACTGCCCCGCCACCTCTTCGTCCCCGACCGTGTCTGGCGCCAGGGCCCCGAGCGCTGCGAGCCCGTCGGCCCGGCCGAGTGGTGGCCGCTCGTCGCCTCCGACGAGCCTGTCGTCATCCAGGTGGATGACGGTGCCGAGGGCGGCCCCGCCGTCGCCACGTCCTCCAACAGCAAGCCCAGCATGGTGGCGCGCATGCTCGGCCTGCTGGAGCTCGAACCCGCGCACCGCGTTCTCGAGATCGGCACCGCGTCCGGGCACGTCGCCGCGCTGCTGGCCCGCTACCTCGGTGACGACAGCCGCGTCCACTCGATCGAGCTCGACCCGGCCATGGCCCGCCTCGCCGCCCAGCACCTCGCCCGGGCCGGGCATGCGCCACGGCTGCGTCAGGGTGACGGCGGTCGCGGGTGGCCCGACGCCGCGCCGTTCGACCGGGTCGTCTCCACCTGCGCCGTCCGGCGCGTGCCGTACGCGTGGATCGAGCAACTGCGGCCCTGCGGGCGCCTCGTCCTCCCGCTGCACCGCGAGTTCTGGAGCGGCGCCGTCGTGCGGCTGGTGCGCCGCCCGGACGGCATGGCCGAGGGGCGGTTCCACGGTGGCGCCTCGTACGTGCTCCTGCGCGCCCAGCGCGACGGCGGCGGCGACCGCGCCGACGTCGACAGTTCCACGGCCCGCGCCTCCACGACGGACCTGGACCCCGCCGACCTGCTGTCACTCGGAGCCGCCCTGTACCTGGGCGCCCGTCTCCCGGGCGTATCCCTCCAGCACGCCGTGACCGGCGAGGGCGTCCGGGTATGGGCGCGGGCGGCGGACGGCTCGGCCGCAACCGCCGCGGCCGGCGAGGCGCTCCAGTACGGGCCACGGAACCTGTGGGCGGAGATCGAGGCCGAGCACCGCGCGTACATCCGCGAAGGCGCGCCCGGCGCCGAGGGGTTCGGCCTCACCGTGACAGCCGACGCGCACGACGTCTGGCTTCACGACCCGGGCAACGTCATCCGCGGGAACTGACAGTCGGGGCGCGGGGCTGAGCCGCCTCGTGCGCGCCCCCGCACCCGGTGGAGGCCGTGACGTTCATGCCACGGCCTCCGTTGACGGTCGTACGACGTGACCGGGTGTCAGGTGCGTCAGGAGCGTCAGACCTTGCCGGCGGCTCCGGCGTCGGCGGTCTCCACGTCGTCCGCACGCAGCACGGCACCGGTCGACTTCTTCCCCCGCCGCAGCCGGCGCTCCAGCCAACTCGCGAAGGTGGCGAGGGAGAAGTTGAGCGCGATGTAGATCGCGGCCACCACGGTGTAGCCGGCGATCACGTTGGCGCCGTAGTAGCCGCTCATCGTGTTGGCCGAGGCAAGCAGTTCGGGGAAGGTGAGGACGGCGCCACCGAGCGCGGTGTCCTTGAGGATCACGACCAGCTGGCTGACGATGCCCGGCAGCATCGCCGTGACCGCCTGCGGCAGCAGGATCAGCCGCATGACCTGACCCTTGCGCAGCCCGATCGCCATCGCGCCCTCGGCCTGGCCCTTGGGGAGGGCCAGGATGCCGGACCGGACGATCTCGGCGAGGACGGAGGCGTTGTACAGCACCAGGCCGGTGACGACGGCGTAGAGCGGGCGGTCGTCCGAACTGACGCCCGTGTACTCCGCGAACAGCGCGAGACCGAAGATCATCAGGACCAGGACGGGTATGGACCGGAAGAACTCGACCACGATCGCGGCCGGCACCCGGACCCACCTGTGGTCGGAGAGCCGGGCGATGCCCAGCACGGCGCCGAGCGGCAGGGCGATGACCACCGCGAGAACCGCGGCCTCCAGGGTGTTCTGCAGGCCCGGCCAGATGTACGTCGACCACGCCTCGGTGCCGGTGAAGAACGGCTTCCACAGGACCCACCGCAGCTGGCCCTTGTCGGTGAGGGTGCCGAACACCCACCACAGCAGGGCGGCGAAGACGGCCAGGAAGACGACCGTGAAGACGATGTTGCGACGCTTGGCACGGGGGCCCTGCGCGTCGTGGAGGACCGAGCTCATCGCTTGACCGCCACCTTCTTGCCCACCCAGCCGAGTATCAGGCCGGTCGGCAGTGTCAACACCACGAACACGAGAGCGATGACCGCGGCGATCAGCAGCAGCTGAGCCTCGTTCTCGATCATCTCCTTCATCAGCAGCGCCGTTTCCGCCACACCGATGGCGGCGGCGACCGTGGTGTTCTTGATCAGCGCGATCAGCACGTTCGCCAGCGGAATGACGGACGAGCGGAACGCCTGCGGCAGCACCACCAGCCGGAGCACCTGACCGAAGCCCAGGCCGAGGGCCCGGGCCGCCTCCGCCTGGCCGACCGGCACCGTGTTGATGCCGGAGCGCAGCGCCTCGCACACGAACGACGACGTGTAGAGGATCAGGCCCAGGACGGCGAGCCGGAAGTTGATCGTCTTGAAGTCACCTCCCGCGCCGAGCGTGACTCCCAGCGTCTGGTTCAGCCCCAGGGACGCGAACAGAATGATCACGGTCAGCGGGATGTTCCGGACGATGTTCACGTACGCGGTTCCGAAAGCGCGCATCAACGGAACCGGGCCGACCCGCATGGCGGCCAGCATGGTGCCCCAGATCAGGGAGCCGACGGCCGAGAGCACAGCGAGCTGCACTGTCGTCCAGACGGCACCCGCCAGGTCGTAATCCTGAAGAAAGTCGAACACGATCTCCCGCGCTTCCGGGTGTAGGAATGCCCGCCCCGGCGCGCCGCCCCTGCCGTGGGGCGGCGCACCCTGTCAGGCCCGGCCTCAGCCAGGCCCGGCCTCAGCCAGGCCCGGCCCGGCCAGGCCCGGCCTCAGCTCTTGATGTCGCCGATCTTCGGCGCCGGCTCGTTCTTGTAGCCGGCCGGGCCGAAGTTGTCCTTGACGGCCTTGTCCCAGGACTTGTCCGTGACCATTTCCTCGAGGGCCTTGTTGATCTTGGTCTTGAGGTCGCTGCCCTTCTTGACGCCGATGCCGTAGTTCTCGTTCGTCAGCTTGAAGCCGCCGAGCTTGAACTTGCCCTTGAACTGCGCCTGGGAGGCGTAACCGGCGAGGATCGAGTCGTCCGTGGTGAGCGCGTCGATGGCGCCGTTCTGCAGACCCGGCAGGCAGGCCGAGTACGTCGGGTACGGCTGCAGCTGCGCCTTGGGAGCCAGCTTCTTCTTGACGTTCTGGGCGGAGGTCGAGCCGGTGACCGAGCAGAGCTTCGCGGCGTTCAGGTCCCCGGGCGACTTGACCTTGTCGTCGTCGGCGCGGAGCAGCACGTCCTGGTGGGCCAGCAGGTAGGGGCCGGCGAAGTCGACCTTCTGCTGGCGCTCGGGAGTGATCGAGTACGTGGCGGCGATGAAGTCGACGTCGCCGCGCTGCAGCATGGTCTCGCGGTCGGCGCTCTTCGACTCCTTCCACTCGATCTGGTCCTCGGTGTAGCCGAGCTTCTTGGCGACGTACGTGGCGACGTCCACGTCGAAGCCGGCGTAGCCGTCCGGGGTCTTCTGGCCGAGTCCGGGCTGGTCGAACTTGATGCCGATGGCGATCTTCTTGTCGCCGCCGCTGCCGCCGGACGAACCGCTGTCCTTCTTGTCACCGCCGCCGCACGCGGTGGCGGTCACGGCGAGGGCGAGCACGGCGGCCGAGGCGGCGGAGACCTTGCGAAGCTTCATGGTGAACATCCTTTGGCTGTGATCGAGCTGCGATCGGACGCGGCCGCGTACGGTTCCGGCCGCCACGACGGGCGACGCGGGACGTCTCGGCCGCCTCGGGAAATCAGTGGTGCAGGATCTTCGACAGGAAGTCCTTGGCACGGTCGCTGCGCGGATTGCTGAAGAACTGGTCCGGCGTGGCTTCCTCGACGATGCGGCCGTCCGCCATGAACACCACGCGGTTGGCCGCCGAGCGGGCGAAGCCCATCTCGTGCGTGACCACGATCATGGTCATCCCGTCCTCGGCGAGCTGCTTCATGACCTCGAGCACCTCGTTGATCATCTCGGGGTCGAGGGCCGACGTCGGCTCGTCGAAGAGCATGACCTTCGGGCCCATCGCCAGCGCCCGCGCGATGGCGACACGCTGCTGCTGACCGCCGGAGAGCTGCGCCGGGTACTTGTCCGCCTGGGCGCCGACGCCGACCCGGTCGAGCAGGGCGCGGGCCGTCTCCTCGGCCTTCCTGGCGTCGGCCTTGCGGACCTTGACCTGGCCAAGGGTCACGTTCTCGAGCACCGTCTTGTGCGCGAAGAGGTTGAAGGACTGGAAGACCATGCCGACATCGGCCCGCAGCCTGGCCAGCTCCTTGCCCTCAGCGGGCAGCGGCTTGCCGTCGATCGTGATCGAACCGGAGTCGACGGTCTCCAGGCGGTTGATGGTGCGGCACAGAGTGGACTTGCCGGACCCCGAGGGCCCGATGACCACGACGACCTCGCCGCGGTGGATCGTCAGGTCGATGTCCTGGAGCACGTGCAACGCGCCGAAGTGCTTGTTGACACTGTTCAGGACGACCAGTTCGCCGGTCGCAGCCTTGTCTTCCGTGGCCACCGATACTGCGGTCATCGCTCTCGGGCTCCGTCCTCCTGGGTTTCGCAGGACAGTAGTGACCCGTGCCACTCCGCGTCTCTACATCTGAGCGAGATCTGAGCATCACGGTCCGGTAGCCGTCGGGCACGAGTCGTAGCGCTTGTGAGCTGGGCACATATCGGCCGGATAACTTCGAGCGGCCGCGAGGGGAAGCCTCTTGACGCCGTCCCCTCGCATCGGCGTCACTGCACAGGACGCGCGCGCGTGCCCCTGATTCCTATTGATTCCCACCCGCGCCGAGCGTACGGCCGATGAACCGGAGGGAGCCCGGATGAGACTGCTGCTCGTCGAGGACGACAACCACGTGGCCGCCGCCGTGTCCGCGGTCCTGGCGCGGCACGGCTTCGACGTCACCCATGCGCGCAGCGGCGAGGAAGCGCTCCAGGCGCTCGTCCCCGAGGCCGACGGCTTCGGCGTCGTCCTGCTCGACCTGGGCCTGCCCGACCAGGACGGCTACGAGGTCTGCGGCAAGATACGCAAGCGCACCAGCACCCCGGTCATCATGGTCACCGCGCGCTCCGACGTCCGCTCCCGCATCCACGGCCTCAACCTGGGCGCCGACGACTACGTGGTCAAGCCGTACGACGCCGGGGAACTGCTCGCCCGGATCCACGCGGTCAGCCGGCGCACCGTCCACGAGGACGCCACCGGGAGCACCGGGGGCACCGAGACCGTCGTGCGCCTCGGAGCCGTCCGCATCGAGCTGCCGACACGTCAGGTGAGCGTGAACGGTTCGGTCGTCCAACTCACCCGCAAGGAGTTCGATCTGCTCGCCCTGCTCGCCCAGCGCCCCGGTGTGGTCTTCCGCCGCGAGCAGATCATCAGCGAGGTCTGGCGCACCAGTTGGGAGGGGACAGGGCGCACCCTGGAGGTCCACGTCGCCTCCCTGCGCTCCAAGCTCCGCATGCCCGCGCTGGTCGAGACCGTCCGCGGCGTCGGCTACCGCCTCGCCGCCCCCACCGCCCAAGGGGCAGGGTGAGCACACGTCTGCTCCCGCTGCTCATCGTCCTGATGGCGGCCGTACTGCTCGCGCTCGGCGTGCCGCTCGCCGTCAGCGTCGCCCGCGCGCAGCAGCAGAAGGTCGTCGTCGACCGCATAGACGACACGGCACGTTTCGCCGCGCTCGCCCAGTTCGTCACCGAGGACGGTCCCGGCGGCCCACGCCGGACGAGTACGGACGAGCGCCTTGAGACCCTTCAGACCGAGCTGACCAGCTACTACGAGGTCTACGGCATCAAGGTGGGCGTCTTCTACCGCAACCAGATCCCGATGGCCAACGCGCCCACGACGTGGTTCCTGCCCCGGACCGGTGAGGTCCGCGGCTCCTTCGACGAGGCGCTGCTCAGCCGCCGCAGCCACGATCCCGCGCAGGTGTGGCCCTGGCAGGACGGCCGAGTGGTGGTGGCCTCGCCGGTCATCCGGGACGGCGACGTGGTCGCGGCCGTGGTCACCGAGTCGCCGACCGACTCGATGCGCTTGAGCACCCTGCGCGGCTGGCTGGTCATCGGCGCCGGGGAGTTCGCCGCGATGCTGCTCGCCGTCGGCGCCGCACTGCGGCTGACCGGCTGGGTGCTCAGACCGGTGCGGGTGCTCGACGCCACCACCCACGACATCGCCACCGGACGGCTCAAGTCCCGGGTCGCACCGGCCGGCGGGCCGCCGGAGCTCAGACGTCTGGCGGGGTCCTTCAACGAGATGGCGGACCACGTGGAGGACGTGCTTGAGCAGCAGCGCGCCTTCGTCGCCGACGCCTCGCACCAGCTGCGCAACCCGCTCGCCGCGCTCCTGCTCCGCATCGAGCTGCTGGCCCTCGAACTGCCCGAGGGGAACGAGGAGATCGCGTCCGTCCGGACCGAGGGCAAGCGTCTGGCCCGGGTCCTTGACGACCTGCTCGACCTGGCACTGGCCGAGCACAGCCAGGCCGACCTCGAGGTCACCGACGTCGGCGCGCTGACCGCGGAGCGCGTGGCGGCCTGGGCACCGACGGCCGAGGCCAAGGGCGTACGGCTGGTCGGCGACTGCCCGCCGACCACGGGCTGGGCCGACCCGGTGACCCTGTCCAGCGCCCTGGACGCGGTCATCGACAACGCGGTGAAGTTCACGCCCCCCGACGAGACCGTGCGGATCGAGGTCGCCCCCGCCGGGGACGCCGTCACCGTCGTCGTCACCGACAACGGTCCCGGGCTGACCGACGAGGAGCTCGCGCGCGTGGGGGACCGTCTCTGGCGCAGTGGGCGCCACCAGAACATCAACGGCTCCGGTCTGGGCCTGTCCATCTGCCGTGCACTGCTCGCGGCGGGCGACGGCTCGATCTCCTTCGGCCACCACGAGCCGCACGGCCTGGAGGTCACGGTCAGGGTGCCCAGGACGGGCACCCCGGACAGGACCTAGGGCTTGACCGACCGGTAGTAGCGCCGAGCGCCCTCGTGCAGCTCCAGCGGGTCGGTGTATATCGCGGTGCGCAGGTCCACCAGCTGCGCGGAGTGCACGTGCGCGCCGATGCCGTCGCGGCTGTCGAGTACGGTCCTGGTCAGCCACTCGGTGAGCCGCGGATCGACGTCCGCGCGGGTCACCAGCAGGTTGGACACCGCCATGGTGGGCACCACGGCGCCGTTCTGCACGGTGGGGTAGGCCGACTCCGGCATGTTGGTGGTGCGGTAGTAGCGGGTCGCACCGCCCGACTCGTGCAGCTTGGTGACCAGGTCGTCGCCGATCGGCACGAACCGGAACGCGGACTTCTCCGCTATTTTCCTGAGGCCGTCCGTGGGCACACCGCCGGACCAGAAGAACGCGTCGAGCCCGGCGCCGAGGCGCCCGGGGCCGGTGTCGATCCCGTCCGCCCGTGGCGTGATGTCCGTCTCGGGGTCGATGCCCACGGCCTTCAGCAGCCGGGTGGCGATCAGCCGCACCCCCGAGTCGGCCGGCCCGATGGCCACCCGCTTGCCGCGCAGGTCGGCCACCGACCGGATGTCCGAGTCGTTCGGCACGACCAGCTGCACGTAGTCGTCGTAGAGCCGGGTGACCCCGCGCAGCCTTCCTGCGCCCGGGGCGCCGGCCAGCTTGTACGTCTCGACGGCGTCGGCCGCCGCGATCGTGAAGTCGGCCTTGCCGGTCGCCACCCGCTCGACGTTCTCCTGCGAGCCCGCGCTGGTCATCAGCCGTACGTCCAGATTCGGCATGTCCTCGCGCAGTGCGGCGCGCAGCAGCTCGCCGTACTTCTGGTAGACGCCCGCGCGGGTGCCCGTGCTGAACGTGATCGTCCCGCTCGGTGGTTCCTCGCCCAGCGGAAGCAGCCACCACAGCAGCAGGCCGAGCACGACGGCACCGGCGACCGCGCCCCGCACGGCCCGGCGCCTGCCGATACGGGAGAGCAGCGTGGACATGGGGGCGATCCTGCCAGCCCGCACCCGCACTGACCAGGGCCGCGCTCGGCGCGCACATTGGCCGCGCTCAGGGCATTGGCCCGTTTCGTCACCCCCTCCGGAAGCTGCAGCGCGGGGAAGAGAACCGGTGAGGTCGGCCGTGGTCCCGTCACCCGTCGTTAGGGTGAGTTCCATGAGCACTTCCGCCGGCCGCCCCACCGCGCCGTTCGACCGTGGCCACACCGACGACCTGATGGCCTTCCTCGCGGCCTCGCCGTCCCCGTACCACGCGGTGGCGAACGCCGCGGCCCGCCTGGAGAAGGCGGGGTTCCGGCAGGTCTTCGAGACCGACGCCTGGGACGGCACGGCGGGCGGCAGGTACGTGCTGCGCGGCGGCGCGATCGTGGCCTGGTACGTCCCGGAGGGCGCGAGCGCGCACACCCCGTTCCGCATCATCGGCGCCCACACCGACTCGCCCAACCTGCGGGTCAAGCCGCTGCCCGACACCGGCGCGCACGGCTGGCGCCAGGTCGCCGTGGAGGTCTACGGCGGGGCGCTCCTGAACACCTGGCTCGACCGCGACCTCGGCCTCGCCGGGCGGATCACCCTGCGCGACGGCAGCGACCGGCTCGTCACCGTCGACCGCCCGGTGCTGCGGGTCCCGCAGCTGGCCGTGCACCTGGACAGGTCCGTCAACAACGACGGCCTCAAGCTGGACCGGCAGCGCCACATGCAGCCCGTCTGGGGTCTCGGCGACGCCCGCGAGGGCGACCTGCTCGCGTTCGTCGCCGACGAGGTCGGCGTCGCGGCGGACGACATCGTCGGCTGGGACCTCATGCCATACCCCGTGGAGCCACCGGCCTACCTGGGGCGCGACCGCGAGCTCGTCGCGGGCCCCCGGATGGACAACCTCCTCTCCGTCCACGCGGCGACCGCCGCCCTCGCCGCGGCCGTGACGACGGCCGGCGCGGACCTCCCGTACATCCCGGTGCTCGCCGCCTTCGACCACGAGGAGAACGGCTCCCAGTCGGACACCGGCGCCGACGGCCCGCTCCTCGGCACCGTGCTCGAACGCTCGGTGCTGGCGCGCGGCGGCACCTTCGAGGACCGGGCGCGCGCCTTCGCCGGCACCGTCTGCCTCTCCTCCGACACGGGCCACGCCGTGCACCCCAACTACGCAGAGCGGCACGACCCGACGCACCAGCCGCGCGCCAACGGCGGCCCGATCCTCAAGGTCAACGTCAACATGCGGTACGCGACGGACGGCGCGGGCCGCGCGGCCTTCGCCGCGGTCTGCGAGCGCGCGGGCGTGCCGTGGCAGTCGTTCGTGTCGAACAACGCGATGCCGTGCGGGACGACGATCGGCCCGATCACGGCGGCCCGCCACGGCATCACGACCGTCGACATCGGCGTGGCCATCCTGTCGATGCACAGCGCACGCGAACTGTGCGGCGCCGACGACCCGTTCCACCTGGCCAACGCCCTGACGGCGTTCCTGGAGGGCTGATTCCCGAGGCGCCGACGAGCGGCTGACGCGGTGTCTGACACGTCGGCTGACGCGATACCAGGAGCCGCCGCCCGCATGCCTGTTCCCTTGTGGGGTAACCGAGGTCAAGGCCCGGAAGGCCACCACTCGTAACAGGAGGCGGGACTCATGGGCATAGGCGGAAGCATCGCCCTCATCGCGATCGGCGCGATCCTCACGTTCGCGACCGACTGGCACATGAAAGGGGTGAACCTCGACCTGGTGGGGATCATCCTCATGGCCGTCGGCATCATCGGCATCGCGACCATCACCAGCATCGCCCGCCGCAGGCGCGGCGCCGTTCTGGAGGAGACGGTCGTGGAACGCGACCACCACCACGGCCCGATCCTCTGACGCCTGCCAGGCGCCGGTGACGCCTGCCAGGCGCCGGTGACGCCTGCCAGGCGTCGGCGACGCCCGTCAGGCGCCGGCGGCCTCGGCGGCGGCCTCCGTGCCCTCCGCGTCCATCCCCGCGAGTACGAGCCCGAGGCGGCCCGTGCCGTCCGGGGTGACGCGCACGGGGACGCCCCAGTCCTGCTGGTGGACGTGGCAGGCGGGGAACTCGATCGCCGGGTCGTCGTCGCACGACGCGGCCATCGCCGACACGTGCAGCACGCCCTCGCCGATCCCGTCGGCCAGCACCAGGTCGCGCACGAGGTCCGTGCCGGCGCCCTCGCCCTCCAGCAGCAGCTCGGGCGGCGTCGACGACACCAGCAGGCGCGTCGAGGGCCCGTACCGCGTGTCCAGCTTCTGCCCGCCCGGCGCGGAGAAGACCACGTCGAGGCGGACCTTGCCGGGCGCCACGTCCGTCGCGGCACGCCGGGTGCGGTGCGCCACCGCGTCCACCCTGACCGACTCGTCGGGCAGCCGCAGCCGCGTCAGCCGGTGCCGGCCCGACTCCACCACGACGATCTCGTCGCCCACGAGGACCGCGCCCGACGGCTCCCGCAGGTCGGTGGCGAGCGTGGTGACCTCGCCGCTCGCCGGGTCGTAGCGGCGCAGCGCGTGGTTGTACGTGTCGGAGACCGCGAGCGAGCCGTCGGGCAGCGCGGTCACCCCCAGTGGGTGCTGGAGCAGCGCCTGGTCCGCCGGGCCGTCGCGGTGGCCGAAGTCGAAGAGGCCGAGCCCGACGGCGGTGCCGACGGTGTACGAGCCGTCCTGCGCGCGCTCCACGTACCGCAGCGCGCTGTTCTCGGAGTCCGCGACCCACAGCCGGTCGCCCGCGACGGCGAGACCCGACGGCTGCGCGAACAGCGCCTGTTCGGCAGGGCCGTCCACCAGGCCCTCGCCGGTCGTCCCCGCGACGGCCTCGACCGTGCCGGCGGCCGGGTCGTACGTCCACAGCTGGTGCACGCCCGCCATGGCGATCCACAGCCGGTCGTGCCACCACGCGACGTCCCACGGCGACGAGAGCGGCACCTCGGTGGCCGGTCCTGAGGTGGGGGACTCGTGCCACCACCACTGCTTGCCGGTGCCCGCGATCGTCGTGACGGCGCCGGTCGCCGGGTCGTACGCGCGCAGCGCGTGGTTCACGGTGTCCGCCACGGCCACCGTCCCGTCGGGCAGCAGGGCGAGGCCCTGCGGCTCGCGGAAGGCGCCGGGACCGAAGCCGCGCTCGCCGCTGCCGACGCGCCGCACCACGGTCTCGCCGTCCTCGGCGAGCTCCACCAGCTGGTGGCGGGTCGTGTCCGAGACGAGGAAGTGGCCGCTGCCGGGCAGGACGACCGCCTTGCCGGGGAAGCGCAGGTCGGTCGCGACCGGCTCGGGCTCCACGTACGGCCCGTCACCGCGCCGCAGCGTGCCCTTCGCCGCGTGCTCGGCCTCCAGCTCGTTCACCAGCTGCTCGATCGCGTGGGTGTGCCCCTCGCCGGCGTGCTGGGCGACGATGTAGCCCTCGGGGTCGATCACGACGAGGGTCGGCCAGGCGTGCACCGCGTACTGCTTCCACGTGGCGAGCTCGGGGTCGTCGAGCACGGGGTGGCGCACCTCGTACCGCTCGACGGCGTCCACGACGGCCGCGTGCTCGGCCTCGTGCACGAACTTCGGCGAGTGCACACCGACGACCACGACGGTGTCCTTGTGGTTCTCCTCAAGATCCCGCAGGGAGTCCATGGCGTGCAGGCAGTTCACGCAGCAGAATGTCCAGAAATCCACGATCAATGTGCGACCTCGGAAATCCGCCAGAGACAGATCCTTGCCGCCGGTATTGATCCACCCGCCCTTGCCGATCAGCTCGGGGGCACGGACGCGGGCGCGGCGGGGTGCGGGCGCGGAGGCGAGGTCGTTCATGGAGTCAAGGGTGCCATGACGTCGTGGTTCGCATAGGTTCGCGGCCATGGGGACAGGGGAGCGGGCGGAGCCGGGCAGGCTCCTGGGGGCCGGGCGGGACGCGGACGTGTACGCGCTGGGTGGCGACGCCGACGACGACGGCGGTTGGGTGCTGCGCCGGTACCGCGGCGGGCTGGACGCCTCGGGTGAGGCCGAGGTCATGGCGTACCTGCGCCGGCACGGGTATCCCGTGCCGGAGGTGCGTCCATGGCGCGACGACGACGCCGTCGCGGACCTGGTGATGCGGAGGTTGACGGGTCCGACGCTCGCTGCGTCCCTGCTGGCGGGGGAGACCGAGCCGCGGGAGGCGGGCGTGCTGCTGGCTCGGCTGCTGCGGCGGCTGCACGCCGTGCCGCCGCGGTCGGGCGCCGGGCGCATCCTCCACCTGGACCTGCACCCGGAGAACGTGATGCTCACGCGGGACGGGCCCATGGTGATCGACTGGTCGAACACCGAGGAGGGCGATCCGGGCCTCGACCGCGCGATGTCGGCGCTGATCCTCGCGCAGGTCGTGGTGGGCGACTTCGGGGTGCCGCGGGAGGCGGTGCCTGCGGTGCGGGCGGTGTTGAAGGGCCTGTTGGCCCACGCCCCTGTTTCACGTGAAACACTCGCCGGCGCGCTGGCCCGCCGCCGGGCGAATCCGACCATGACGGCGGTCGAACTGGCGCGCCTGGACGACGCGGTGGCCCTGGTGTGGGAGACCCGGGGTCCGGCCGGGTAGGCATGGCCGCATGAAATACCAAGTGCGGGACCGGATCTTCGGCATCGGCGACGACTACTGGATCGAGGACGAGCACGGCCGCAAGGCCTTCCTCGTCGACGGCAAGGCGCTGCGGCTGCGGGACACCCTGGAGATCAAGGACACCTCCGGCCGGATCCTGATCACGCTGCGCGAGAAGATGTTCAGCCTGCGGGACACGATGACGATCGAGCGGGACGGCGAACCGCTGGCGACCATCCACAAGAAGCGGTTCTCGCTGCTGCGCAACCACTACCGGGTCGACCTGGTCGAGGGCACGGAGCTCGACGTCAGCGGCAAGATCTTCGACCGCGAGTTCGCGATCGAGTACGACGGCGAACTGCTGGCGGAGGTGTCACGCCGCTGGCTGACGGTGCGCGAGACGTACGGGGTCAACGTCGTACGGGAGGACGCGGATCACGCGCTCCTGCTCGCGGTCGCGGTGTGCGTTATCCGCATGGACGACAAGGAGCGCGAGGGCGATTAGCCGCGGGCCCGGCGGCCGGTCGGCGGCCCCTCGCCCAGCGACGGCCCGTCGCCCAGCCGCGGCCCGTCGCCCGGTCGGTGCGGCCGGGGGCGGTCAGCGCGTGGGCTCCTGCGCGTCCTGAGCCTCCCGGCCCCGCGCGGACAGCTGCCCGGTGTCGGCCCCCGTCCCGACCCCTGCTCCGGCCGACTTGGCGACCACGGGCGACCGGCGGCTGCCGCGGTCCAGGACGCCGCCGGTGATGGCGAGGCCGAGCCCGGCCACGGCGAGCACCGCGCCGACCAGGGTCGGCGAGGCCCAGCCCCAGCCGGCCGAGATGACCAGGCCGCCGAGCCAGGCGCCGCCCGCGTTGGCCAGGTTGAAGGCCGAGTGGTTCGAGGCGGCGGCCATGGTCGGCGCGTTCTCGGCCTTGGCCATCAGCAGCATCTGGACGGGCGTCGTGATGAGCGAGCCGACGGCCCCGATGAAGGCGATCGTGACCAGCGCGGGCACGGTGGAGTGGACGGTGAAGTAGAACGTCACCAGCGCCCCGGCGAGCAGGACGAGCCCCGCGTACAGCGTCGGGCGCAGGGCCCGGTCCGTGAGCGGGCCCGCGACGAGCGTGCCGAGCGTCATGCCGACGCCGTACAGCGCCAGCACCCAGGTCGTCGAGGAGTCGGAGAGGCCCGTCAGGTGCGTGAGCATCGGCACGAGGTAGCTGTAGACGGCGAAGAACCCGCCGAACCCGACGACGGCCGTGATCAGGCCGAGCGCGATCTGCCGGTTGCCCATGGCGCGCAGCTCGTGGCGGATGCCGGACTGCGAGCCGCGCGGCTGGTGCGGGACGAGGAACGCCAGCGCGGCGAACGCGATCAGGCCGATCACGGCGACCGCGAAGTAGGCGTACCGCCAGCCGAGCTGCTGGCCGAGCGCCGTGCCTGCGGGCACGCCGACGATGTTGGCGACGGTGAGCCCGAGGAACATGGTCGCGACGGCGCGTGCCGCGCGTCCCGGCGCGACGAGCCGTGAGGCGACGACGGCGCCGACGCCGAACAGCGCGCCGTGCGGCAGGCCCGCGAGCACGCGGGCCGCGAAGAGCAGCCCGAAGTTCGGGGCAAGCGCCGAGGCGGTGTTGCCGACGATGAAGAGCCCGGACAGGAGCAGCAGCAGCCGCTTGTGCGGTATCCGGGCGCCGATGCCGGTCAGCAGGGGAGCGCCGACGACGACGCCGAGCGCGTACGCCGAGACGAGGTTGCCGGCGTGCGGCACGGACACGCCGACGCCGTCAGCGATCTGGGGCAGCAGCCCCATCGTGACGAACTCGGTCGTGCCTATGCCGAACGCGACGACAGCCAGGGCCAGCAGTGCCAATGGCATGACGGCAGGGAAACCTTCCGGAGTGGGCGGTCAGGGGCACGGGAGCAGGACGGGCGCCCGGGGGCCGTCGCCGGCTCCCGCGGCCGGTCGCGCTGAGCACCATTGCCCGGCGCACACGAGAACAGGGGCCCACGCGAGTGGCCCCTGCCCAGTGCAGCAGACGCGGAGGCCCGCACATTCCGTATCGGCCCACGAGCCACAGTGACGAATCTCGCACCCCGCGGCGAAGCCACGGGACCGCCGGCCGCGGGACCGCCCGGGCGGTGGGCAGCCACTGGGCCGCCGCGCCAGGTGGCGGGTTGCGGCGATGCCTGGGGTGTGGGGGCGGCGCCGCCCGCCAGGTCGGGAGAGCACACGTCTGGACACCTGTCTCCGATGCACCTCGTATGCCGTGCTCCGGCTGGTGAGG
>NZ_JAGIQL010000086.1 GCF_017813245.1 Streptomyces montanisoli
CCGGCCGCCAGGCAGCGGCGCGCACGGCCGCGCCGGGCCGCACCTCGCGTGAGAGCCAGGCGCACCGGCGTGCCGGGCGCCACCGCCCCCTGCGGCTGCACACACACCTGTGCGCCGAGCAGGTGCACCACCCCCATGCGGCCGAGCACACCCCGGCGTCGGGCCGGGGCCCCGCATGGGGGTCAGGCGCACCGGCGTGCCGGACCGGGAGCGTCCCACAGCGGACCAGGCGCCCACGCCACACCTGCCCGGAGCACCCGTGTGCCGGGGAGGTGCACCACCCCCGCGCGGCCGGGCACACCCTGGCGTCGGGCGGGGCAGCGGCCCCGCGTAAGGCCCAGGCGCACTGGCGCCTGCGGAGCGGGCCACGTCCCGCAGGGGGCCGGGCGCTCACGCAGCGCGGGCCGCGCAGCGGCATGGGGCGGATGGGCCGCGAGCCCGTCCCGGCGGGGGCGCCCCCGCGCGGGGCGTACCTCCGGTCGGCGGACGTGGCGATGCGGGGTCGGCCGTGCGTTCTTACCGTGGCTGAATGTTCATCAGATCCGCGACGCGCTCCGCGCTCACCGGGACGGCCGCCCTTGCCGCAGGCCTGCTCGTGCTCCTGCCCGGCGCCGCCCGGGCGGCCGTACCCGCGCGGTCCGCCCCCGCCCTCACCGTATCCCCGCCCGCCCTGCCGCGGGCCGACCCCCTACCGCCCGCGCCCGCTCCCCCGTACGTCGACAGTTCGGCCCTCTACGACAGCGGCACGCAGGCGAAGCCCGCGCCCGGCACGCCCGCGCCGCCCGGTGACATCTCCGCGCTGTCCTGGCTCGTCGCGGACGCCGACACGGGCGACGTGCTCGCCGCCGACAACGCGCACCGCAAGCTGCCGCCCGCGTCCACGCTGAAGACACTGTTCGCGCTCACCGCGATGCCCCACCTGTCCGCCTCGGCACAGCGCACCGTCACCCAGGCGGACCTGTCGGGCATCGAGCCGGGCGCGAGCATGGTGGGCATCGTGCCGGGCGAGTCGTACCACGTGTCCGACCTGTGGCGGGGCGTGTTCCTCAGCTCGGGCAGCGACGCCGTGCACGCGCTGGCCGCCATGAACGGCGGCTGGGATACGACCGTCGCGCAGATGCAGCGCGAGGCGAAGCGGCTCGGCGCGCGGGACACACACGTGGTGTCCTGTGACGGGTACGACCACCCCGGCCAGGTCTCGTCGGCGTTCGACCTCGCGGTCTTCGGCCGCGCCGGCCTCAGCAATCCGCAGTTCGCCGCGTACGCGTCCACGCGCGACGCGCAGTTCCCGGGCCAGCCGGGCGCCACCTTCGGCATCCAGAACACCAACCGGCTGCTCAGCGGCGCGCACGGCGTGCAGACCTACCCGGGCATGATCGGCATCAAGAACGGCTACACCTCGCAGGCCGGCAACACCCTGATCGCGGCGGCGCGGCACGGCGACAGGACGATCCTGGTGACCGTGATGAACCCGCAGTCGGGCGAGTCGGAGGCCGTCTACAACGAGGCGCGCGAGCTGCTCGACTGGGGCTTCGAGGCCGACGGGCACACCACCCCGGTGGGCTCGCTCAGGCCCCCGCCGCGCGTGCAGGCGGCCGGCGCCGACGGCACGCGCGGTGTCCACGGCGCGGCGCCCGCGGCCCGGCACGGCCGCGTGGCGGAGGCGTCGGGCACGGGCGCGGGCGGCTCCTCCGGGTTCCTGCTGCCGGTGGCGCTGATCGGCGCGGCGGCCCTCGCGTCAGGCGGGCTGTTCGCGCTGCGGCGGGTCAGCAGGCGGCGCGGGACTGCCGGCTGACGCACCGGTGTCCGGCCAGTGGGCGGGGCGGACGAGGGAGGGCGGCAGCGCGGTCGCGCCGTCGCCCTTCGCCGATACCAGCTGGGCCTGGGTCAGGAACAGCGCCCCCGTCAGGTCGGCGCCCGCGAGGTCGGCGTCCCTGAGGTCGGCGCCGATCAGGTCGGCGCGCCTCAGGTCGGCGGCGCGCAGGTCTGCTGCGATCAGGCAGGCACCCCGCAGGTCCGCGCCGCGCAGATCCGCGCGCACGAGCCGGGCGCCGAACAGGTCCGCGTTCCTGCGGCTCTTCGTCCCATCGCCCTTGGCGCGCGCGGCGCCGGGGCCGCGTCCCGGCCGCGACGCGCGCGTGACGTCCGCGCGCACGAGCGCGCTCGCACGCTCGAGCAGCGGGGCCACGACCTGCCCGCGGTGGGCGGCGACGTCCGTGGCGAGCAGCGTGTCCGCGTCCGCGAGGGTGAGGCCCTCCGTCCGCTCGTACGCACGGGTCAGCTCGGCGCGCAGCGGGCGCGCGCCGGGCAGGGACAGCGCCTCGGCGAGGTAGTACAGCAGTTCCTGGAGCTGCCGCATGACGGGCAGCGCGGCGAACATGGCGGACGCCGTCTCCGGGGCCTCGCGCCAGTCCGTGCCGCCGAAGGTGTGGCGGGAGACCTTCTGGCCCGCGCCGAAGCAGTCGTAGACGGCGCAGCCGGCGTAGCCGCGCGGCCGCAGCTCGCGGTGGACTCCGCAGCCGAAGTCGGCGCCGAGGTGGCGGCAGGGGTCGCCCGCGTCCTTGTCGGCGGGGAACCCGGCGACGGCCGAGAAGGACAGCGCGACGCAGCACAGGCCGAAGCAGGAGGCGCAGTCGGCGCGCAGAGCGGGGTCGTCGGGGGCGGCGGGCGCCGGCCGGCGCGGTGGGGGGCCTGCCGGCGGCCTCGGCGCCTCCGGCGCCGGTGGGCGGCTTCATGTGCGGGCCGGGGAGGCGGCTTCCGGGCCGTACGTCCTCGACATCGGTCCGGAGCGCGCCGGCTGGACGTACTGCTCCCTGCGCGTGCTCGACCTCGCGCCCGGCGGCAGCCACGCCTTCGCGACCGGTGGCAGTGAGTGGATCGTGCTGCCGCTGACCGGCGGCTGTACGGTGCACACGGAGGGTGAGACCTTCACGCTGCACGGCCGCGACGACGTGTTCCGCGGGGTCTCCGACTTCGCCTATCTCCCGCGCGACGGGCACGCCCAGATCGCCTCCGGTGCGGGGGGCCGGTTCGCTTTGGCAGGAGCGAAGTGCGAGCGACGACTCCCCGCTCGCTACGGCCCCGCGCCGGAGGTTCCCGTGGAGCTGCGCGGCGCGGGCACCTGCTCGCGTCAGGTCAACAACTTCGCCGCGGCGGACGTGTTCGCCTGCGACCGGCTCATCGCCGTCGAGGTGCTGACGCCCGGCGGCAACTGGTCCTCGTACCCGCCGCACAAGCACGACGAGCACCGGCCGGGCGCCGAGTCCGTGCTGGAGGAGATCTACTACTTCGAGGTCGAGGGCGACGGCCTCGGCTACCACCGCGTGTCGCCCTCGCGCGAGGGCGGGACGGACGTGCTCGCCGAGGTGCGCGGCGGAGACACCGTGCTCATCCCTGACGGCTGGCACGGGCCGTCCATCGCGCAGCCCGGGCGCACCTTGTACTACCTGAACGTCATGGCGGGCCCCGGCGAGACGCGCGAGTGGCTGATCAGCGACCACCCGGACCACCGCTGGGTCAGGGACACCTGGCCCGCGCAGGCCGTCGACCCGCGCCTGCCCCTGTACACGGCGGAGGCCGCGGCCGCCGCCGAACGCGACGGCGACCGCGCCACCCGCCGAGGAGGCTCCTGATGCCCGCACCGGACTCCGCAGCCCAACACAGCCCCGGGCCCGCAGCCGCGCGCACGCGCCGCCTCACCGTCGCGCAGGCCCTGATCGCCTTCCTCGCCCGCCAGTTCACGGAGCGCGACGGCGAGCGCCACCGCCTCATCGACGCTGTGTGGGGCATCTTCGGCCACGGCAACGTCGCCGGCGTCGGGCAGGCGCTGGTCGAGGCCGGCGGCTCGATGCGGTACGTGCAGGGCCGCAACGAACAGGCCATGGTCCACGCGGCCGTCGGCTACGCGCGCCAGAGCGGCCGCCTCTCGGCGCAGGCGGTGACCACCTCGATCGGCCCCGGCGCCACCAACCTCGTCACGGGCGCGGCGCTCGCGACGATCAACCGGCTGCCCGTCCTGCTGCTGCCCGGCGACACCTTCGCCACCCGCCCCGCCGAACCGGTGCTCCAGCAGCTCGAAGCCCGCACCGCGGGCGACGTCTCCGTCAACGACGCGCTGCGGCCCGTCTCCGCGTACTTCGACCGCGTCACCCGCCCCGAGGCGCTGATCCCGGCCGCGCTCGCCGCCATGCGCGTCCTGACCGACCCGGCGGAGACCGGCGCCGTCACGCTCGCCCTGCCGCAGGACGTGCAGGCGGAGGCGTACGACTGGCCCGCGGAGTTCTTCGCCGAGCGCGTGTGGCGCGTGCGCCGCCAGGCCCCCGACCCGGACGAGCTGGCCGACGCGGTCCGTCTCGTACGGGCGGCCCGGCGGCCGCTGCTCGTCGCGGGCGGCGGGGTGCGCCACAGCCGCGCCGAGTCCGCGCTCGCGGCGTTCGCCGACGCCACGGGCATCCCGGTCGCGACCACCCAGGCAGGCAAGGGCGCGCTGCCGTACGACCACCCCTGCGAGGTCGGCGGCGTCGGGCACACGGGTACGGCGGCGGCCGACGAACTGGCGCGCGCCGCCGACCTGGTGATCGGCGTCGGCACGCGCTGGTCCGACTTCTCGACGGCGTCGGCGACGCTGTTCGCCGATCCGGACGTGCGCTTCCTCAACGTCAACGTGACCGGTTTCGACGCGCACAAGCTGGCCGCGCACCCGCTGGTCGGCGACGCGCGCACGGCGCTCGAAGCCCTCACCGACGGGATCGCCGCCGCGGGCGGCCACCGCGTCGAGTCCGCGTACGCGGCCGGGTACGCCGAGGGCAAGCGGCGCTGGGAGGCGCGGGTGGACGCGGTGTTCGCCGCCGCGGACGACCTGGCCCCGCCCACCCAGGGCCAGGTCGTCGGCGCGCTCGACGCGCTCGTGACGGCCGACGACATCGTCATCAACGCGGCCGGCTCGCTCCCCGGCGACCTGCACAAACTGTGGCGGGCCAGGTCGCTTGACCAGTACCACGTGGAGTACGGCTACTCCTGCATGGGCTACGAGATCCCCGCGGCGATCGGCGTGATGATGGCGGCGTCCCCGGGCCGGCCCGTGTGGGCGCTCGTCGGCGACGGCACGTACCTGATGAACCCGACGGAGATCGTGACGGCGGTGCAGCAGCGGCTGCCGCTGAAGCTGGTCGTCGTGCAGAACCACGGCTACGCGTCGATCGGCGGCCTGTCCGAGTCGGTCGGCGCGGAGGGCTTCGGCACGGCGTACCGCTTCCGCGCCGGGGAGCAGGGGGAGAAGGGGGAGCAGGGGGAAGGCGACTTCGCGGGCGACCCGCTCCCCGTCGACCTGGCCGCGAACGCCGCGTCGCTCGGCATGCGCGTGCTGCGCGCGAAGACCGTACGCGACCTGCGCGAAGCGCTGTCGGCCGCGCGGGCGGCCGACGCCCCCACATGTGTCTACGTGGAGACCGAAACGGCAGACACTGTGTCCGCCGTTCCGCCGGCCCAGGCGTGGTGGGATGTTCCCGTGGCGGAGACGGCGGGCCGCCCGGCCGCCGTACGGGCGCGCGAGGCGTACGACAGAAACCGGGCGAACCGCCGCCGCCACCTGTGAGACGCCCACCAGCGCAGCCCGTCCGTGAAGCCCGTTCGTGAAGCCGCAACCGCGAAGGAGATCTTGCCGATGAAGACCGTGAACCACTGGATCGGTGGCAAGTCCGTCCCCGGCGCGTCCGATGTGTCCGGCGCGTCCGGCGCGTCCGGCGTCTCCGGCGCGCCCGACCGGTACGGCGAGGTCACCGACCCGGCGACCGGCGAGGTCACCACGCGCGTCGCCTTCGCCGCCGCCGGCGACGTGGACGCGGCGGTCGCCGCCGCGAAGGACGCGTACGCCACATGGCGCACGTCCTCGCTCGCGCAGCGCACCGCGATCCTCTTCCGCTACCGCGCCCTGCTGGACGCGCGCCGCGACGACATCGCCGCCCTGATCACCGCCGAGCACGGCAAGGTGCACTCGGACGCGCTCGGCGAGGTGGCGCGCGGCCTGGAGATCGTCGAGCTGGCCTGCGGTATCGCCAACTCGCTCAAGGGCGAGCTGTCGACGCAGGTCTCCAGCCGGGTCGACGTGTCCTCGATCAGGCAGCCGCTCGGCGTGGTCGCGGGCATCACCCCGTTCAACTTCCCGGCGATGGTGCCGATGTGGATGTTCCCGGTGGCGATCGCCTGCGGCAACACCTTCGTCCTCAAGCCCAGCGAGAAGGACCCCTCGGCGCCCGTGCTGCTCGCGCAGCTCGCGTCGGAGGCGGGCCTTCCCGACGGCGTGTTCAACGTCCTGCACGGCGACCGCGAGGCCGTGGACGCCCTCCTGGTCCACCCGGACGTGGCGGCCGTGTCGTTCGTCGGCTCCACGCCCATCGCGCGCCACATCCACGCCGAGGCGACGGCCGCGGGCAAGCGCGTCCAGGCGCTGGGCGGCGCGAAGAACCACATGCTCGTCCTGCCCGACGCCGACCTCGACGCGGCGGCCGACGCGGCGGTCTCGGCCGCGTACGGCTCGGCGGGCGAGCGCTGCATGGCCATCTCGGCGGTCGTCGCGGTCGGTTCGGCGGGCGACGAGCTGGTGTCCAGGATCGTCGAGCGCGCCAAGAAGATCACGATCGGCCCCGGCGGCGACCCGGCCTCGGAGATGGGCCCGCTCATCACCAGGGCACACCGCGACAAGGTCGCGGGGTACGTGCGCTCCGCGGCCGGCCAGGGCGCCGAAGTGGTGCTCGACGGCACGGACTTCACCGTCCAGGGGTACGAACAGGGCCACTGGATCGGCCTGTCGCTGCTCGATCGGGTGTCCACCGACTCGGACGCGTACCGGGACGAGATCTTCGGCCCGGTGCTGTGCGTGCTGCGCACGGAGACGTACGAGGAGGCGATGGCCCTGATCAACGCCTCGCCGTACGGCAACGGCACCGCGATCTTCACGCGCGACGGCGGCGCGGCCCGCCGCTTCCAGCTGGAGGTCGAGGCGGGCATGGTCGGCGTGAACGTGCCGATCCCCGTGCCCGTCGGCTACCACTCCTTCGGCGGCTGGAAGGACTCGCTGTTCGGGGACCACCACGTGTACGGGAACGACGGCGTGCGCTTCTACACGCGCGGCAAGGTCGTCACCACCCGCTGGCCCGACCCGGCGGACACCCCGGCGGGCGTGGACCTGGGCTTCCCGAGCGAGCACCACTAGGGCGTACGCGCCCGGCGCCGCGGGGCAGCCGGGCCGCCGGGCCGGCCCCGTCACGTCCTGCGCGGGACGGTGCCCCGGGCTCCGGTGCCGGCACCCCGGTGCCCCGGACGGGCTTGCACCTTCCGCTGCCGCAACGGCCCGCCCGGCACGCCGAGTCATCACACCCGACCGGCCGGGATCCGGGGATGCGACTGCGACTGCGGCTCCGGGGGCCTGCGTGCCGGACGGGGAGGAGGAGTCCGCGTCCGTACGGAGTGACGGGTGCGAGCGTGTCACTCTCCGTGCGCCGCGCCCGGATGTCCACGTGGCGCACGGACAGGACAGAATGTCGGCGGCCGGGCGATGTGACCGCGTGCCGGGTGACCCGGTCGTCCGGCCGCCCGGCAACCAGAGGAGGAGCGCACGATTATGTCGGCCGAGACTTTCGAGTTCCAGGTGGAAGCACGCCAGCTGCTTCAGATGATGATCCACTCGGTCTACTCGAACAAGGACGTGTTCCTGCGGGAACTGGTGTCCAACGCCTCGGACGCCCTGGACAAGCTGAGGCTGGAGTCGCTGCGGGACGACGCGCTCGGGGCGGACGTGTCCGACCTGCACGTCGAGATCGAACCCGACGCGACGGCGCGCACGCTCACCATCCGCGACAACGGCATCGGCATGTCGCACGAGGAGGTCGTGCGGCTCATCGGCACCATCGCGAACTCCGGTACGGCCAAGTTCGTCCACGAACTCAAGGAGGGCGGCGGCTCGGCGGAGAACCTGATCGGCCAGTTCGGTATCGGGTTCTACGCCGCGTTCATGGTGGCCGACGAGGTCACCCTGCTGACCCGCCGCGCGGGCGAGGCCGAGGGCACCCGCTGGTCGTCGTCGGGCGAGGGCACGTACACCGTCGAGAGGGTGGACGGCGCCCCGCAGGGCACCAGCGTCCTGCTGCACCTCAAGCCGGAGGACGCCGAGGACCAGCTGCACGACTACACCTCCCCGTGGCGTATCCGGGAGATCGTCAAGCGCTACTCGGACTTCATCACCTGGCCGGTCCGGCTGGTCGACCGGTCCGCCGCGGCGGCCGAGGACGCGCAGGATTCGGGCGAGGACGGCGCGGAGGCGGAGCCCGCCCGGTCGGAGCCCGCCGAGCCGGAGACGCTGAACTCGATGAAGGCGTTGTGGGCCCGTCCGCGTGACGAGGTCAGCGACGACGAGTACCACGAGCTGTACAAGCACATCAGCCACGACTGGACCGACCCGCTGGAGACCGTACGGCTCCAAGCCGAGGGCACGTTCGAGTACCAGGCGCTGCTGTTCATCCCCGCGCACGCGCCCCGGGACATGTTCATGCAGGGCTACCAGCGCGGTGTCCAGCTCTATGTCAAGCGCGTCTTCATCATGGACGACTGCGAGGCGCTCGTCCCGTCCTACCTGCGGTTCGTCAAGGGCGTGGTGGACGCGCAGGACCTGTCGCTGAACGTCTCGCGCGAGATCCTCCAGCAGGACCGCCAGATCCAGCTGATGCGCCGCCGGCTCGCCAAGAAGATCATCTCCACCGTCAAGGAGATGATGGCGAACTCGCCCGACCGCTACGCCACGTTCTGGCGGGAGTTCGGCGCGGTGCTGAAGGAGGGGCTGCTCGGCGACGCGGACAACCGTGACGCCATTCTCGCCGTGTCCTCGTTCGCCTCCACGCACGACCCGGAGAAGCCGGTCACGCTGCGGGAGTACGTGGAGCGCATGCCGGAGGGGCAGAGCCACGTCTACTACCTGACCGGCGACTCCCGGAGCGCCATCGAGAACTCCCCGCACATGGAGGCGTTCCGCGCCAAGGGCGTCGAGGTGCTGCTGCTCACCGATCCGGTCGACGAGGTGTGGGTGGAGGCGGTGCCCGAGTTCGAGGGGCACGCGCTGCGGTCGGTCGCCAAGGGCGAGGTGGATCTCGGCTCGGAGGAGGAGCGCCAGGAGGCGGAGAGCGAGCGCGGCCGCCGCCAGGAGGAGTACGCGTCGCTGCTGGCGTGGATGACCGAGCGCCTCGGCGAGCAGGTCAAGGAGGTGCGGCTGTCCTCCCGCCTCACGGTGTCGCCCGCCTGCGTCGTCTCCGACACGCACGACATCACGCCCGCTCTGGAGTCGATGTACCGGGCGATGGGCCAGGAGGTGCCGCACGTCAAGCGCATCCTCGAACTGAACCCGGACCACGGTCTTGTCAGCGGCCTGCGGTCGGCGCACGGCGAGCGGGCCGACGATCCGGCCGTCACGGAGACGGCGGAGCTGCTCCTCGGCATGGCTCTGCTCGCGGAGGGCGGGAGCCTCACGGACCCGGCGCGCTTCGTGTCGCTGGTGGCCGGGCGCCTGGAGAGCGCCCTCTGATCGACCGGGCGCCGGCTGCCCGCCGGCAGCCATCGCCCGCCGGTGGCCTCTGCCCGCCGGCAGCCATCGCCCAGGCGACGAGGGGCAGGCGGCGGAGGCCGAGGGAGGCGAGGGGTCTGTCAGCCG
This sequence comes from Streptomyces montanisoli, assembly GCF_017813245.1. Classification (GTDB taxonomy): domain Bacteria; phylum Actinomycetota; class Actinomycetes; order Streptomycetales; family Streptomycetaceae; genus Streptomyces; species Streptomyces montanisoli. The sequence goes on from NZ_JAGIQL010000086.1 coordinate 9,695, forward strand.
AGCTCGGGCAGTGCCCCCTGCAGCCGGTCGAGGCCCGCGCGGGCCAGCGCGGCCAGCTCCTGCTCGTTGTCCGGCCTGACCCACGCGGCGAACGCGTCCTTGAAGGCGAGCATGCCCATCTCGGCCGCCAGCGTCGCCGCCGGGTCGGGCACGCCGCGTGCGCGCAGCGCGTCCGCCATGGACGCGGCGAGGCCGACGTGCTTGAGCTGATCGCGCTCCCGCAGCTCGGCGCTGGTCGCGATGACGGCGCTGAGCCGGGGGCCGAGTTCGCGGTTGAACGGCGTCATCGCCTCGGCCGCCCGCTCGAGGCCGGCGGCGACGGCGGTCAGGGGAGTGGCGCCTTCGGGCGCCGCGGCGATGCCCTCGGTCAGGAGCCGTGACAGCGTCTCCTGACCGGCGGCGAGCACCTCCCGCTTGTCCGGGAAGTGCCGGAAGAAGGTGCTCTTGGTGAGTCCGGCGCGCTGGGTGATCTCGCTGACGGTCGTCGCGTCGTAGCCCTGCTCGGAGAACAGGTGCAGTGCGGCGGAGACGAGCCGCTGTCGCGCGTCGGGTTCCCATCGGGGCATGCGCCCATCGTATCAATGCGACTATGGTCCCATCGCTCTGGCGCGGCTCCCCGGCCGCCTGCCTGGGACCACTGGTACCAGGCACACCAGCGGGCCGGGGTGCACAGTGGTGGCATGGCGGCTACGGAGTTCGGGCGGACGGTTCGGCGCTGGCGCGACCGCGTCCCGCCCGAGGTGGCGGGGCTGCCCGCGGGCGGACACCGGCGGGCGGCCGGGCTGCGCCGTGAGGAGCTGGCGCTGCTGGCGGGAATCTCCGTGGACTACGTCACCCGCCTCGAACAGGGCCGGGCGACCAACCCGTCGGAGCAGGTCGTCGAGGCGCTGGCCCGTGCGCTGCGGCTGTCGCCGCCCGAGCGGGCCCACCTGTTCCACGTCGCGGGCCTCGTCCCGCCGGGGCGCGGCACCGTCCCCGCGTCCCTCACCCCCGGCGTCCAGCGGATGCTCGACAGACTGACCGGCACACCGGTCGCGGTCTTCGACGCGGCGTGGACGCTGCTGCTGGCGAACCCGCTCTACTCGGCGCTGATGGGCGACCAGTCGCTCTTGCGGGACAACGAACGCAACGGAGTCCGGCGCAACTTCCTCGGCCCGGCCGGGCGGGTGCGCCACACGGAGCAGTCGCGGCGCGCGCTCCAGGAGGCGCTGGTCGGCGACCTGCGCGCGACCGCGAGCCGCTACCCGTCGGACCGGCGGCTGAGCCGCCTCATCGCCGAACTGCGCGCGGACAGCGGCCGGTTCGCGGAGCTGTGGGACGCCGGGGTGGTCGGCGGGGAGCCGGAGTCCCGCAAGACCGTCGACCACCCGCAGGTCGGTGCGCTGACGCTCGACTGCGACGTGCTCACCGTCGAGGGCGCCGACCTGCGCATCATGGTCTACACGGCGGAACCGGGCACGGCCGACGCCGACCAGATCGACCTCCTCGCGGTGCTCGGCACGCAGACGCTGGGCGGCGAGCACCGGGAGGCGTCGGACGCCGCGCCCCTCGGGGAACACCGGCCCGGACTCAGCCGCTGACGCGAATCCGTGATCACACTCCGGGGCCGGGTCGCGATCCGGGCCTGGTGCCGTCATGCAGACGACTGCGGAAATCAGCAGCGCCGCCAACATCGCGCACGCGGCAAGAGTTGAGCGTCACGCCGGCGGCGGGCCGAGCCTGGCGGCCACGGCGTCCAGGATCCAATCCAGGCCGGCCGCGAAGGACGTCTCCGTGTCCACGTCCGTGCCGTCGTGCACAGCCTTAGTCAGCGCCGGGAAGCGCCCCGTGGCCAGCATTCTCGTCACATGCGGTCCCGAGGCGCGCTGCCAGTCGCGCTTGGACAGGCCCGTGGCGCGCTCGGCCCGCAGATTCGCGATCTCGCGCCTGATCGCGCCGGTGCAGTAGGCGCTGACGGTCTCGACGGCCCGCATGATGGTGTCGATGTCGGCGAGGCCGTCGAGGGCGGCCAGCTTTGCGTCGGTCACGGCAAGGCCGTTGGGGCCCAGGTTCGGTCGGCCGCCGAGCAGATCGGCCAGCCACTCGTGGCGGAGAGCGGTCTGCCTGGTGCGGTGGGCGAGGGCGCGCAGCGCCTCCCGCCAGTCGCCGGGCTGCTCGTCGGGGAGGATCTCGGCGTGGACGTCGTCGACCATGAGGTCGAACAGCTCCTGCTTGGTGGAGATGTATCCGTACAGCCGCATCGGACCGGCGTCCAGCCTGGCGGCGACCTTACGCAACGACACCGTCTCAAGGCCGCCTTCGTCGGCCAGCGTGATGGCGGCGGCGACGATCCGTTCCCGGTCGAGCGGCACAGGGCGAGTCGGCCGCTCCGGCCGGTCCCACACAGTCATGGTCCCACCGTTCCATTGCGATGCGGAGTAGCGAACAAATACAGTGTATCGACATGAGACATCGTATCGCCGTGGTCGGGAGCGGTCCTGCCGGCCTCGCCTTCGCACGCGTCCTGCACCGCCATGGCTGCGCCGTCGTCGTCCTCGAACGCGATCCCGCACCCGACGCCCGCCCTCCGGGCGGCATGCTTGACCTGCATGAAGGGCTGGGTCAGCTCGCGCTGGACAAGGCGGGGCTGCTGGCTGAATTCCGGGCGCTGTCCCGCCCCGAGGGGCAGGCGATGCGCATCCTGGACGTGGACGGGGCCGTCCTGCGCGACTGGCAACCCCGTCCTGACGACCGGGCCAACCCCGAGATCGACCGCGGGCAACTCCGCGACCTACTGCTCGGCCCTCTCGACGTCCAATGGGGCCGGAGCGTGACGCACGTGGTGCCAGGGGGCAGGGACGGCGCGCTGGTCCATTTCACGGACGGGGGATATGAGACGTTCGACCTGGTGGTCGGTGCGGACGGCGCGTGGTCAGAGACCCGTCCGGCAGTCTCGTCGGTGATGCCGCACTACACCGGCGTCACCCTTGTCGAGACCTCCCTCGACGACGTCGACACCCGCCATCCCGACCTCGCGCGCTTGGTCGGCGACGGTTCCATGGCTGTGTACGGCGTGAACCGCGCTCTCGTCGCCCAGCGCAACAGTGGCGGCCACGTCAAGGTGTACGCGCAGTTCCGTGCGTCGCTGGACTGGCACGCGCACCTGGACCTGGTGGACGCCGAGGCCGTGCGATCGAGCCTGCTGGACCTGTTCGACGGCTGGGCCGCCCCCGTCCTCGATCTCCTCCGACAGGGCACGGCCTTCGTCCACCGTCCCCTCTACGTACTGCCCGTGTCCCACACCTGGACGCACACTCCGGGGGTGACGCTACTGGGCGATGCCGCCCATCTGATGCCCCCGTTGGGAGCGGGCGCGAACCTCGCGATGCTGGAAGGCGCCGAACTCGCCGAGGCCATCGCCGGCGACCCCGACGATCTGGACGCGGTCGTCCGCGCCTTCGAGAAACAGATGTGGGCACGGGCCGGCAGGTGGGCGAAGCTCACGGCGGCGGGTCTTGAACGACTCGTCAGCCCCGACCCCGCCGAAGCCCTCGCCCTCTTCGACCAGGTGCAGCCCTCCTGAACGCCAGGCGTGCGCAGGGTCAGTTGGCCGAGTGCTCCCCGTCGCGGAATGCGGGATCCCCGTCCGCGCGCCATTCGGTCGGTCGGGTGAGGCCGTCCATCAGCAGGTCGAGCAGCCGCTCGGCCTGCTCGCGTTGGTGGCCGGCGCCTGCGGCGAGGGTGATGCCCGCGAGGGCGGTGACGATGTCGTGGGCGGGGACCGCCGCCCGGATTACGCCCTGGGCGGTTCCGGCCATGCGGAACTCCTCCACCGCGCCCGTCAGTTGCTCGCGTGTCTGCGAGCCCAGGTTGGCGTCGTCCCGCAGAAGCGCCCCGAGGATGTCGGCCATGCCGTGCTTGGTGGCCAGGTAGTCCAGCACCTCCGACATCCACGTCCGCAGCGCCCGGTCGACGGGCAGTTCGGTGAGCAGCGGTGCGGTGCGTGCTGCGAGCCGCGCTGTCTCGTAGCGGTAGGTGGCGTCGACGAGCCGCTCGCGGGTCGGGAAGCGCCGGTAGAGCGTGCCGATCCCGACGCCCGCGTCCTTCGCGATCTGCTTCAGCGTCGCGTCGGCGCCGTCCCGGGCGAAGGCGGTAGCGGCTGCGGCGAGCAGCTTGTCCTCGTTGGCGCGCGCGTCCGCCCGTGGCGGGCGGGCGGAAGGACCGGTCATGCGTGGCTCCCTCGGGGGCGGTGCTTGCGGCGGTGCTTGCTATGCAGGCGGCGCTTGCTATGCGGAGCCGACTCCGCTTATCGTGGCGGCGGTAAGCGGAGCCGACTCCGCCTACTGAGACGTTAGCAGGCGGCCGACGGCCCGTCCCTTCGCGCTCCTCGCGCCGCCGCGTACACGAAAGGGCGTCCACTCATGCGATACCGCACGCTGGGCAGCACCGGAGTCCAGGTCAGCTCGCTGTGCCTCGGCGCGATGATGTTCGGGAAGTGGGGCAACCCCGACCACGACGACTCGATCGCCGTCATCCGCACCGCGCTCGACGCGGGCATCAATATCATCGACACCGCCGACGTGTACTCGGGCGGCGAGTCCGAGACGATCGTCGGCAAGGCGATCGCCGGCCGGCGCGACGAGGTCGTCCTCGCGACCAAGGTGTGGAGCCCGATGGGCCCCGGCGTCAACGAGCGCGGGGCGTCGCGGCGCTGGATCGTCCGGGCCTGCGAGGCGAGCCTGCGCCGCCTGGGCACCGATCACATCGACCTCTACCAGGTGCACAGGCCCGATCCCCTGACCGACCTCGACGAGACCCTCGGCGCCCTGTCGGACCTCGTACGCGCCGGCAAGATCCTCTACGCGGGCTCCTCGACGTTCGCCCCATCCACGATCGTGCAGGCTCAGTGGACGGCGGAACGGCGCCAGCGCGAGCGCTTCGTCTGCGAACAGCCCCCGTACTCCCTGCTGGCCAGGGGCGTCGAGACCGACGTGCTGCCCACCTGCGAGACGTACCGGATGGGCGTGCTCGCCTGGAGCCCGCTCGCCGGGGGCTGGCTGTCCGGACGCTGGCGCCGGGGTGCGGCCGAGCCGTCCAGCCACCGCGCGGGCACGATGCCCATCAGCGTCACGTCCAGCCACTACGACCTGGACATCCCCGGCAACCAGGCGAAGCTCGACGCCGCCACGGAACTCGCCGCCATCGCCGACGAAGCCGGCCTGACGCTCGTCCAGTTGGCGCTGGCGTTCGTCACCACGCACCCCGCGGTGACGGCGGCGATCATCGGCCCGCGCACGGCCGAGCACCTGCGGGGCCAGCTCGACGCGGCGGACATCGACCTTGAGCCCGCCGTGCTCGACCGCATCGACCGCGTCGTGGCGCCCGGCGTGGACCTCAACCCGGACGACACGCGGTACAACGCGGCGCTCCTCGCCGACCCGGCGCGCCGCCGCAGGGGCGTGGGCGCGGGCGCGGGCGCGGGCGCGTGGTGAGCCGCCCGTCGGGCCTCACTTCCCCCACGTGCGACGGGCGTTGACGAGCGCGAGCCGCGCGCTGAGCGCCTCGCGCATCGAGAGCGCGCGGACGTCCGTCAACGCCGCCACCCAGCACGTCCCGTCGCGCAGGGGCAGCAGGCGCACGGACTCGACGGTGCTGCGCAGCACGAGTCCGAGCCGCCCGGTCGCGGTGTCCCGCACGAGCGTCCCGGGCTGCGGCCTCACGGCGTCCGCCCGTCGCTGAGGCCCTGACCGCCGCACTCGAGGGCGCCGGCGAGCGCGATCGCCACGTCGGGCCGCACGCGGCCGAGTTCGACCAGGTTCACACCGGCTACCGGCCCGAGCGGATCGACCCCGAGGGATGGCAACACGATCCCGCGCTCGGCCAGGGCCCGCCGAAGCACGCTCGTCGCGGCCGCCGCGTCGCGCCATGCGGCGGAGCGGTCGTCGGGGAGATGCGCGATGTGTTGGGGCATGAGGAGTCCGTCGCCTTCCGTGCTCTGCGTGAGCTGTCGCTACGTTTCGTGTTCATGCTGCGGCAATCGCCGCTACGCTCAACAGGGATGACACGGGCACAACGCATCTGCACGATCGAAAGGGTCAGCCATGACCACGAGCGACAAACCGTCGATGTTCCCGCGCCCGAGGTTCGGCTGGGAGTTCTTCGGCTCGGAACTGCGCCGCAGGCGCGAGGCAGCGGGCCTGAAGCAGCAGGAGTTAGGGGATCGCGCGTACTGCTCAGGCTCGTACATCGGCCAGTTCGAGCAGGCGATCCGCAAGCCGCAGCTTGAGCTGGCGCAGCGGTTCGACGAGGTGCTGGGGACGGACGGGTACTTCGGTCGCATGTGCGAGGAGTTGATCAATCGCACGGGGTACGAGAAGTACTTCGCGCAGGTCCAGTACCTGGAGGGCCTCGCTGCCGCGCTGTGCGAATACGGGGCCACCTTCGTACCGGGACTCCTTCAAACTCCTGAGTACGCCAGGTCACTGTTCTTGGCGGCTCACCCCGACCTGCCGGAGGCAACACTCCAGCAGTGGGGGGAGGCGCGCACCAGCCGCGCCCAGCTTCTCGAGAACCCGGCAGAGCCGACGTACTGGGCCATCGTCAGTGAAGCGGTGCTGAGGCATCGGTGCGGCGGCTCCACTGTGATGGAGGAGCAGCTCCGCCACATCATGGCTTTGATCAGGCGGCGACGGATCGTTGTGCAGGTGCTGCCATTCTCGGCCGGTGCGCCGCCTTTGGCGGCGACGTTGAAGCTCATGGCCTTCAGCGACGCACCACCCGTGGCCTACCACGAGGCCCAGCAGGTGGGGCTGTTGATCGACGATCCGGCCACGGTCCATGAGACGGAGCAGGCTTACAATCTGGCCAGGTCTGCTGCGCTCTCACCGCAGGAGTCTCTGGCCCTGATCGAGTCTGTAGCCGAGGAATACGCACATGAGGTCTGAGCACGATCTGGCAGCGGCCGTCTGGCGGAAAAGTACTCGCAGCGGAGGCAACTCGAACGACTGCGTCGAGGTCGCGGACAACATCCCCGGTGTTGTCCCGGTCCGCGACAGCAAGGCCGTCGCCGCCGGCGACCCCGTGCTGGCCTTCGCGCCCCGCGCATGGGCGGCCTTCGTCGCCGGGGCCAAGGGCGTACTCGGCGGCTGACGAGGGCTGCCCGTGTCGGGCCCTGCGGGCAACAAGCCGGCTGTAGGGCCAGCGCCGCGAGGGAACAGCCCGACGGCCGCGTGGAGGCCGCACTCGGGGACAAGGCCGCCGGATGGCCCGAGGGCACACCCTACGACCGGCTCGTCTCCACGTACGCCGGGGACGAGGTGCCCTGGGCCTGGGCCAAGCAGGTGCGGCCCGGCGGCCGAGGACGGGCGTTCGGCCCGACCGAACAGCGCGATGCCGGCGGAGGCATCCTCGCCCGGCTGCACGGCGGGTGTGCCTCATGGGCCGTCATGGATGACGCCGCACACGCCAGGGCGGCGCATACCGCGGCTGCGGTACGGAACCTCGGGGGCGTACGCCGATGGGAGGGCCCGAGCGACCTCCGGGTTGCGACCCGGGTACGTCGTCACTGTCAGTGGTGGCCCGTACAGTCGTCGGCATGGAGATCCGAATCCCTCGACGGCTCGGGCTGCGCACGCGGTGGACCGCTGTGCTGGTGGCCGTCCTCGTCGTGCTCGTCGGCGGCGGGACGTGGACGGCGGTCGCCGCTACGGGCGGTGGCGGTGCGCCTGTCGTGCATCGGTCGGACCGGTTCATGGACATGCCGGGGGCCCGGATCGACACCTCCTACTTCGTCGCGGACGGCGGGAAGGCAAGCGGGCGGCGCCCGGCCGTGCTGCTGGCGCACGGGTTCGGCGGCAGCAAGGCGGACGTGCGGAGCGAGGCGGAACGGCTCGCGCGTGACGGGTACGCCGTGCTGACGTGGTCGTCGCGCGGGTTCGGCAAGTCCACGGGGAAGATCGGCCTCAACGACCCCGCACACGAAGTCAAGGACGTCTCGCGGCTGATCGACTGGCTCGCTCGGCAGCCGCAGGTCGAGCTCGACGGTCCTGGCGATCCCCGGGTCGGCGTCACCGGCGCCTCGTACGGCGGGGCGATCTCGCTGCTCGCCGCCGGGTACGACCGGCGCGTGGACGCGATCGCGCCGGAGATCACGTATTGGAATCTCGCGGATGCCCTGCTGCCCGGCGGGGTGTTCAAGAAGCTGTGGGCCGGGATCTTCTTCTCCTCGGGCGGTGGCTGCGGGCGCTTCGAGGCGAGCCTGTGCGAGCTGTACCAGCGCATCGCCGTCGCGGGGAAGGCGACGGCCGCCGACCGTGCGCTGCTGGAGAAACGCAGCCCGTCCGCCGTTGCCGACCGTATCGACGTGCCGTCGCTGATCGTGCAGGGCCAGACGGATTCGCTGTTCCCGCTCGGCCAGGCGGACGCGATGGCGAAGACCATCACGCACAACGGCGCGCCCGTGTCCGTCGACTGGATGTCGGGCGGGCATGACGGCGGCGACCAGGAGACGGGACGCATCGAGGCGCGCGTGTCAGCTTGGTTCGGCCGTTACTTGAAGGGCGACAAGAGCGTCGACACGGGGCCGGCGTTCCGGGTCACGCGCACCGGCGGCATCGACTCCACCGACGGCGCGGCCGAGCTGCGGGGCGCGGAAGCGGACCGCTACCCGGGGCTGCGCGGCGACCCGAAGCGCATCGCGCTGACGGGTGGCACGCAGACGTTCGCGAACCCGGCGGGCGGCAACCCGCCCTCGATCTCCGCGGTCCCCGGGCTCGGCGGGCTCGGCGCGTTCGCCACGGGGGCGGGATCGGGAACCTCAGGGAGCGGTTCGTCCGGGGGCGGCGCGTCCGGTGGTGGGGCCGGTGGCTCCGGCGACGGCGGTGGGTCCTCGGGCGGCGCGGCCGGGCAGTTGGCCGCCGCCGGGCTCGGGCTGTCCTTCGACTTCCCCGGGCAGTACGCCCGGTTCGTCTCGCGGCCGCTCACGAGTGCGCTGCGGATCACCGGGTCGCCCACCGTGCGGGTCAAGGTCGCCTCGTCCACCGGGCAGGCCGTCCTGTTCGGCAAGGTGTACGACGTCGCCCCGGGCGGCGGGCGGGTGCTGCCCTCGCAGTTGGTCACCCCGGTGCGCGTCGACGGCGCGAAGCACGGCAGGACCGTCACCGTGACGCTGCCCGCCGTCGACCACCAGGTGCCCGCGGGGCACCGTCTCGAGGTCGTCCTCGCCGCCACCGACCTCGGGTACGCCTCGCCCGCCGCCCCCGCCACGTACACGGCCTCCCTCGCGGGTGGCTCGCTCTCCGTGCCGACCGACCCCGCCCTGACGACCGGCGCGGCGCCGCTGCCCTGGTGGGTGTGGGGACTGCCGGCGGCCGGGCTGGTCGTCGCGGCCGCTCTGCTGCTGGGTGCGCGGAGGCGAGGCGCCGTCCCGGCGCCCGATCCTGCGCTCGCCGAGGTGCCCCTGGCTATCACGGGGCTGACGAAGCGGTACGCGAAGTCCGCCGACCGCTACGCCGTGCGCGACCTGTCCTTCCGGGTGGAGAAGGGCCAGGTACTCGGGCTGCTCGGGCCCAACGGCGCGGGCAAGACGACCACGTTGCGCATGCTGATGGGGCTCATCGCCCCCGACGCGGGCGAGGCGAGGATCTTCGGGCACGCCGTGCGGCCGGGCGCGCCCGTGCTGTCGCGCGTCGGCTCGTTCGTGGAGGGCGCCGGGTTCCTGCCGCACCTGACGGGGCGGGCCAACCTCGAGCTGTACTGGCGTGCCACGGGCCGCCCCGCGCAGGACGCGCACATCGAGGAGGCGCTGGAGATCGCCGGTCTCGGCGACGCGCTGGCGCGTGCCGTGCGCACGTACTCGCAGGGCATGCGGCAGCGGCTCGCCATCGCGCAGGCCATGCTGGGCCTGCCTGATCTGCTGATCCTCGACGAGCCGACGAACGGTCTCGACCCGCCGCAGATCCGCGAGATGCGCGACGTGATGATCAAGTACGCGGCGGACGGCAGGACGGTGATCGTCTCCAGCCACCTGCTGTCGGAGGTCGAGCAGTCCTGCACGCATCTGGTCGTCATGCACCGCGGGCAGCTCGTTCAGGCGGGCCCCGTCGCCGAGATCACCGGGTCGGGGGACACGCTGCTCGTCACCACCGAGGGTCGGGTGCCCGATGCCGAGGTCGCGGAGGTCGCCGCGCTGCCCGGCGTCGCGTCGGCCGTCCGCACGGACGCGGGCCTGCTGGTGCGGCTCGCGGGCGCGACGACGAACGCGCTGGTGACGGAGTTGCTGCGGCTCGACGTACGGCTGACGGGCATCGGCCCCCACCGCCGCCTTGAGGACGCGTTCCTCACCCTCATCTCGGACGGGGGCGGCGCGGCCGACGACGATGCGGGGAGCGGCGGCCCCGTCCACGAGGAATCCACGGTCCCAGGAGGCCCGGCATGAGCGCGCTCACCCAGTCAGCCCCCGGCTACCGCGCCCGCCGCACGCTGCCGTTCCTAGTAGAGACGGTGCGGCAGCTGAAGCGGCGCAGGACGCTCGTGATGGGTCTCGTGCTCGCGCTGCTGCCGTTCGTCCTCGCCGCCGCGTTCGCCGTCGGCGGCACACCGGGCGGGGCGGACGGTCAGCTGACGCTGATGGCCACGGCCACGCGCTCGGGGGCCAACTTCGCGGCGACGGCCCTGTTCGTGTCGGCCGGCTTCCTGCTCGTCGTGCCGGTCGCGCTGTTCTGCGGGGACACCGTCGCCTCGGAGGCGAGCTGGTCGTCGCTGCGCTACCTGCTCGCGGCCCCGGTGCCCCGATCACGGCTGCTGCTGAGCAAACTGCTGGTGGCGCTGTGGATGAGCGCCGCCGCGATGGTGGTGCTGCCGCTCGTCGCGCTGGCCGTCGGCACGGCCGCGTACGGCGGGGGCCCGCTTGAGCTGCCCACGGGAGGCCAACTGCCCCTCGGGCAGGCGCTGCCGCGGCTCGCGCTGGTGGTGGCGTTCGTGTTCGTGTCACAACTGGTGACGGCCGGGCTCGCGTTCTGGCTCTCCACGAAGACGGACGCGCCACTGGGCGCGGTCGGCGGCGCGGTCGGGCTGACCATCATCGGCAACGTGCTGGACGCGGTGACCGCCCTCGGCGACTGGCGGCAGTTCCTGCCCGCGCACTGGCAGTTCGCGTGGATCGACGCGCTCCAGCCGCAACTGGAGTGGTCGGGGATGCTCAAGGGGTCCGCGGTGTCGGTGGCGTACGCGCTGGTGCTGTTCGCCCTCGCGTTCCGCGGGTTCGCACGCAAGGACATCGTGTCCTGACCCGTGCGCCCTCGTGGGGCGCCCGGCCCCGTCGGGCGGGGCCGCGTCAGGCGGAGGCGCGGCTCAGCCGGCGCAGCTGGATCTCGGCCAGGGCCTGCTGCTCGGCCGCCATCGTGCGCAGCCCGACCGCGACCCTGCGCGCGTCCACCCCGTCCGGGTCGGCGACCGGATAGGGCCTGCCCAGTGGCGTGTAGCGGGTGCCGTACGGCTGGGGCCTGCCGAGTTCGACCGCGCAGTGGTCCGTCGCGTAGGCCGCGTGGATCGGCGGGCACTGCCCGCGCTCGACCGCGTCGGTGATCAGGTCGCGGCACGCCAGCTTGAGCGCCAGGTCGTCGGCGTGCAGGAGGATCATCAGCGCGGCCGTCGAGGCCTCCTCGCCGACCAGCTCCGCCGTCGGCCAGCCGGATTCCTCGACGATCTCGCGCAGCGCCGCCGCGTTGACCGCACGGCAGCGGGCGACACGCCTGCGCATCTGGGCGCCGGGCAGGCGCTGGGCCTGCGTGGTGAGCCGGCCGTCCTGCGCGATCCTGTCGACCAGCTCGCGGGCCAGGCCGCCCGCACCGTCGTAGTCGTCGCAGCCGTCGGACGAGTCGGACCCGCCGGGTCCGCTGGACCCCTCGGACCCCTCTACGTCGTGCCGCTTGCCCGGCACATCCGGCTCCGCGCCGCCGCGCGGCACGTCCGCGTTCGGTCCGTACGCCACTCGCGCGTCACCCATCCCGTCGCCGCCCGTGTCTGAGGTGTGTGCCGTCCGCCCTGGGCGCGTCGGCGTCGGCGTCGGCTTCAGCGTCGGCGTCGAACGCGTCCGCGACGGACACGGTCGCCCAGACCGTTCGTCCCCCGCCGTTCCTGTCCGGCTCGGTGCCCCAGGCGTCGGCCACCCTGTCCACCAGGAACATCCCGTGCCCCGCGGACAGCGAGCCCGCCGCGACGCCCTCGTCCCTGACCTCCACGCGCACGCCGCGCGCGGAGACCCGCACCGCGCAGCCCACCACGGCGCTCTCCGTGCGCAGCACCGCGTTGGTCAGCAGCTCCGACGCGACGAGCGCCGCCATGTCGCACAGCTCCCCGGGCACGCCGCCGCGCAGCAGCTGGGCGTGGAGCCTGCGCCGCGCCGCGGTGACCGACGCCGGCCTGCGCGGGAAGACGTACGAGTAGGCGCACGAGTACGCGCACGAGGCAGCAGGTAACTCGCCCCGCCCGGACGCCCCGGTCGGTCGCACAGCGCGTTCCTGGTCCGCGACATGTTCCTTGATACGAGCCACGACGCTCACTATGCGCGCTCACTCGGTCACGCCGCAACCGACTCCTTGATAATTTCAGAATGCTCGCCAACTCCCTGGATAGCTCAGCAAGCACCTGGCAGACTCGGCTGGGTGAAGCGGTGTCAGGTGGTGACGGTGTGGTGAGTGAGGCGCGGTCCACGGTTCCGGCGGTGTCGTCGGCCTCGGCCGGGAGCGGCAGCTCTCCCACCGTGCTGCGCATCGTCCTCGGCAAACGGCTGCTCGCCCTCCGGGAGAGCGCGGGCGTGAGCCGGGAGGCGGCGGCGGGCGTGCTGGACGTGACGCCCCTGACGGTCCGGCGGATGGAGAACTCCGAGGTCGCCATCAAACCGCCCTACGTCCGGCTGCTGTTGCCGCTGTACGGGGTGGACGAGGGCGAGGTCGAGCAGTTCATCGAGCTGGTGAAGGCCGCCAACCGCCCTGGCTGGTGGCACCGCTACCGTGACGCGGTCCCCGGCTGGTTCAGCGCGTACGTCAGCCTTGAGGACGAGGCCAGCCTGATCAGGACGTACGAACCCCACTACGTCCCCGGCCTGCTGCAGACCGAGGAGTACGCGCGCGGCGTCCTCGGCGCGGGCGCGCACAAGAACGCCGAGGAGCTCGACCGGCGGGTGGCGCTGCGGATCAAACGCCAGCAGCTGCTGTCGAAACCGGGCGCGCCGATGCTGTGGATCCTCATGGAGGAGTCCGTGCTCAGGCGCCCCGTCGGTGACACGCCCGAAGTGATGAAGGACCAGGTGGACCGCCTCCTGGAGGCGACCGCGATACCGAACGTGACCCTGCAGCTGATGCCGTTCGCGATCGGCCCGCACCTGGGCGCGTTCGGCCCGTTCCACCTGTTCCGCTTCGACCTCACGGAGCTCCCGGACATCGTCTACACCGAGAACCTGACGGGCGCGGTCTACCTGGACCGCCGCCCGGACAGCGCCGCGTACCTGGAGGTGCTCGACAACCTGTCGGCGCGCGCGGCGTCGGTGCACGAGACGAAAGCCTTCCTCCAGAACATACGCAAGGAGTTGTGATGCACGAGATCCACAACGGCATGCCGGCCGGCGACCTGGGCGCCGACGGCTGGGAGAAGCCCTGGAGCGGCCCGAACGGCGGGAGTTGCGTCGAGACGAAGAAGCTCGACGACGGCCGGGTGGCGGTGCGTCAGTCCACGGATGCGTCGGGCCCCGCGCTGATTTGTTCCGACGATGCCATGGCGTCCTTCGTCGAAGGCGCGAAGAATGGGCTCGCCGACTTCCTGCTGTAGGCGAAGGCGTATACGCACCGATAAACGGACGGACGGACCACGGATGACCGACCTCGACCAGGTGTCACTCGACGAGATCGACACCAGCAAGCCGCACCCGGCGCGCATGTACGACTTCTACCTCCAGGGGAAGGACTACTACGAAGCAGACGAGATCGCCGGGCAGAAGGTGCTCGAGGTCTTCCCGACCATCAAGATCACGGCCCGGGTCAACCGCTCGTTCATGCACCGGTTCACGCGCCACCTGGCCACGGACAAGGGCATCCGCCAGTTCCTCGACATCGGCACGGGCATCCCGACGCGCCCCAACCTCCACCAGGTCGCGCAGGAGGCCGCCCCCGAGGCGCGCGTCGTCTACGCCGACTACGACCCGGTCGTGCTGCGCCACGCGGAGGCGCTGATGCGCAGCACGCCCGAGGGCCGCACCACATACATCCAGGCTGACGTGCGCGAGCCCGAATCCATCATGGCCGCGGCCGAGTTGCACGAGACCATAGACCTGAAGCAGCCGGTGGCGCTGTCGCTCAACGCGCTGCTGCACTTCGTGCCCGACGAGAACAAGCCGTACGAGATCGTGCGGTACCTGCTCGACCAGCTCGCGCCCGGCAGCTACCTGGCGATCTCCCACTGCACCGCCGACTTCGCGCCGGAGATGTGGGCGGGCGTCGCCGAGGTGTACCACCGCGGCGGCATCCCGCTGCAGCTGCGCTCGCGCGACGAGGTCGCCGCGTTCTTCGACGGGCTCGACCTGGTGGAGCCTGGCGTCGTCACGCCGCACAACTGGCACCCCGACGGCGTCACGGTGCCCGGCACCAGCGACGACTCGGTGTCGATGTACGCGGCGGTGGCCCGCAAGCCGTAGCCGTGCCTGTACCGGTACGGCGGACGTGGCGTGCCGCTTCGCGCCCTTCTCCGTGAGGGGCGCGGGTGGCAGGGTTGCGCCGTGACACTTGACCCCCTCGTGCGCGAGGTCGCCGGCGCCTACCTCACCCTCGCCGACGCCGCCGTGCCCGGCCTCGTCCAGGGGCTGTACCTGACGGGCTCCGTCGCACTCGGCGACTTCCCGCGCCGCGGCGGGGACATCGACTTCGTGGCGGTCTCCGCGGTGCCGCCGTCACCGGCCCAGACCGCGGCGCTGAAGCAGGTGCACGCGCGCCTCGCGGGCCACGTGCGCCGGCCCTTCTTCGAGGGCCCGTACGTGACGTGGGACGAGCTCGCCGGCGATCCCGCCGACGCGGCGCCCGGCCCGTACGCGCACCGGGGCGGCCTCCTCGCGGCGGTACCGCACGGCAGGCAGCCCGCCACGTGGCAGGTGCTCGCACGCCACGGTGTGACGCTGCGCGGACCGCACGCGCGGGACCTGACCGTCGACACGTCGCCGGGGGAGCTCGTCCTGTGGGCGCGGGAGAGCCTGACGCGGTACTGGCGCCCGTGGTGGGAGCGCGGCTCCCGGCTCCTCACGTCGGAGGGCCTCGCCTGCCTGGGCGCGGAGGCCGCCACCTGGGGCGTGCTCGGCGTCAGCAGGGCCCACCGTGCGCTCGCCACCGGCGAGGCGGTCTCCAAGACGGCGGCGGGACGCTACGCGCGCGCCGCGTTCGGCCCGGAGCACCACCGCGTCCTGGACGAGTGCCTGCGCATCCGCGGCGGCGAGACGGGCGGCCGCCTCTACACGAACCCGCTCACGCGCCGCAGGGACGTGCTCGCCTTCGTGAACGCGGCGATCGAGGACGCACCGACGCACGGGTGACGCCGCCGACGCGGGCCGCGCCGCCACCGCGGGCCGGGTTGCGTCCCCGTGCGGACGGTGCCCCCGGAGTGGCGCCCAGGCACGAAGCTGAGGAGCGTCGGCGCCGCTGGCGCCGTGGGAAGGCCTCGAACGCCGGGACGGCGGCCCCTGCGGGACCGGCCAGGCTTCACGCGTTGGCGTCGTCCTTGGCCTTGGCGTCGTCCTCGTCCTTCGCCTCGGCCTTCGCTTCGGTCCCCGACGCCGTCGAGTCGTCCTCTGCCTCGGCGGCGTCCGCCTGCGCGGGCTCGTCCTCCTCGGACCTGCCCTCCTCGAAGTACGCGTCGAGGACCGCGTCGAGCTCGTCGCTCCACCGCTTGAGCGTGGCGCGGTTCGGCGCGTCGACCTCGGTCTCGTACCAGCGGCGTGCGCCGACGTGCACGATCACGCTGAACCGCTTGCCGAAGCGCGGGGTGGCGATCTCGACGGCGCCGATCTCGTCCCACCGGAAGTCGGCCGCCTGGTCGTCCAGGGTGAACCGGACGCCGGTGCTGTCGGCGACGACGGAGCCCCGCCGGTCGGACGCCTCGAACGACGGGCCGTCGGCGGCCGCGGCGGGCTCCTCGGCATCGGCGGGCTCCTCGGCCGCGGCGGCCTCGGGGGTCTCGCCCGCCTCGGGGGCGCCGGCCGGGGCCGCATCCTCTTCAGGCGGGGCGGACGGCGCGGACGTGTCCTTCCCCGCCTCCGGCTCCTCGGCCTCGGCCTCGGGGGCGCGGACGTTCACGAGACCGGGCACGTAGGCCGGGTCCACACCGGCCCCGGCGGTCTGCACGGGCTGGATGTTCGTATCGCTGCGCTGCTCCACGGCGGGAAGTATGGCGGAACAACCTGTGCGGCGGGAAGCCGCGCAGGACGGTGGAGCCCGGTCGCTGCGCGCCGCGCGCCACACGCCGCGTGACCGCCGCCACTCCTGCTACGGTGCGTGACCGAGTCTGTGCCCGAAGTGACCGCGACGTAACCCGGGAGTGCGTGTGAAGGTCGTCTGCGTCGGCGGTGGGCCCGCCGGTCTCTACTTCTCGATCCTGATGAAGCTGCGCGACCCGGCCCACGACGTCACCGTGTACGAGCGTGACGCCGCCGGGTCCACCTACGGCTGGGGCGTCACGTACTGGGCCGCCCTCCTCGACAAGCTGCGCGCGGGCGACCCCGAGTCGGCGCGCGCCGTCGAGGACGCCTCGGTCCGCTGGAGCGACGGCGTCGCGTACGTGGGCGACGCGACGACCCGGCACCACGGGGACGAGGGGTTCGGCATCGGCAGGCACCGGCTGCTCGCCATCCTCGCCGGCCGCGCCCGCGACCTCGGGGTGCGCGTCGTCCACGAGCGGGAGGTCGAGCCCGGGACGGACGCGGGGCTCGACGGCGTCCTGGCAGGCGCCGACCTCGTCGTCGCGGCGGACGGCGTGCGCAGCGCGCTGCGCGGCCGCTGGGCCGGACATTTCGGCACGGACGTGTCCGTCGGCCGCAACCCCTACATCTGGCTCGGCACGACGAAGGTCTTCGACGCCTTCACGTTTTCTTTCGTGGAGAGTGAACATGGCTGGATCTGGTGCTACGCCTACCGCTTCTGCGAGGACGCGAGCACCGTCGTGGTGGAGTGCGCGCCCGGCACCTGGCGCGGCCTCGGGCTCGACCGGGGGAGCGAGGCGGACGGCCTGCGCCGCCTGGAAGAACTCTTCGCGGGGCTGCTCGACGGCCATCCGCTGACCGGCAGGGGCGGCGGGGACGGGGCGGCCGCGCAGTGGCTGACGTTCCGCACGCTCACGAACCGCACCTGGCACCGCGGCAACGTCGTCCTGCTCGGCGACGCCGCCCACACCACGCACTACTCCATCGGCGCGGGCACGTCGCTGGCCCTGGAGGACGCGCTCGCGCTCGCTGCCGCCCTGCACGCCGAGCCGGCCGCGGGCGCCGCCGGGCTCGACGCGGCGCTCACGCGCTACGAGAACGTCAGGCGTGCCGAGCTGCTGTCCGTGCAGAGCGCGGCGCGCTTCAGCGCACGCTGGTACGAGGAGCTGCCGCGCTACCTCAGGCTGCCGCCGGAGCGGATGTTCGCGCTGCTCGGGCAGCGCCACTCGCCGCTGCTGCCGTACGTGCCGCCGCAGCTCTACTACCGCCTCGACCACGCGGCGGGCCGCCTGGAGCCCCTGCGCAGGCTGAAGCGCTGGCTCGGCCCCCGCCTGGCAGGCACCCTCCACGCCCGCACACGAGCCTGACACCCCACCGCCCACACCCCGCCCCGCGCCTCCCGCCCCCCGCCCCTGGCCGCCCCCGGCCCGGCCCGGCCCCCCCAGGCCCTGGCCCCCGCCATCCCGCTGCCCACCCCGCCCGCCGTCCGCATCCCCGGGCGGTCGCGGGCCGCCAAGAACACGGCGGCCTACTTCGCGGTCGCCGAGGCCCTGGCCAACGCGGTCAAACACGCCCATGCCCGCCGCATCGCGATCCGGCTGGAGTACGAGCGGACCGCGGGCGGCGCGGGCCGGCTGAGTATCCTCGT
>NZ_JAGIQL010000087.1 GCF_017813245.1 Streptomyces montanisoli
GCAAGGCGGGCCTGCTCGCCGCGCTCGCCGCCGGTCGCGGCGCCGCGCTGCTCGCCGCGGAGAAGCAGCCGCACCGCGCGCGCCTCGTCACCCGCACGCTCGCGGGCAACCCGGGCCCGGTCCAGGTCGTCACCGCGGACAGCACAAGGCCCCCGTGGCGCCAGGGCGTCTTCGACCGGGTGCTCGTCGACGCGCCGTGCTCGGGGCTCGGCGCGCTGCGGCGCCGCCCCGAGGCGCGCTGGCGGCGCCGCCCCGACGACATCAAGGGCTTCGCGCCGCTCCAGCGCGCGCTGCTGCGGGAGGCGCTCGGATCGGTGCGGGTCGGCGGCGTCGTCTGCTACGCGACCTGCTCGCCGCACCTCGCGGAGACGCGCGTGGTCGTCGACGACGTCCTGCGCGAGGACCGCGCCGGCGCGGAGTGGATCGACGCACGCCCGCTGCTGCCCGGTGTGCCCGCGCTCGGCGAGGGACCCGACGTCCAGCTCTGGCCCCACCTGCACGGCACCGATGCCATGTACCTGGCCGTACTGCGGCGCACGTCCTGACCGGGGCGGCCCGTTCCGGCGCGGCCCGCTTCGAGGCACGGCCCGTTTCGAGGGGCGGACCGTGGCCTGGGCGGGTCCCCGTCCATGGGAGGCTTGTCACATGGCACAGATCAACCCCAGCATCCTGTCCGCCGACTTCTCCCGCCTCGCCGAGGAGGCGAAGGCGGTCGAAGGCGCCGACTGGCTCCATGTCGACGTCATGGACAACCACTTCGTGCCCAACCTGACCCTGGGCGTACCGGTGGTGGAGGCGCTCGGCAAGGCCGCGGGGACCCCGCTCGACTGCCACCTCATGATCGAGGAGCCCGATCGCTGGGCGCCGCAGTACGTGGAGGCCGGGGCGGGCTCGGTGACCTTCCACGCCGAGGCCGCGGCGGCGCCCGTGCGGCTCGCGCGCGAGATCCGCGCCAAGGGCGCGCGCGCGTCCATGGCGCTCAAGCCGGCGACGCCGATCGAGCCGTACGAGGACCTGCTGCCCGAACTCGACATGCTGCTGATCATGACGGTGGAGCCGGGCTTCGGCGGTCAGGCCTTCCTGGACATCATGCTGCCGAAGATCCGCCGGGCGCGGCAGATGATCGCCAAGCACGGCCTCGAACTGTGGCTCCAGGTCGACGGTGGCGTCTCGGCCGACACCGTCGAGCGGTGCGCGGACGCGGGCGCCGACGTCTTCGTCGCGGGCTCCGCCGTGTACGGGGCCGACGACCCGGCCGCCGCGGTGCGGATGCTGCGCCACCAGGCCGACGAGGCGACGGCCAGGGCATCCTGGGCGTGCGGCCACTGACCCACGCGCGGCCAACGGGCCGCGGCCAAGTGAACAGGGCCCTTCGGGGCTGATCGTGGATCGCCGTATCTGACAGGATGAACGGCGGATCCAGAGGTGCGCAGAGTGAAGGAGAACGCGGTGCCTGGAACATCGGCGGGGCGGCCTGCCCTGCGTATGGGACCCGCGGAGCTGGTGCAGGCGGCCGCCATGGCGCGCCGCTTCTACCTGGAGGGGAAGTCCAAGATCCAGATCGCCGAGGAGTTCGGCGTCAGCCGCTTCAAGGTGGCGCGGGTCCTGGAGACGGCGCTGGAGCGCGATCTGGTACGCATCGAGATCCGCGTGCCCGCCGAGCTGGACGCCGAGCGCTCCGACGCGCTCCGCGCCCGCTACGGCCTGCGGCACGCGGTCGTGGTGGAGTCGCCGGCGGACGGCGCGGACGAGTCGCCCGACCCGGAGAACCTGGGCGAGGTGGCCGCCGACCTGCTGGGCGAGCTGGTCACGGAGGGCGACGTACTCGGCCTCGCCTGGGGCAGGTCGACGATCCACATGGCGGCGGCGCTCGACCGCCTGCCGCCCTGCACGGTCGTCCAGCTCACGGGCGTGTACGACGCGGGGACCGCCGAGCGCGGCTCCGTGGAGGCCGTACGCAGGGCGGCCCAGGTGTCCGGCGGTGAGGCGCACCCCATCTACGCGCCGATGCTGCTGCCCGACACGGCGACGGCGGCCGCGCTGCGGGGTCAGCCCGGTATCGCGCGCGCCTTCGAGTACTTCGACAAGGTGACCGTCGCCGCCGTGTCCATCGGCTCGTGGGAGCCGGGCATCTCGACGGTGTACGACATGCTCAGCGAAAAGGAGCGCTCGCACTACTCGTCGCTGGGGGCCGCCGCCGAGATGTCGGCGCACCTCTTCGACTCCGAGGGCCGCAGGGTGGGCCGCGACCTCGGCGAGCGCTGCATCACCGTCGAGACGGACCGGCTGCGCCGCATCCCCGAGGTAGTGGCGATCGCCGGCGGGAGGCGCAAGTCGGGGGCGATCGGGGCGGTGCTGCGCTCCGGCCTCGTGACGAGCCTCGTCACGGACACCGTCGCGGCGGACTTCCTGCTGAAGGACTTCGCCCCGGCGCCGAAGCCCGCGCTGGAGCGTGCCGACCCCGACGGCTCCTGAGCGTCTCCGCGCCGGCGTGCCGCAGTGGCAGGCTCCGCCCCGTCACCGTCCCGCTCGAACAGCCGCCGGTCAGTGTCCTGAAGCCGCAGGCGGCCGGGGAGCAGCGCGGCGGGCCACAGCCGCGGGAGTCCGCGGGGGCACCCGGCGCCAGGCGCGTGCAGGCCACAGCGCCGGGAGGAGTCGCGACGCCTGGAGCTTCCTCCGAACGTGTCTGGCCGGAGCTGTACGTTTCTGCCTCGCGCGGCGCGGCCGCACGGGGCCAGGGCATGGGAGAATGAAGTACGTGCGTCTGCCGCCGGGCCCATCGACCGGCGGCCTGCTCCGAGCGACTGGGATGTTCTGTACGTGCGTTTCCTCAACGATCTCTCGCCGTCGTACGACCTGACCTACGACGACGTCTTCATGGTGCCGAACAGGTCGGCTGTCGGCTCCCGGCTCGGCGTGGACCTCTCCGCGCCCGACGGCACGGGCACCACCATTCCGCTGGTCGTGTCCAACATGACCGCCATCGCGGGCCGCCGGATGGCCGAGACCGTCGCCCGGCGCGGCGGCCTCGTGGTGATCCCGCAGGACATCCCGCTCGATGTCGTCGCGGACGTCACGTCCTGGGTGAAGGAACGCGACCTCGTCCTCGACACCCCCATCACGCTCAGGCCGACGCAGACCGTCGACGAGGCGCTGTCCCTGCTGCCGAAGCGCGCGCACGGCGCCGGCATCGTGGTCGACGACAAGCGCAGGCCCGTCGGCATCGTCACCGAGCACGACCTCTCGGGCGTCGACCGGTTCACGCAGCTGTCCTCGGTGATGTCCACGGAGCTGCTGGTGCTCTCCGCCGGCATGGACCCGAGGGAGGCGTTCAACACCCTCGACGGCGCGCACCGCAAGCTCGCGCCCGCCGTCGACGCGGAGGGCCGCCTCGTCGGCATCCTGACCAGGAAGGGCGCCCTGCGGGCGACGCTCTACACGCCCGCCACCGACGCGCGCGGCAGGCTCAGGATCGCCGCCGCCGTCGGCGTCAACGGCGATGTGGTCGGCAAGGCCGCGCAACTGCTGGAGGCCGGGGTCGACACGCTCGTCGTGGACACCGCGCACGGCCACCAGGAGTCGATGCTGTCCGCCGTCAGGGCCGTGCGCGGTCTCGACCCGCGCGTCCCCGTCGTCGCGGGCAACGTGGTCGCCGCCGAGGGCGTGCGCGACCTGATCGAGGCGGGCGCGGACATCGTCAAGGTCGGCGTCGGGCCCGGCGCCATGTGCACCACGCGCATGATGACCGGCGTCGGCAGGCCGCAGTTCTCCGCCGTGCTCGAATGCGCCGCCGAGGCCGCCAGGTTCGGCAAGCACGTGTGGGCCGACGGTGGTGTCAGGCACCCGCGCGACGTCGCGATGGCGCTGGCCGCCGGCGCGTCCAACGTGATGATCGGCTCCTGGTTCGCCGGCACGTACGAATCGCCGGGCGACCTCCAGCAGTCCGCGGACGGGCGGCTGTACAAGGAGTCCTTCGGGATGGCGTCCGCACGCGCCGTGCGCAATCGCACGAGCGACGAGTCGGCCTACGACCGGGCGCGCAAGGCGCTGTTCGAGGAGGGCATCTCCACGTCGCGCATGTTCCTCGACCCGGCGCGGCCCGGCGTCGAGGACCTGATCGATTCGATCATCGCCGGGGTGCGCTCGTCCTGCACGTACGCGGGCGCCGCGTCCCTGGAGGAGTTCGCGCGGAAGGCGGTCGTCGGCATCCAGAGCGCCGCCGGCTACGCCGAGGGCAAGCCCCTCTCGTCCAGCTGGAGCTGACACGGTCACGGGGGGCCGTCTTCCACGCGCCGGAAATTCGTGCGCATGACCCGGGCGCCACGGGGTACACGCCTCCTACTGAACCAGGAAAACAGGGGAGGCGAACGTGTCGACGGCCAAGGCGGTCCCGTTCGAACGCACGGAGTACGCACACGGGGGAAGCAGCACGGAGGGGCACGGGGGGAGTACCCAGGCGTCGTGGACGTACGCCTTGCCCCGCGTCGAGTCGCCCGCCGACGTCGCGCCGAAGGACGCCAGGGAGATCTCCCGGCTGTTCTTCGCGCGGCTGACGGAGCTCGAAGAGGGCACGCCCGAGTACCAGTACGCGCGCAACACGCTGATCGAGCTGAACCTCGCGCTGGTGCGCTACTCTGCCACCCGGTTCCGCAACAGGGCCGACCAGATGGAGGACATCGTCCAGGTCGGCACCATCGGCCTGATCAAGGCCATCGACCGTTTCGAGCTCACCCGCGAGGTGGAGTTCGCGACGTTCGCCGTGCCGTACATCATCGGCGAGATCAAACGCTTCTTCAGGGACACGAGCTGGGCCGTCCACGTGCCGCGCCGCCTCCAGGAGCTCAGGATCGACCTGGCGAAGGCCAGTGACGAGCTGTCACAGCAGCTGGACCGCACGCCGACGACGTCGGAGCTCGCGGAGCGCCTCGGCATCGACGAGGACCAGGTCATAGAGGGCATCGTCGCCAGCAACGGCTACACGGCGGGCTCCATCGACATGCCGGCCGACGACAGCGCCGAGACCGTGACGCCCCTCGCCGACCGGCTCGGCGAACTCGACGCCGGCCTGGAGATCGCGGAGAACGTGCAGGCGCTCAAGCCCCTCCTCAAGACGCTGGACGAGCGCGAGCGGCAGCTGCTGCGCATGCGGTTCGGCGAGGAGATGACGCAGGCGGAGATCGGCCGGGTCCTCGGCGTCTCGCAGATGCACGTGTCCCGGCTGCTGGCCAGGGTCACCGGCAGACTGCGCAAGGGCCTACTGGAGTCCGGCTGCTGAGCCTCGGCTCCCCGGCCGGCACCGGCCGCCGGGGAGCACGTGGTCTCCCGGGAGCACGTGGTCTACTGCACCCGTGCGACTGAACGACCTGGACGAACGCATCCTGCACGCCCTCGCCGAGGACGCCCGCCGCTCCTACGCGGACATCGGCGCCCTCGTCGGCCTGTCCGCGCCCGCCGTGAAGCGGCGCGTCGACCGGCTGCGCGCCGAGGGCGCGATCACCGGCTTCACCGTACGGGTCGACCCGGCGGCCCTCGGCTGGCGCACCGAGGGATTCATCGAGATCTACTGCGGGCGCAACACGTCGCCCGACGACATCCACCGCGGCCTGGAACGGCTCCCCGAGGTGGTGGCCGCGTCGACGGTCACCGGCGACGCCGACGCCGTGGTCCAGGTGTTCGCGGCGGACATGCGCCATTTCGAGGAGGTACTCGAACGCATCGCGAGCGAACCGTACGTGGAGCGCACCAAGTCCGTGCTCGTCCTCTCCCCGCTGCTGAGGCGGTACACGGCGGGCGCGCCGCAGTGGCCGGGATCACGTCCCTGACACACCTCGCGTCTTCGCGCAACGAATCGCCGCGGATGCCCCCCACAGCGCAACGGATCGCGCCTGTACGCGCAACGGTCGCCGCTTGTCGCCGCGCCGTCGCCGAACGTACCGTCTTCGAGGGGTCGGCAGGGGGCCGGGAAGGCACCGCCCAGCCCCGCTTCACACCGCCGTGACCTGCGAGGAAACGCCATGCCGCCGTTGCGTACCGCCCTGCTCCAGAGTTCGGGCCGCCCCGGCCGCACGGCCGGGAACCTGCGGGTGCTCGACGACGCGGCGCGACGCGCGGCCGAGGCCGGCGCGTCCCTGCTCGTCTGCCCCGAGATGTTCCTGACCGGGTACGCGATCGGCGACGGCATCGAGCGCCTCGCGGAGAGCGCCGACGGCCCCGGCGCGGGAGCCGTCGCGGAGACCGCGGCGCGCCACGGCGTCGCGGTGCTCTACGGCTACCCCGAGCGTGACGGCGAACGGGTCTACAACAGCGCCCGGCTGATCGGCGCCGGCGGCGAGCCGCTCGCCAACTACCGCAAGACCCACCTCTACGGCCCCTTCGAGCGCGAGCGGTTCGCCGCGGGGGAGCGGCCGGTGGTCCAGGCGGAGGTCGGCGGCGTGCGCGTGGGCGTGCTGATCTGCTACGACGTCGAGTTCCCCGAAATCGTGCGCGCCCACGCGCTGGCCGGCACGGACCTGCTGCTGGTGCCCACCGCGCAGATGCGGCCCTTCGAGTTCGTCGCCGAGTCCGTCGTGCCCGTCCGCGCCTTCGAGAGCCAGATGTACATCGCCTACGTCAACAGGACCGGCCCCGAAGGCGACTTCGACTTCGTCGGCCTGACCTGCCTCGCGGGCCCCGACGGCACGGCGCACGCGCGCGCGGGCCGCGGCGAGGAACTGCTGGTGTGCGACGTCGACCCCGCGCTGCTCGCCGCGTCCCGCGAGGCCAACCCGTACCTGCACGACCGGCGGCCCGGCCTGTACGACGCCCTCGCCTGACCCCGCCCTCGTCCGGCCCTCATCGCCGCCCCTCACCGCCCGCCACCCTCACGCCTCAGGAGCGTCGCGTCATGACGTCCACGGTGCCCACCGCCGTTTCCCACGCCCACCCGCAGCCCCCGGCGGGCGAGCGGCCGATCACCATGTCGGGCCCCGACTTCCCGTACGCCTACGACGACTACCTCGCCCACCCCGCAGGGCTCGGCCAGATACCCGCGACCGAGCACGGCACCGAGGTCGCCGTGATCGGCGGCGGTCTCTCGGGAATCGTCACCGCGTACGAGCTGATGAAGACCGGCCTGCGCCCGGTCCTCTACGAGGCGGACCGCATCGGCGGCCGGCTGCGCACCGTCGGGTTCGAGGGGTGCGACCCGGCGCTCACCGCCGAACTCGGCGCCATGCGCTTCCCACCGTCGTCCACCGCGCTCAGGCACTACATCGACCTCGTGGGCCTCGAGACCGAGCCGTTCCCCAACCCGCTGGCGCCCGGCACCCCTTCGACCGTGGTCGACCTCAAGGGCGTGCCGCACTTCGCCAGGACGATCGACGACCTGCCGCAGGTGTACCGCGACGTGATGGACGCGTGGAACACCTGCCTGGAGGAGGGCGCCGACTTCTCGGCGATGAACCGCGCGCTGCGCGAGCGCGACGTGGCGGCGATCCGGAAGATCTGGTCGCGGCTGGTGCACGACCTGGACAACCAGACGTTCTACGGCTTCCTCTGCGACTCGCCGGCCTTCCGCTCCTTCAGGCACCGGGAGATCTTCGGGCAGGTCGGCTTCGGCACCGGCGGCTGGGACACCGACTTCCCCAACTCGATCCTGGAGATCCTGCGGGTCGTCTACACCGAGGCCGACGACCACCACGAGGGCATCGTCGGCGGCAGCCGGCAGCTGCCGGAACGGCTGTGGCGCCGCGCCCCCGGCAAGATCACGTACTGGGCGCAGGGCACCTCGCTCGCGTCCCTGCACGGCGGCGACCCGCTGCCCGCGGTGACCGGCCTGCGGCGCACGGCCGGAGGCGGGATCACCGTCACGGACGCGTCCGGCGCGATCCGCACGTACCGCGCGGCCGTCTTCACCGCGCAGTCGTGGATGCTGCTGTCGAAGATCGCCTGCGACGACGCGCTGTTCCCGATCGACCACTGGACCGCCATCGAGCGCACCCACTACATGGAGTCGAGCAAGCTGTTCGTCCCGGTGGACCGCCCGTTCTGGCTCGACGAGGACCCGCGCACCGGACGGGACACGATGTCGATGACGCTCACCGACCGGATGACGCGGGGCACCTACCTGCTCGGCGACGACCCCGAAGCGCCGGCCGTCATCTGCCTCTCGTACACGTGGTGCGACGACAGCCTCAAGTGGCTGCCCCTGTCGGCGAACGAGCGGATGGAGGTGATGCTCGCCTCGCTCGGGGAGATCTACCCGGGGGTCGACATCAGGAGCCATGTGATCGGCAGCCCGATCACGGTCTCGTGGGAGGACGAGCCGTACTTCATGGGCGCGTTCAAGGCCAACCTGCCGGGCCACTACCGCTACCAGCGGCGGCTGTTCACCCACTTCATGCAGGACGCGCTGCCCGCGGACAAGCGCGGGATCTTCCTGGCGGGCGACGACGTGTCGTGGACCGCCGGATGGGCGGAGGGCGCCGTGCAGACCGCGCTCAACGCCGTCTGGGGGGTGCTGCACCACTTCGGCGGCACGACCGACCCCGCGAACCCGGGCCCAGGCGACCTGTTCGACGAGCTCGCGCCGGTGGAGCTGCCGGAGGACTGAACGAAGCCGTCAGCGGCTCTCAGCGATCCTCAGCGGCCGCACGAACCGCCGCGCGGCCCCGCCCGCCGGGGGGCGGGCCGGGCCGGCGCGGCGGGCGAGGGGACGGTCAGACGCCCGCCTCGCGCACCGCCGCGTGGACCTCGCGGGCCCGGTCGGCCAGCTCCTGGCCGTCCCTCGCGTCGGGACCGAGTTCGAGCAGGATCTCGCCGATGCCGTCGATCGCCGCGTGCGCCGCGACGTCGTCGACGATCTGCGCCACGTTGCCGTGGAAGGGCTGACGGCCCGACGCGTCGACCGGCTGCGGCGTGTACCGCACGTTGGCCCGCACGCACACATCGAGCGGCCGGGTGCGGCCGCGCTCGGCCGCGAGGTCGTTGACGCCCTTCCAGGCGCCCGCCAGCTGCTCGGCCGTCATCCCCGTCGGCAGCCAGCCGTCGGCACGGTCCACCAGGCGGCGCAGCGCGGCGCCACCGGAAGCGGCCAGGTAGACCGGCACCGGGCGCACCGGCTTCGGGCCGACCTCCGCGGGGGCGATCGTAGTGAACCGGCCCTCGTACGACACCGGGTCGGGTCCGTGCACGGCGGCGAACACGTCGAGCGTCTCGTCGAGCACGGCGCCGCGCTCCTCGAACGTCCCCGTCGAACCCGCCGCGTACTCGTCGTGGGACCAGCCGGTGCCGAGCCCCGCCACCGCGCGACCGTTGCTCGCGGCGTCCAGCGTGGCGAACCAGCGCGCGAGGTGGAACGGCGAGTGGTAGGGCGCGACCAGGACGCTGCTGCCGAGCCGTACCCGCTCGGTGACCGCCGCGGCCATGGCGAGGGTGACCAGCGGGTCGGCCACGGAGCGGTAGCTGTCGGGCCATTCGAGGCCGGGCACGCCGTACAGGCCCTGCGTCGCAGGGGTCGGGAAGAGAGTGCGCTCGAACACCCAGAGGCTGTCGTATCCCGTCTCCTCCGCGGCGCGCGCGACGGGCACGAGGTCCCGGGAG
The DNA here is from genome assembly GCF_017813245.1 of Streptomyces montanisoli. Taxonomy (GTDB): domain Bacteria; phylum Actinomycetota; class Actinomycetes; order Streptomycetales; family Streptomycetaceae; genus Streptomyces; species Streptomyces montanisoli. The sequence goes on from NZ_JAGIQL010000087.1 coordinate 9,580, forward strand.
AGGTCGAACTGGTGCATCTGCGGAAGGGAGAGACCGAGTTTGATCGGCATGCGCTGCTCCTACGAGACAAGATCGAGTCACGACCGACGGTTCACCGTAGAGCACGAGAGGTCGTTGACGATACAACGACATGGTGGACGCGGGCGGTTCAGGGGCCCGCGTGCCCTGTGCGCCCCGGCCGCGACTCGCCGGCCGGGGCGCCGTCCGTCCCGCTCGCGCCGTTCGTCCCGCTCGCGCGGGCCGCCTCGCTCGCGCCTTCGTTCCCGCCCCCGCCGACGCGGCCACCGCCCGCGCGGGGACGCGGCCGCAGCACGCCCGCGCCCGCGAGCAGCCCGGCCGCCAGCACGGTCACCAGGCCGAACGCCGCCTGGAGCGAGCTCGCGTGTGCGACGCCGCCGATCACGGACGGCGCCACGAGCCCGGAGGTGTACGTGATCGTCGCGACGCCCGCGATGGCCTGGTTCGGGTTGGAGCCGCTGCGCCCCGCCGCCGCGAAGGCCAGCGGCACGACGATCGCGACCCCGACGCCCAGCAGCGCGAAGCCGCCCATCGCGACCTCCGGTGTCGGCGCGAGCACCACCAGCGCGCCGCCCGCGGTGGCGAACACGCCGCCTGCGCGCACCGTGCGCACCGGCCCGAACCGGTCGACCAGCCGGTCGCCCGCGATCCTCGTGACGGCCATGGTCAGCGAGAAGGCGGTGGTGGACGCGGCCGCGAGCCCCGCCGACGTGGACAGCACATCCCTGAGGTAGACGGCGGACCAGTCGAGGCTCGCGCCCTCGCCGAACACCGCGCAGAACCCGACGAGACCGATGAGCAGCGCCGACCTCGGCGGCAGCGTGAACCGGGGCGGCGCCTCCGCCTCGGGGGCGCTGCGCACGTCCAGCACGCGGCCGCAGGCCAGCAGACCCACGACGGTCAGCACGGCGGCCGCGAGTTCGTGGTGGAGCGGGGCGCCGGCGCCGAGGTTCGCGGCCAGCGCGCCGAAGGCCGAGCCGAGCAGCGCGCCCCCGCTCCACATCCCGTGCAGCCCGGACATGATCGACCTGCCGAGCCGGTTCTCCGTCTCGACACCGATGCCATTCATCACCACGTCGGACATGCCGGACGACGCCCCGTACACGAACAGCGCCGCGCACAGCGTGTACAGGTTCGGCGCGAGCGACGGCAGGGCCAGCGAGAGCGTCCACGCCGAGAGCAGCACGCGCAGCGCGGTACGCGCGCCCAGCCGGTGGGCCACACTGCCCGCGAGCGGCATCGCGAGCAGGGAGCCGAGCGCGGGGAAGGCGAGGGCGAGGCCCAGCTGGCCGGCGCCGATGCCGGTGTGGTCCTGGATCCACGGGACCCGGGTGGCGAAGCTGCCGGTGACGCAGCCGTGCGCGCAGAACACCACGGCCAGCGCGACCCTGGCCCTGCGTATGTGGCGTATGCCCTGCTCACCGTCGTGGTGGGCGGCCTGAGATGCCATGCGTCGTCCTTCGCCCGGTGGCGTGCTGTGAGGATCCTCTGTCGTTGCGTAAACTATCAGGAAGCCTGCCTGATAAATAGGCGGCAGCTGTGGAAGGATCCCGCCATGCCCGCATCCCCGAGTACCGCCAGAGCCATCAACGACCGGCTGGCGCTGCGGCACTTCCAGGAACAGGGCCCCCTGACGGCGGCTCAGCTCAAGACGCTCACCGGTCTGTCGCGGCCCAGCGTGGCCGACCTGGTGGAGCGGCTCCAGGGCGCGGGGCTCGTCCGCGTCGTCGGCGAGAGCGGCGGCGAGCGCAGGGGCCCCAACGCGCGCGTGTACGGGATCGCCGCCGACCGCGCCCACCTCGCGGGCCTCGACATCAGGACGGGCAGCGTCTTCGCCGTCGTCGCCGACCTGCTCGGGCGGACGCTCGCCGAGGCAGCCGCTCCCGTGGACGAGCGCACCGACCCCGAGGAGGCCGCGGAACACGCCCGCGACCTGCTGGAGCGCACGGTCGAGCAGGCGGGCGCCACCCGGCTGCACAGCGTCGCCGTCGGCGCGCCCGGCCTCGTCGACCCGGCCAGCGGAGAGCTGCGGGACACCTCGGGGCTGCCCGCCTGGCACCGGCGCCTCGTGGCCGCCCTGCCCGAACGGCTCGGCGCCCGCGTGCTGGTGGAGAACGAGACCAACCTCGCGGCCGTCGCCGAGCAGCGCATCGGTGCCGCGCGCGGCCACCAGGACTTCGCGCTCCTGTGGCTCGGGCTGAGCGTCGGCGCCGCCGTCGTCATCGACGGCAGGCTGCGCAGGGGCGTGTCGGGCGGCGCGGGCGAGGTCAGCTTCCTGCCGGTGCCTGGCGCCACCGGCACGCCGTCCGCGACCGGGTGCGACGGAGGGCTGCACAGCCTCGTGAACTCCGACGCCGTGTGCGAGCTCGCCGCCCGCCACGGCATCGACGCGCACCCCGCGGCGCACGAGCCGGCGGCCGCCGCGTACCTGCGGGCGGCCTCCTCGACGGGCGGCGCGGGCGGCGCCGGCGGCGCGTTCCTGGACGAGCTGGCCGACCGTGTCGCGCTCGGCGCGGCCGCCCTGACCACGGTGCTCGACCCCGGGCTCGTCGTGCTCTCCGGCGAACTCGGCCACGCGGGAGGCGCCGGCCTCGCCGCGCGCGTCGAGCGGCGCCTCGCGGCCATCTGCCCGCTGCGCACCGAGGTCGCGCCGAGCGGGCTCGGCGGGGCCGCCGTGCTGCGCGGCGCGCTGCTCACCGCGCGGGACGCCGCCCAGCACGACCTGTTCGGCCCGGAGAGATGACCTGCTGTGCCGCCGCGCGCACTGTGAGCCAGCGCACAGAATTCACCCGCGTGGGCGATACCCGTCCGTGGCACACTGGTCACGACGAACAAGCAGCGCACTCCGGGGTCGGTGAAAGTCCGAACCGGCGGTTACAGTCCGCGACCCGTCCGCCTCCAGCGGCCGGTTGACCAGGTGAAATTCCTGGACCGACGGTTAAAGTCCGGATGGGAGGCAGTGCGCGGCGGGCCCTGATCGGGTACGCCACCGCCGGATCGTCCGTCCTCGTGGACGGGCGTGCGGTGCGGCGTTCCCGATGCGATGGTTCCGCCTCCTGCCCTCGTGGCAGCCCCCGGAGTCCGTGCCTGACAAGGCAGGAGGACCCGGTGGGACGGGTGAACGACCAGGCCGGTACAGACGCCATGCGGCGCGCCGTGGCCCTCGCGGCCCGCGGTCTCGGCTCCACCAGCCCCAACCCCGTCGTGGGCTGCGTCATCCTCGATGCCGAAGGGCGCCTCGCGGGGGAGGGCTACCACCAGCGCGCCGGCGGGCCGCACGCCGAGGTCCACGCCCTGCGCGCCGCGGGGGACCGCGCCCGCGGCGGCACCGCGTACGTCACGCTCGAACCCTGCAACCACACCGGGCGCACCGGCCCTTGCGCGCAGGCGCTCATCGACGCCGGCCTCGCCCGCGTCCACTACGCGGTCGCCGACCCGACCCCGCAGGCCACCGGGGGAGCCCAGGCGCTGCGCGCCGCCGGAGTGACCGCCGAGGGCGGGCTGCTCGCCGACGAGGCCGAGCAGGTCAACGCCGCCTGGCTGACCGCCGTGCGCCGCGGCCGTCCCCACGTCACCTGGAAGTACGCCGCCAGCCTGGACGGCAGGATCGCCGCGCAGGACGGCTCAAGCCGCTGGATCACCTCCACGGAGGCACGCGCCGACGTGCACAGGCTGCGCGCCGAGGTCGACGCCGTCGTCGTCGGCTCCGGCACGCTGCGCGCCGACGACCCTCACCTCGCCGTGCGCGGCATCGAAGGCGCGATCCAGCCGCTGCGGGTCGGCGTCGACACCGCGGCCACCGCCGTGCGCGCGGGGGCCAGGATCCTGGACGGCGCCGCGCCCACGCTCATCGCCGTCGCCGAGGACGCCGACACCCGCGCTCTCGCGGAAGCAGCCGCGCACGCGGGAACGGGCGCGGGCACCGCCGCGGGCATCCTGCGGCTGCCGCGTGGCGAACGGGGCCTGTCCGTGCCCGCCCTGCTGGACGCCCTGTACGCGCGGGGCGTGCGCTCGGTGCTCCTCGAAGGTGGCGCGGCACTCGCCGGGTCCTTCGCTGCCGCCGGCGCCGTCGACCGCGTCGTCGGCTACCTCGCACCCCTCCTGCTCGGCGCGGGTCCCACCGCCCTCGCCGACGCCGGAATCCCCACCCTCACCGACGCGTTGCGACTGCGGATGACGCACGTCGAGACCATCGGGCCCGACCTGCGGATCACCGCGGTTAGCGCGGCGGCGGACTCCGCCGCCCCCGCACAGAAGGAGCGCTGAGTGTTCACCGGAATCGTCGAAGAGCTGGGTGAAGTCACCGCCGTCGAGGACCTCGGCGACTCCCGCAGGTTCACCCTGCGCGGGCCCGTGGTCACCGAGGGCGCGAAGCACGGCGACTCCATCGCCGTCAACGGCGTCTGCCTCACCGTGGTCGACCACCGCGAGGACTGGTTCACGGCGGACGTCATGGCCGAGACCCTGAAGCGCTCCAGCCTCGGCGCGCTCGCGCCCGGCTCCCCGGTCAACCTGGAGCGCACCGTCGCCGTGGGCGGCAGGCTCGGCGGCCACATCGTCCAGGGACATGTCGACGGCACGGGCACGATCGTGGCGCGCGAGGCCTCCGAGCACTGGGAGATCGTCACGATCCAGCTACCGGCCGAACTCAGCCGCTACATCGTGGAGAAGGGCTCCATCACGGTGGACGGGGTCAGCCTCACCGTCGTGGAGGCCGGCACCGATCACTTCACCATCAGCCTCATCCCCACCACGCTCGCGCTGACGACCCTCGGTTCCAAGGGGCCGGGCGACCCCGTCAACCTGGAGGTCGACGTCCTCGCCAAGTACGTCGAACGGTTGCTCGGACAGCGGCCCGTCGCCGGGGCCGCGACCGGGGCATCCGGGGCGGAGGTCGCCGGGTGACCGCGTTCTCCTGGCTGGACTCCGAGGCGTTCACCGCCTTCGGCCAGCACATCCTCTGGTCCGACATGATCGGCAACACCATCGGCCTGATAGCGCTCGCGCTCGGCTGGCTGCGCTCGGTGTGGACCTGGCCCGCCCAGTTCCTCTCCGGCGTGATCCTCGTCGCCGCGTACCTCTCGGCCGACCTCGGCGGCGGCGTCGGCAAGCAGCTGATCGTCATCGTGGTCGCCCTGTGGGGCTGGCGCCAGTGGCGGGTGCGCGGAGGCAGCGACCGAGCGGGTGACGGCGGGGCCGTCACCGTGCGGTTCGCGACCTGGCGGGAGCGCGGCCTGCTCATCGCCGGCACCGCGCTCGGCACCGCCGCGCTCGGCGGCCTGTTCACGGCCTTCCCGTCGCTCTCGTGGAGCCCCTGGCAGGACGCCTACATATTCGTCGGCACGCTGGCGGCGATGGTCGCCCAGGCGCGCGGCCTGGTCGAGTTCTGGTTCGCCTGGCTGCTCGTCGACGTCGTCGGCGTACCGCTCGCGTTCAGCAGCGGCCTCGCGTTCTCCGGCCTCGTCTACGTGATCTATCTGGCCCTCGTCCTGTGGGGGATGCGCGACTGGTGGCTGCGTTCGCGCCGCGCCGGTGCCCTGGCGCTTGGAGGCGCGACAGCATGACCTGGTACACCACCGGCAACGCCGATGACCTGAAGCTCGACCCGGTCGAGCAGGCGATCGCGGACATCGCCGCGGGCCGCCCCGTGGTCGTCGTGGACGACGAGGACCGGGAGAACGAGGGCGACCTCGTCGTCGCGGCCGAGAAGGCCACACCCGAGATCGTGGCGTTCATGATGTCCGAGTGCCGCGGCCTGATCTGCGCGCCGATGGAGGGCGCCGAGCTCGACCGGCTCGAACTGCCGCAGATGGTCGGCAGGAACACCGAGTCCATGCGCACGGCGTTCACCGTCTCCGTCGACGCCGCCGGCACGCACGGCGTCACCACCGGCATCTCAGCCGCCGACCGCGCCACCACGCTCGGCCTGCTGGCGAGCGGCACCGCGGCCCCCGCGGACTTCGTCAGGCCGGGCCACGTCTTCCCGCTGCGCGCCCGTCCCGGCGGCGTGCTCGCCAGGAACGGCCACACGGAGGCCGCAGTCGACCTCTCGACGCTCGCCGGCCTGCGGCCCGCCGGCGCCATCGTGGAGATCGCCGGCGAGGACGGCGCCATGCTGCGGCTGCCGCAACTCGTCCCGTTCGCGCGCAAGCACGGCCTGACGATCATCTCCATCGAGGACCTGATCGCCTACCGGCGCGCCGCCGAACCCGTCGTGCACCGCGAGGCCGAGGTGGAACTGCCCACCGCCTTCGGCCCGTTCACCGCGTACGGCTACCGCTCGGCGGCGGACGGCGTGGAGCACGTCGCGCTCGTGCACGGCGACATCGGCGACGGCGAGGACGTCCTGGTGCGCGTCCACTCCGAGTGCCTGACCGGCGACGTCTTCGGCTCGCAGCGCTGCGACTGCGGCCCCCAGCTGCACGCCGCCATGGAGCACATCGTGGCGGCCGGCCGCGGAGTCGTGGTCTACCTGCGCGGCCACGAGGGCCGCGGCATCGGCCTGCTGTCCAAGCTCCGCGCGTACGAGCTCCAGGAGCGCGGCCTCGACACGCTCGACGCCAACCTGGAGCTCGGGCTGCCCGCCGACGCACGCGACTACGCGGCCGGCGCCCAGATCCTCCAGGACCTCGGCGTGCACAGCCTGACCCTCATGACCAACAACCCCGACAAGACCGACGCCCTCAGCCGCCACGGGCTGCGGGTGACCGGGCGCGAGCCGATGCCCGTCACGGCCGGGGAGCACAATCTGCGCTACCTGCGGACCAAGCGGGACCGCATGGGGCACGACCTGCCCTGGCTCGAGGCCGCCATCCCGGCGTCGGCCTGCGGCAACCAGTAGCACCCGCCAGAAAACGAACACCGCAGAGACGAACACCGCGGAAAACAACAGGGAGACACGTGAGCGGCAAGGGCGCGCCGGAGCTGACCGTCAAGAACTGCGGGGACCTCAGGGTCGCCGTCGTGGCGGCCAGCTGGCACGAAAAGGTGATGGACGGCCTCGTCGAAGGCGCGATGCGCGCCCTGCACGAACTGGGCATCGACGAGCCCACCCTGCTGCGGGTGCCCGGCAGCTTCGAGCTGCCCGTCGTCGTCAAGGCGCTGGCCGAGCGCGGCTACGACGCGGTCGTGGCGCTCGGCGTCGTCATCCGCGGCGGCACACCGCACTTCGAGTATGTGTGCCAGGGCGTCACCCAGGGCCTGACCCAGGTGTCCGTGCAGACGGGGGTCCCCATCGGCTTCGGCGTGCTGACGTGCGACACCGAGCAGCAGGCGCTGGACCGCGCGGGCGTCGAGGGCTCCACCGAGGACAAGGGCCACGAGGCCGTCACCGCGGCCGTCGCCACGGCCACGATCCTGCGTACCGTCGCCGAACCCTGGCGCCAGGCGTCCGGCGCCTGACGCTAGAGTGAGCCGCACCATGTCCAACAAGACGTTCGAGGAGCTCTTCGCCGAGCTCCAGCAGAAGGCCGCCCAGGCGGACCCCGCCACGTCCCGCACCGCCGAGCTGGTCGGCAAGGGCGTCCATGCCATCGGCAAGAAGGTCGTCGAGGAGGCCGCCGAAGTCTGGATGGCCGCCGAGCACGAGGGCAAGGACGCCGCCGCCGAGGAGATCTCGCAGCTCCTCTACCACGTCCAGGTGATGATGGTGGCCTGCGGGATCGACCTCGACGACGTGTACGCCCATCTCTGAGCCCATGCATCTCTGAGCCCGTCCCTGAGCCCCATCCCTCCGAGCCCCCGGGCCGCCACAGGCGTGCCCGCACCAGCCAACGACACCGTGAGGAAGCCGCACCATGCTGCGCATCGCCGTTCCCAACAAGGGTTCACTGTCCGGACCTGCGTCGGCGATGCTCCATGAGGCCGGCTACCAGCAGCGCAAGGAGTCGAAGGAGCTCGTCCTCGTCGACCCCGTCAACGAGGTGGAGTTCTTCTACCTGCGCCCCCGCGACATCGCGATCTACGTGAGCTCGGGGCGTCTCGACATCGGCATCACGGGCCGCGACCTGCTGCTCGACTCGGGCGCGGACGCCGAGCCGATCATGGAGCTCGGGTTCGCGCGCTCCACCTTCCGCTACGCCACCAAGCCCGGCACCGCCAAGGGCGTCGGCGACTTCGGCGGGATGACCGTCGCCACGTCCTACGAGGGCATCGTCGCCAAGCACCTCGCGGACAAGGGCATCAACGCCTCCGTCGTCCACCTCGACGGAGCCGTCGAGACGGCGATCCAGCTCGGCGTCGCCCAGGTCATCGCGGACGTCGTCGAGACCGGCACGTCACTGCGCAACGCGGGCCTCGAAGTGGTCGGCGAGCCGATCATGACGTCGGAGGCGGTCGTCGTCCGCGCCACGGGTGCGGGCGACGACCCCAAGGTCGGGCAGTTCCTGCGCAGGCTCCAGGGCGTCCTGGTGGCGCGCACGTACGTGATGATGGACTACGACTGCCGCGCCGAGCACCTGGAGCGCGCCGTCGCCCTCACCCCCGGCCTCGAGTCGCCGACCGTCTCGCCGCTGCACAACGAGGGCTGGGTCGCGGTCCGCGCGATGGTCCCCACCGTCGACGCGCAGCGCATCATGGACGACCTGTACGAGCTCGGCGCCCGCGCCATCCTCACCACGGCCATCCACGCCTGCCGGCTCTGACGGCGATGCCGTCGAAGACGCCGCCGGACGGCGGTGGGCGGGCGCGCCCCGCGTTCCCGCCGCCGCTTCCGGTGACCTTCAGGCCGCGGCGCACCCGGCTTGCCCTGCTCTTCGCCGGGGTCGCCATGCTCGTGGTGGTCGCCTGCCTCGCGCTGCTGCTCGACGCCGCGGAACCGGCCGAGCAGGCCGGGTTCCTCGTCGTCGCCGTGATCGTCGACGGCGTACTGGCCCTGCTCGCCAGGCCGAAGGTCGTCGCCGACCACGGCGGGGTGACCGTGGTCAACCTCACACGTGTCAGGCGTCTCACCTGGCCCGAGATCCTCGCGGTCAATCTGCGCCCCGGGGACCCGTGGGTGTTCCTCGACCTCAGCGACGGCACCAGCATGCCCGCGCTCGGCATCCAGCCCGGCATCGCACGCCACAGCGCCATCAGGGACGCCCGGGCCCTGCGCGCCCTCGTCGACGCCCACGGCACCGGCACCGAAGCGGGCGCCCCGCCGGGGACCGGGCGCTGACACATCCCCTTGCCTCGCCGTCTTGACTATTCTGTTCGGAGCGGGCGCCAGGAGCGCCCTGCCCCGCATTCCACGGCCGGTCAAGGCCCGCGGGGATTCCTGCGAATCGAGGAGTGACTCCCTCCAGCAATGGACGGAACGTCCGGTAGTACCTGCGCCGCCCCCTTCCGGGAGGCGGCGACATGATCGTCCCCCTGCTGCTGCTCGCCGCGGCACTCGTCCTCATCCTCGCCAACGGCTTCTTCGTGGCGGCCGAGTTCGGCCTTGTCACGGTGGAGAGAGCGGACGCGGAACGCGCCGCGGCCGCCGGCGACCGGCGCGCTGGCGTCGTCGTCAGGGCCGTGCGCGAGCTGTCCTTCCAGCTCTCCGGCACCCAGCTCGGCATCACCGTCACCTCCCTGGTCGTCGGCATGCTCGCCGAGCCGGCGCTCGACGACCTGCTCACGCCCCCGCTGTCCGCGACGGGCCTGCCGGACGACGTGGTCGCCGGCATCGCCGTGGTCCTCGGCATGCTCGTCGCGTCCGCCGCGCAGATGGTCATCGGCGAGCTCGTGCCCAAGAACTGGGCGGTGTCCAAGCCGCTCCAGGTCGCCCGGTTCGTCGCCGGGCCCCAGCACCGCTTCACCCTGCTGCTGCGGCCGGTGATCGCGCTGCTGACCACCGTCGCCAACCGGATCGTGCGGATGCTCGGCGTCGAGCCCACCGACGAGCTCGCGTCGGCCCGCACACCTGGCGAGCTGGTCTCGCTCGCCCGCCACTCGGCGCAGGCGGGCACCCTCGAACAGGACACGGCGGACCTCTTCGTGCGGACCGTAGCCCTCGGCGGGCTCACCGCGCAGCACGTGATGACGCCCCGCGTGAAGGTCAGCGCGCTGCAGACCGACGCGACCGCCGCCGACGTCGTCAACCTCACCCGCGCGACCGGCCTGTCACGGTTCCCCGTCTACCGCGACCGTATGGACGAGATCGTCGGCATGGTGCACCTGAAGGACGCGCTCGCCGTGCCGGCGCACCTGCGCACGCGCACGCCCGTGACGCGCATAGCCGTCCCCGCGCTGCTCGTCCCCGAGACGCTGCCCGCGCGCCAGCTCCTCGCCCGGCTGCGCACCGAGCAGCCGATAGCCGTCGTCGTCGACGAGTACGGCGGCACCGCGGGCGTCGTCACCATCGAGGACATCGTCGAGGAACTGGTCGGCGAGGTACGCGACGAGCACGACGCCGAGGGCGCCGCTCGCCCCGAGATCGTCCCCGCGGCCGCCGAGGACGGGCGCCCCGCCTGGGAGGCCGAGGGCAGCGCCCGCGTCCTCACCCTCCGGCGCATCGGCCTGAACGCGCCCGAAGGGCCCTACGAGACCCTCGCGGGCCTGGTCGCCGACCTGCTCGGCCGCATCCCCGTCCCCGGCGACCGCGTCGAACTGCCGGGCTGGCGGCTGTCGGTGCGGCAGGTGGACCGCTACCGCGCCGAGCGCGTGCGGATCGTACGCACCGGCGCCGTGCCGGCGGCGGACGGATCCGGCGCGGACGCCGAGCCGCCGGACTCGCGGGCCGAGGGGCGCGCCACGGCAGACGCCGCGGCTGGAGGCGCCAGGTGAGCGTCCTCCAACTGGCGTGCGCGGTGCTGCTCGTGCTCGCCAACGGCTTCTTCGTGGCGGCCGAGTTCTCCCTCGTCTCCGTGCGCCGCAGCCAGATCGAACCCCACGCGCGCGAGGGCTCGGCGCGCGCCCGCAGGACCCTGCAAGGCCTGGAGAACCTGCCGCAGATGATGGCCGCCGCGCAGTTCGGCGTCACGGTCTGCTCGCTGACGCTCGGTGCCGTCGCCGAGCCGACCGTCGCCCACCTGCTCGAACCGGTCTTCCAGGCCGTGCACCTGCCCGAGGTCGCCGTCCACCCGGTCGGCTACGTCATCGCGCTCGCCCTGGTGTCCTTCCTGCACCTCGTGATCGGCGAAATGGTCCCGAAGAACCTCGCCATGGCGGCGCCCGACAAGGCGGCCATGTGGCTCGGCCCCTGGCTCGTCGCCTTCGCCAGGCCATGCCGCCCGGTCACCGTCGCGCTCGCCGCGTGCGCGCGGCTCGTGCTGCGGATGTTCCGCGTCGAGCCGAAGGACGAGGTCGACGCGGTGTACACGAGTGTGCAGCTCGGCCGGCTCGTGGAGGACTCGGGCCAGGCGGGCCTGCTCGAACCCGAGGCGCAGGAACAGCTTGAGGACGCCCTGGAACTGGGCAGCCGCCCCGTCACCGACGTCCTGCTGCGCCGCGGTTCGCTGATCACGGTGACCGCCGCCGTCACCCCGCGCGAGATCGAGGAGCTGACGGTGCGCACCGGGTTCTCGCGCTTCCCGGTGTGCGCCGTGGCGGGCGGCGCGTTCATGGGCTACCTCCACGTCAAGGACGTGCTCGACCTGGAGGCGCCGGAGGGCGCGGTGCCGCAGCACCTGTGGCGCCCGATGACCACCCTGCGCGCCGAGCTGCCGCTGGACGACGCCCTCACCGTGATGCGCAGGGCCGCCACCCATCTGGCGCAGGTCGCGGACGCGTCGGGCCGGGTGATCGGCCTGGTGGCCCTGGAGGACGTCCTGGAGACGCTCGTCGGCGAGGTGCGCGACCCCTCCCACCGGGACGCCTCCCGCCAGGACGCGGGGACCGCCATGCCGTCGCAGGGGCAGCACGGCGGCGACGACGCCCAGCCTGCCCTCAGCCCCCGCGCGTGAGCGGCGCGTCGCCTGCCCGGGGCCGGCCCCGGGCAGGCCGGTCACTCGGGCCGGCCCCGGCCGGTCACTCGGGGCCGGTCGCCGTGTCCCGGCCGGACAGCGCCTCGCCGTAGGCCTGCATCAGGTCGGGCAGGCGCAGGGTCGACAGGTCGTCACGGGTCGGCGTCGACGGGTAGCCCGCGAGGCGCAGGTCCCGGTAGGCGCAGCTCTTCTCGTACAGCGTCCGTAGGAAGCGCCCGTTGCCGAGGTCGTCGATCCAGCCCTGGCCGACGACGTGGCCGCTGATGGAGCGCAGCTCGTCGAGTGCCTCCTCGTCCCACGCGTCGCCGCCGTCCGCGGCGAGCACCCGGCCGATGGCGGTCAGCTCCAGCGGACGGTAGCTCGGGAAGTCGACGCGCGTGGTGAACCGGGACGAGAGGCCGGGGTTCGCCGCGAACAGCCGCTCCATGCCCTCCGGGTAGCCGGCGAGTATCACCACCAGGTCGTCGCGGTTGTCCTCGGCACGCTTCAGGAGCACCTGGAGGGCCTCCTCGCCGTATGCGTCGCCTTTGCTGTACCCGGCGTTGGACAGGCTGTACGCCTCGTCCACGAAGAGCACCCCGCCGATCGCCGAGTCGATCAGCTCGTTCGCCTTGACGGCCGTCTGGCCGAGGTACTCGCCGACGAGGTCGGCGCGCTGCGCCTCCACCAGGTGGTCACCGCCGAGCAGCCCGAGGGCGTAGAACACCCGGCCGAGGATCCGCGCCACCGTCGTCTTGCCCGTGCCCGACGGGCCGAGGAAGACGAAGTGCCGCTTCGGCGGCTGGACGGGCAGCCCCTCGCCTGCCCGCAGACGTGCCATGTTCAGCTGCGCCGACAAGGCGCGCACCTGCCGTTTCACCGGTTCGAGGCCGACCATGCGGTCGAGCTCCGCCAGCGCGTCGGCCAGCAGCGCCGGGTCCGTCGGGGCGCCGGGGAAGTCCGCGGGGGAGGGCTGCCGCGGCGGAGGCACCGTACGCTCGCGTATCTCGTCGGGGGAGACCGCGGGCCCCGCGGCGCCCGGCACACCGCCGCCGAACCGCGGGTCGAGGGGGAGCACCGCGTCGGGTTCGCCGCGCGCCTCGGACAGCGCCTCGGCGCCGGGGCCGGCCAGCGCCAGCGGCACGGCGCCCGCGGGATCCGCAAGGTCGTACGCGCCGTCGGCGACGGCCTCGTACCCGTCGGAGTCCGCGATCGCGGCGAGCCGCGCGGCCGTGTCCATGAACGACGGGTCGAGCCGGTGCACGGCGCGGTACAGGGGCAGCGCGGCGGCGCTGCGCCCGGTGCCCTCGTGGGCGCGGGCCAGCCAGTACCGCAGCTCCTTGCGCTGCGGCTGCTCGCTGCGGCACCGCATGAGAGCGGTGGCGAGCAGCGGCTCCGCCTGCCCGTACATCTCCTGCCTCACCCTGGCCATGCCCCCGAACAGACCCGCTTCCGTGCCCAGTTGCGCATCGTCGAGCAGCGGGTCGGTGCAACGTGCCAGCAGCTCCCAGTCCTTGACGAGGTAGGCGCGGCAGGCGTGCAGGAACCTGACCTGAGGATCCGACTCCGCGGGCGGCAGCCCGGCGAGCGCGTGGTCGAGTTCCGGCACCCTGCGCCCGTCCAGCCAGTGCGAGGCGTGCGCGAGCAGCAGGTCACGCACCGTCTCCAGCACGGGCTGGACCCACCAGCCGAGCCAGTACCAGGAGTTGAGAGTGCGGCCGTGCAGGGCGCGCTGCTCGCCGAAGCGATCGCGTGCCGCGTACATCCGCAGCAGCGCGGTGGACGTGTCCACCCGCAGCGCGTGCAGCCCGAGCCAGCCGTCCGCCATGCCGGGATCCAGCCGCACCGCGGCCTTGAACTCCTCCTCGGCCTGCGGGTACGCGCCCATGGTGTACGCGTCGACGCCACGCACCCACGCCAGGTCGGCCGGCGCCGCCGTGCCCTGCGTGCCGATGTCCATCCAGGCCCCCACCCACACCGTGCCCCGCGGTGTCCCGGCGGGCGGCTGCCCGTCGGCCGTTGCTGAACCACCTCTTGGTGAACGGCATTTGACCGCACCGCAGTGCATCGTACCTGCGCACACGACGCACACCGAAGCCCTGCCGAACCACGAGTGATGTCCTGCGAGGCGAAGAAACCCGTCGCTTCCGCGCGGACGCGCCCGTAGGGTGCGCGGGTTGTCGCGGTGGGAAGGCGGTAGGGAAAGTGGCACGCAGGGCAGCGACGCGGGAGCAGCTGGCGGGTGCGGCGCGGAACGCCCTGGGCGGCGGACGGCGGCTGGAGGCGGTCGAGCGTCTCGTGGGCGGCAGCAAGAAGGGCGTGTACCGCCTGGTGATGGATGACGCCACGACGGCCGTCGCCTACCTGTGGAGCGACGCCGAGAACTACTGGCCGGCGGCCAAGGGCGACGACGATCTCACCGACCCCTTCTCGCCGGGCTCCGGAATCGATCTGTTCCAGGCCGCGCACGCGCGGCTGGAGGCGCTCGGCGTCCGGGTCCCGGCGCTCCGGTTCATCGACCGCGACGGTGCCCACCGCTCCGCGGGCCTCGCGATCGTCGAGGATCTTCAGGGCGAGAACCTGGAGGACCTGCTCGCGCGCGACAGGCGCGCGGCCTCGCCGGTCATGGCCAGGCTCTCGGAGTCACTGGAGGCGATGCGGGGCCACCTGGCACCCGCGTACGGCAAGGTCGCCGTGGTGGACGAAGGGGAGCGATCACGTGGCACGTCGTGCGAGGGCGTCGTTCTCGATCGGGCGCTGCGGGACCTCGCCGAGGCGGCCTCGCGCGATGCGCGGGTCGCGGAGGCCCGCGACCGGCTTGGGGAGCGGCTGCTGGGCCTGGCGGCGGCGGTGGGCCCACGCGAGGAGTACGCCGTCGTGCACGGCGAACTCGGACCGGACCACGTGCTGGTGGACGCGGACGGGAACCCTGTGCTGATCGACATCGAGGGACTGATGTACTTCGACGTCGAATGGGAACACGTGTTTCTGCGGATCCGCCTGCACGACGCATACCAGCCGCTGTCGGCGGCCGGATTGGACGACGATCGGCTCGCGCTCTACACGCTCGCACAGCGACTCTCGCTGACCGCGGGACCGCTGCGGCTGCTCGACGGTGACTTTCCCGACCGGGCCTTCATGGCCGGCATCGCCGAGTACAACCTGAAGCAGGCGCTGGAACTGGTGTCCGCATGAACCACCGCCGCGCATGCGCGGTGCCCGTCCGCGCCGGCGGGCGGACGGGCACCGCGGGTTCGGTGCTCTCAGCGCACCGTCACGCTGAAGACGGGTGATGCCGTCGTGCCGCTGACGATGCGCAGGTCGTTCTTGCCCTTCAGGCCGAGTTTGACGCCGAGCGAGTAGGAGCCGTCGCGCGAGGTGTTCATGGACGCGGGCAGGCTGACCCACTTGCCGTGCTGCTTCTGCTGGAGGGTCACCTTGCTGCCGGCCTTGAGTCCGGTGGTCCGGCCCGTGACCCGGAACAGCTGCCAGGCGCGGACGGAGGACGCCGACGGCTTGGCCGTGATGGCGGCCTTCGCGGACACGGCCCGCGGGCCGGCGTGGGACGCGGGGGAGGTGTGCGCTGCCGGGGTGGCCGCCATCGCGGTGCCCGCGAGGGCCAGGGAGGCCGCGCCGAGCACGCCCACGACGGCCGTGCGCAGGGAACGCCGCTTCGAAACGATCACAGATCTGCTCCTTCGAGGTGAGAACAGCCTTTGGCACAACGAAATCCGCGTGGATTCCGGCGCCTTCACCGGAAATGACGACACGAATCCGCAAGCCGTTCATCGGAGTTGTGTCGCTGCCTTGTAACAGCCGAGAACCCCCGGCGCCGAGGGCCGAATTTCGGCGTTCCGTGCGTGAACCTTTTCGACCCGGGTGGTATCTCACCCTCAAAAGTGCCCGTGTAGCCCTGCGACAAGGAGCTGTTCTAATGGTGCGTCGAATGCGTGTGCTGTTGCTTACCGGCCTGTTCCTGATGACGGTTTCCGTCATGTCGGTCGCGCCGGCTTCAGCCGTCATCGGTGGGGCGAGGAGCACCTACGGCCCGTGGGCGGTGCGCATGCTGATCGACGGCAAGCCGGCATGCACCGGTACGGCGATCGCGAAACGATGGATCATCAGCGCCTCGCACTGCTTCTTCGAGCAGGGCCAGCAGGTCTCCGTCAAACGCGTCTCGTTCAGGGTCGGCAGCCTCGACATGCGCAAGGGCGCCACGGTCCGCCCGGTGCCCGGCGGGCTCGTGGGGAGCGCTCACGCCGACATGATGCTCGTCAAGGTCCCGCCGATGAAGGTGCGCACGGCGCGCCTGGCCACGTCCGGCGTCCACCCTGGGGAGGCCGTGCGGCAGTACGGGTGGGGCGCCACCTGCACGGGGGACGAGAACGCCTGCCAGTCGCCCGTGCTCAAGCAGTCGAGGCTGCGGGTGGTGCGGCCGGACGACCCCCGGTGTGACGGGTTCACCGCGCCGGGCGGTTCCGACTTCTGCATGGCCAAGGTGTCCGGCATCCCCGCCGGCGGCGACTCCGGCGGCCCGGTGATGACCGTCGCCCCGCGCGGCAAGGAGAAGCTCGTCGGCGTCTTCGACGGCTCGGACCGGGAGAAGACCGCGGAGGCGGGGGAGGTCTCCCGGCAACTCTCCCGGATCCGCTCGGTCATCGCGCGCTAGGCGCCATCCGGATCACCACGGGGAATGTGGATGATCACCGAGGGTGAGGGCGACTCGGGCGGGCCTGGGCCCACCGGGGCAGAACGAAGCCCCCGATCACGGGGGAACGACCGGGGGCTTCGCGTCTGCGGCAGCCGGTGAAAGCTGCACATTCAGAACGTAAGACCAGTCGCACCCCCCGGTCAAGCCGGGCCCCGGCACCCGGGCGGCGGGGCCCGGCCGGGCGGTGCCGCGACACGCCTGCGTCACCGTGAGTGAGGGGAAGGTGCCGTGCGCGTGGTATCGCGGGACTCTTCCGGCGCCCCGCCGGCGCTGCCCAGCGCCCCGCCGCCGACGGGCGACACCTCGTACCCGTCCGGCACCTCGCGCACCAGCGCGTCGGCGAACGGACGGGACGGGTCGGCCGCGAAGTGGTCCGACTCGGCGCGCGTCCAGCCGTCCCAGAAGTCACCGAGGCCGGGCCCGTCGCGGTGCCTGCCGCGCCGCCAGGAGGCGTCAGCCGCCCGGTCCATCCACAGCAGTGCCGCGAGCCACGGCCGCAGCCCCGCCCTGCCCGCGCCCACCCCTTCCACCAGCACGAACGGCGCCGGAGCGAGGACGCGGGGTGCGCCGAACCGGCGCGCCACCCAGTCGTACGGCGCGTAGCGCGCCTCGCCGCCACGCGACAGCGGCACGATGACCTGCCGCACGAACCGCGGCAGCCAGCCGAACAGTTCCTCGTGCGTGGCGATGTCGTCCAGGTGCAGGACGGGCGCGCCGCCGAGTTCCGCCGCGAGCAGCCCGGCGAACGTCGTCTTGCCCGACCCCGCGTGCCCGTCCACGGCGACCAGCCGCACCGGCCCGCAGGAGGGCGGCGCGGCCGCGAGGGCCGCTGCGGCCGAGCGGAGGTCACTCATGCGGCCAGCGTACGGGCGTTCCCACCGCGGAACGGCATCACCGCAGGCGGCGCCAGTGGTCGAGACCAATGTAAGTGTCCGCGAGTCGGCCCGGATGTATGGCGATGAGCCGGTACCGCGAGCGATAGTGGGCGCCGAGCCGCACCGCTCGAACAGTCCCCACCCCGTCTGTCGCGCTCCCTGCGAACAGGAGTCGTATGACCATGCACACCTCGCGCAGAACCGTTCTTGCCGCCGCGATCGCGGCGGCCGCCGCCGCGGGCAGCGGCGCGGCCGCCTCGCCGGGCCTCGCCGCTCCCGCGGATCGGAGGAGCTCGCGTCTGAACTCCTGTCACCGATGTATCCGGTAGGCCGGGTTCTGCTCGGGAAGGGGGGGGGGGGGGGGGGGGGGGGGGGGGGGGGGGGGGGGGGGGGGGGGGGGGGGGGGGGGGGGGGGGGGGG
>NZ_JAGIQL010000088.1 GCF_017813245.1 Streptomyces montanisoli
TGCCTGTCCGCCAGTTCAGGATCCTCCGGCGTCTGCTCGGACGCCAGCGCGATCGCGTTCGTCAGCTGGAGCAGGTCGTCGATCGACACGTCCTCCCGCACGGCCCCCGCCCCCTGGGCGCGGGTGAGCAGCGCCTCGCCCGCCGTGCGCAGCGGCACGTTGCACTGCCCGAGCGCCGTCGTGTCGTCGCACGGCGCGGACATCAGCGCGCGCGACAGGCCGCGGTACTCGCCCGCGTACGTGACGAACGCCCGCAGCCACTCCACCAGAGCCCGGCACGGCTGCTGGGCCGCGCCCAGTTCGCGCGCGTGGTCGACGAGCGCGGTCAGCGCGTCCTGGAAGACGGCGCTCATCAGGGCCTGGCGGTTGGGGAAATGCCGGTACAGGGTGCCGATGCCGACGCCGGCCCGGCGCGCGATGTCCTCGAGCGAGGTGTCGGTGCCGTGTTCCGCGAAGCCCGCGCGCGCCTCGGTCAGGAGGCGTGCGTAGTTGCGGCGCGCGTCCGCGCGCATGGCCCTGCGCGGTGGTGCCGTGGCCGGGGTCCTCGCCATGTTCCGCCGTCCTTTCCGCGCCGTCGCTACCCCATCGCGCGCTGTGGCGCGTGGCCGGGTGGGCGCGTGGTCGGTGTGGCACACAGCATGCCATCCGGCGGCGCGGACCGCGCCGGGTGCCGGGGAAGCGAACGTCCCCCGCACCCGGCGGCCTGACTCGGTTCAGCCCGAGTGCGTCCTCAGTCCTTGATCTCGCAGATCGCCGCGCCGGAGGTGAGGGACGCGCCGATGGTGGCGTTGAGGTTCTTGACGGTGCCGGAGCGGTGCGCGTTGAGCGGCTGCTCCATCTTCATCGCTTCGAGGACGACGACGAGTTCGCCCTCCTTGACCTCCTGGCCCTCCTCGACGGCCACCTTCACGATGGTGCCCTGCATGGGGGAGGCGAGCGTGTCGCCGGAGACGGCCGAGGCCGCCTTCTTCGCGGCGCGCCGCTTGGGCTTGGCGCCGGCGGCGAGGCCGGTGCGTGCCAGGCTCATGCCGAGGGAGGACGGCAGCGATACCTCGAGGCGCTTGCCGCCGACCTCGACGACGACCGTCTCGCGGCCCTCCTCGTCGCTCTCGCCGTCAGCGGGGGCGCTGAAGGGCGGGATGTCGTTGACGAACTCCGTCTCGATCCAGCGGGTGTGGATGGTGAAGGGCTCGCTGGTGAACGCGGGGTCCTTCACGACGGCGCGGTGGAAGGTCAGCGCGGTCGCCATGCCCTCGACGGTGAACTCCTCCAGGGCGCGCGAGGCGCGCTGGAGTGCCTGGGCGCGGGTGGCGCCGGTGACGATGAGCTTGGCGAGCAGGGAGTCCCAGGCGGGGCCGATGACCGAGCCGGACTCGACGCCGGCGTCGAGTCGGACGCCGGGGCCGCTCGGCGGGGCGAAGGTGGTGACGGTGCCGGGGGCGGGCAGGAAGCCGCGGCCGGGGTCCTCGCCGTTGATGCGGAACTCGATGGAGTGGCCGCGCGGGGTGGGGTCGTCGTAGCCGAGGGGCTCGCCGTCGGCGATGCGGAACATCTCGCGGACGAGGTCGATGCCGGAGACCTCTTCGGTGACCGGGTGTTCGACCTGGAGGCGGGTGTTGACCTCGAGGAAGGAGATGGTGCCGTCGGCGCCGACGAGGAACTCGACTGTTCCGGCGCCCACGTAGCCGGACTCCTTGAGGATGGCCTTGGAGGCGCGGTAGAGCTCGGCCTTCTGGTCGTCGTTCAGGAAGGGCGCGGGGGCCTCCTCGACGAGCTTCTGGTGGCGGCGCTGGAGGGAGCAGTCGCGGGTGGAGACGACGACCACGTTGCCGTGCTGGTCGGCGAGGCACTGGGTCTCGACGTGGCGGGGCTTGTCGAGGTAGCGCTCGACGAAGCACTCGCCGCGGCCGAAGGCGGCGACGGCCTCGCGGACGGCGGAGTCGTACAGCTCCGGGACCTCTTCGAGGGTGCGGGCGACCTTCAGGCCGCGGCCGCCGCCGCCGAAGGCCGCCTTGATCGCGATGGGCAGGCCGTGCTCCTTGGCGAAGGCCACGACCTCGTCGGCACCGGAGACGGGGTCGGGGGTGCCGGCCACGAGAGGGGCGCCCGCGCGCTGGGCGATGTGACGGGCGGAGACCTTGTCGCCCAGATCGCGGATGGCGTGCGGCGGCGGGCCGATCCAGGTGAGCTCGGCGTCGAGGACGGCCTGCGCGAACTCGGCGTTCTCCGAGAGGAAGCCGTAGCCGGGGTGTACGGCGTCGGCGCCGGAGTCACGGCACGCCTGGATGATCTTGCCGATGTCGAGGTAGCTGGCCGCCGGGGTGTCACCGCCCAGCGCGAACGCCTCGTCCGCCACGCGTACATGCAGCGCGTCCCGGTCGGGCTCCGCGTAGACCGCCACGCTCGCGATACCGGCGTCCCGGCAGGCACGGGCCACACGGACAGCGATCTCGCCACGGTTGGCGATCAGCACCTTGCGCACGATTGCTCCCTCCAAATAAAACAAGCCGAATTCAGGGACTGCCGACATGGTCTTGCGACCTGTCCCCAATGGTGAGCTCGCCCACACGGAGCGTGATACGAGGTTCGCCCAGGTAACGAAATCCCTTGTGGGCACCACGGTACGCCGGGATTCTCCTCCGCACAGTAGCGTCCTGATGTGGCTCAGCTCTCTGTGCGGGTAGCCAGCGCCGAATCGAGTTTCTTTGTAGGGATCCCATAGCAGGGCTTGAGTGGAGCCCGTGTCAGGGCCTTCTGCCGCGTAACCCTTGTCCCACTCTTTACCGGTGAGTAGCGTGCTCGGAGCCCTCCGTACTGGTGGTAACTGGGGGGCGGCGGGCCGACGGAGGAGGACACGTGGAGGCAGTGACGGCAGGAGGCGCGGGTGGCGCGGGGGACGCGGGCGAGGGCGGGCACATAGGGCGCCGGCCTCTCGTCTGGGTGGCCGGGGTGACGGCGGTGATCGTCCTCGTCGAGGCGGTGGTGATGGTCGCGACCGCCGCGTTGCTGTCCTCGGTCGTGCACGGCCAGCACATGTCCCTGGCCGGCATCAAGCCCTCGGCGATAGCCCTGGGCGGCTGGGTCGGATGCGGGGCGGCCGCCGTGTTCCTGCTGGTCTGCGCGGTGGTGCTGGCGCGAACGGCCCTCCGTGACCGGGCGCCGGGCAGGGTGGGACGGATCTTGCTCATCGCGGCCGCGGTCGTGCACGGGGTGCTGGGGGCCGTGTCGACGGGGCTGCTGGGGTGGGGCGTCTTCGCCGTGATGATGGTGGTGCTCGGCCTGCTGGTGTGGGTGCTCCTGGGGTACGGGCAGGACGGCCGCGCCCGAGGTGACGCGGCCCGCGCGTCGGGCAGGCCGGGCAGGCCGGCCGCGGCCGGCCCGTCACGCCCAGAGGCTGGTGAGGGACACGTCCAGTTCAAGGAGAAGCCGGCGGAGTAGCGGCAGCGAGAGCCCGATCACGTTGGAGTGGTCGCCGTCGATGCCGTCCACGAACGGCGCGGAGCGGCCGTCCAGGGTGAACGCGCCCGCCACATGCAGTGGTTCGCCCGAGGCGACGTAGGCGGCTACCTCGTCGTCCGTGGGCGTGCCGAACCGCACGGCCGTCGACGCGGTGCGCGCCGCGCGTGCGCCGGTCGCGGTGTCGATCACGCAGTGCCCCGTACGCAGGTGTCCCGTGCGCCCGCGCATCGCCTTCCAGCGCGCGGTGGCCTCCTCGGCGTCGGCTGGCTTGCCGAGCGCCTCGCCGTCCAGGTCGAGCACGGAGTCGCAGCCGACGACCAGCGCGCCGGCCGCCTCGGGGCGCGCCGCGACGGTGGTGGCCTTCGCCTCGGCCAGCACGAGCGCCAGCTCGCCCGGCGTCGGCGCGGAGAGCGCGTCCTCGTCGACGCCGCTCACGATGACCTCGGGCGCGAGCCCGGCCGCTCTGAGCAGGCCGAGGCGCGCGGGGGACTGGGAGGCGAGGACGAGGCGGCGGGACGGTGTCATGCGGCCGAGCGTATCGGCCACACGATCGCGCCCACGCGCGTGCCCTCACGCGCCCACGCGCGTGCGGTCAGATTCAGAGGAGCCCGAGCACGAGCATCGCGAGCACCATCGCGAGGGCGATGACGACGCCGGCGCGCCGCAGCATGGACTGCGCGTCGCGCCACTCCCTCGAGGGCTTGTCATCGGGGTCGGACCAGAGCATGCAACCGATGGTGCGTCCGCGACGCGCCCCGCCGCCTGAGTACGCATACTCAACGGTCGGTCACTCACCGAACGGTCCGCCCGCCCCGGCACCGCCCGGAACGCGGGCGGCGCCGGGGGCGCCCATGGCCGGGACGGAGCCGCGCTGTCCCGGCCCCGTCCGGTCAGGCGGGCCAGTATGTGTGAGCCCAGGCGCGGGGGCCCGGGCAGGGTGTGCGCGGGCGGGCGATCCGCGCCGGGGAGGACCACTCCGCGCGCGCCGGGCGCGGGGCGGCCGGGGCGTCGGCGGCTGTCGCCGCGCGCGCCTGGACCACCGCCACGGCCGCCGCCAGCTCCTCCGGCGTCGGGTTGCCGCGTACCACCTTGATCATCGAGAGACCGGCCTTCCTACAGATGCCTACAGGTGCCTACAGGGGGATGTTCCCGTGCTTCTTCGGCGGCAGCGACTCCCGCTTCGTGCGGAGCTGCCGCAGCCCCTTCACCACGTGTGCCCTGGTGTCCGACGGCATGACCACCGCGTCCACGTAGCCGCGCTCCGCCGCGACGTACGGGTTGAGCAGCGTGTCCTCGTACTCCTCGATCAGCTCCGCGCGCCGCGCCTCCTGGGCCGTCGCGTCGCCCGACGCGGCGATCTCACGGCGGTGCAGGATGTTGACCGCGCCCTGCGCGCCCATCACCGCGATCTGTGCCGTCGGCCACGCCAGGTTGAGGTCGGCGCCCAGGTGCTTCGAGCCCATCACGTCGTACGCGCCGCCGAACGCCTTGCGCGTGATGACGGTGATCAGCGGCACCGTGGCCTCCGCGTACGCGAAGATCAGCTTCGCGCCGCGCCGGATGATGCCGCCGTACTCCTGGTCGACGCCCGGCAGGAACCCCGGCACGTCGACGAAGGTCAGCACCGGGATGTTGAACGAGTCGCAGGTGCGCACGAACCGCGCGGCCTTCTCGCTCGCGTTGATGTCGAGGCAACCGGCCAGCTGCGTCGGCTGGTTGGCGACGACGCCGACGGGGAAGCCCTCTATGCGGCCGAAGCCCGTCACGATGTTCGGGGCGAACATCGGCTGCGTCTCCAGGAACTCGCCCTCGTCGAGCACGTGCTCGATCGCGGTGTGCATGTCGTAGGGCTGGTTCGCCGAGTCCGGGATCAGCGTGTCGAGTTCGCGGTCCTCGTCCGTCGTGTCGAGCGACGCCTCCTCAGGGAAGGCCGGCGGCTCGCTGAGGTTGTTCGACGGCAGGTAGGACAGCAGCGACTTGACGTACTCGATGGCGTCCTTCTCGTCGCCCGCCATCTGGTGCGCCACGCCCGACGTCGTGTTGTGCGTACGCGCGCCGCCCAGCTCCTCGAACCCCACGTCCTCGCCCGTCACCGTCTTGATGACGTCGGGACCCGTGATGAACATGTGCGAGGTCTGGTCGACCATCACCGTGAAGTCCGTGATCGCCGGCGAGTACACCGCGCCGCCCGCGCACGGCCCGACGATCAGGCTGATCTGCGGCACCACACCCGACGCGTGCACATTGCGGCGGAAGATCTCCGCGAACAGGCCGAGCGCGACCACGCCCTCCTGGATCCGCGCGCCGCCGCCGTCGTTGATCCCGACCACCGGGCAGCCCGTCTTCATCGCGAAGTCCATGACCTTCACGATCTTCTCGCCGTACACCTCGCCGAGCGAGCCGCCGAAGACCGTGAAGTCCTGCGAGTAGACGCACACGGGACGCCCGTCGACCGTGCCGTAGCCGGTGACCACGCCGTCCCCGTACGGGCGCTTCTTCTCGATGCCGAAATTCGTCGACCTGTGCCTGGCGAACTCGTCCAGCTCGACGAACGACCCCTCGTCGAGCAGCAGCCCGATGCGCTCACGGGCCGTCAGTTTCCCCTTGGCGTGCTGCTTCTCCACGGCGGTCGACGTGCCCGCGTGCGTGGCCTCCTCGATCCGCCGCCGCAGATCGGCGATCTTGCCCGCGGTGGTGTGCAGGTCATCGCCCGCTCCCGTCGCGGTGTTCGGTTCCGGCGCTGCCGACTCGGTCGGCTCGGTCGGCATGGTCGGCTCGGTCATCGGCATGGGCTCCTACTGATCCGTAGCTTGGTTTCCGTAGCGTATCGGCGCCCCCACCGTTCGGCAGTGCGGCGTTTGCCACACATAGGCTGCCTTGCATGACGGAGCCGAATACCCCAGCGAACCGCTGGTCCGACCTCGACCGACCGCCGCTGGACGCCAAGGGGCTGCGCCGGGCGCTCATCAAACCCGCTGGGCTGTGGACCTCGCTCGACGTGGTCGACGCGACCGGATCGACCAACTCCGACCTGGCGGCGCTCGCGACCGGGGCGTCCGGGGCGTCCGGGGCGTCGGGCCCAGGCGCCGGGGACGAGGTGCCGGCCGAGGGCGCCGTGCTGGTCGCCGAGGAGCAGACGGCGGGACGCGGTCGGCTCGACCGCGACTGGACGGCACCCGCACGCTCGGGCCTGTTCTTCTCCGTGCTGCTCAGGCCCGGCGGCGACGTGCCGGTCGAGTGCTGGGGCTGGCTGCCGCTGCTGACCGGCGTCGCCGTCGCCACGGGCCTGGCGCGAGCCGCCGGCGTCGACACGTCCCTCAAATGGCCCAACGACCTGCTGGTGACCGTGGACGGCGAGGAGCGCAAGGCCGGCGGCATCCTCGCCGAGCGCGCGGGCGAGGACGCGGTCGTCGTCGGCGTCGGCCTCAACGTGTCGCTGCGCGCCGCGGAACTGCCCGTCCCCACGGCGGGGTCCCTCGCGCTCGCCGGGGCGGTCTCGCTCGACCGCGAGACCCTGCTGCGGGCCGTGCTGCGCTCGATCGAGCAGTGGTACGGGGACTGGCGCGCGGCCGGCGGCGACCCGGCCGCGTCACGGCTGCAGGAGGCGTACGCGGTGGGCTGCGCGACGCTGGGCCGCACGGTGCGCGTCGAGCTGCCGGGGGAGCGCGAGCTGCTGGGCGAGGCGGTCGCGATCGACGGGGACGGTCGGCTGGTCGTCGCGACGGAGGCGGGCACGCGGGAGCCGGTGTCCGCGGGCGACATCGTGCACCTGCGCACGGCGCGGGAGGACTGACGGGACCGAGCCGTCCGGCTGCGTCCGGCTCGGTGCGGCTCGGTCCGGCGCTGCGCGGTGCGGGTGGGTACGTATGGGTGGGCAGGGGGCCCTGAGCTGGGCAGGCGGGACGTGAGCCACGGCACACCTGCCGTATCGTTGAGGCAGTTCACGAAGATCGGTCAGGGATCGGCAGGACAGTGCGCAGGGAACGGGCAGGAGGCGGCTGGTGACCGTCGACGACACCAATTCCGGCGGGGAGGACCCGCAGCCCCGGCCGGAAGCCACCGCCGCTGACCAGCCGGCCGACCAGGCCCCACCCCCGCAGGCGCCGCCGTCCGGCGATGCACCGGAGGACGGCGGGCCCGTGGACGGCGACCCCGCAGGCGCGCCGTCGGACGGCGAGGGTGCCGCGGGAGACGCCCACGGGTCCGATGCCGAGGAGCCCGGCGCCGGGGAGCCCGATCCCGACGGGTCCGGCGCGGACGGGCCCGGGGAGCCCGGCCCCGACGGGTCCGACGCGAACCGGACCGGCGCCAACGGGTCCGGTGCGGACGGGTCCGGTGCAGACCGGTCCGGCGCGGACGAGCCCGGCGCCGAGGGGCCCGGCACGGACGGGTCCGACGCGGACCGGCCCGGCGCCGACGCGGCGCCCGCCGAGGACGCCGACGGGGCGCCCGCCGAGGACGCCGACGGGGCGCCCGCCGAGGACGCCGGCGGCGCCGACCAGCACACCACGCACCACCTCGTCGAGCACACGGCCGAGCCCACGGACAACCCGCTCGCCATCCGCATCGAACAGCTCATCCTCGGCGCCGAGCGCCAGTACACGCCCTTCCAGGCGGCCCGCACGGCGGGCGTCTCCATGGACCTCGCCTCCCGCTTCTGGCGCGCCATGGGCTTCGCCGACATCGGCCAGGCCAAGGCGCTCACCGAGGCCGACGTGCTGGCGCTGCGGCGCCTCGCGGGCCTGGTGGAGGCGGGGCTGCTCAGCGAGCCGATGGCCGTACAGGTCGCGCGGTCGACGGGGCAGACGACGGCCCGCCTCGCCGAGTGGCAGATCGACTCGTTCCTCGAAGGGCTGACCGAGCCGCCCGAGCCGGGCATGACCCGCACCGAGGTCACGTACCCGCTGGTCGAGCTGTTGCTGCCGGAGCTGGAGGAGTTCCTGGTGTACGTGTGGCGGCGCCAGCTCGCCGCCGCGACCGGGCGCGTCGTCCAGGCGGCCGACGACGAGGAGATGGTCGACCGGCGCCTGTGCGTCGGCTTCGCCGACCTCGTCGGCTTCACGCGCCTGACCCGGCGCCTTGAGGAGGAGGAGCTGGGCGAGCTGGTCGAGGCGTTCGAGACGACCTCGGCCGACCTGGTCGCCGCGCACGGCGGCCGCCTGATCAAGACGCTGGGCGACGAGGTGCTCTTCGCCGCGGACGACGCGGGCATCGCCGCGGAGATCGCGCTCCGGCTCATCGAGACCATGACGAACGACGAGTCGATGCCCGCGCTGCGCGTCGGCATGGCGTTCGGCACGGTCACCACACGCATGGGCGACGTCTTCGGCACGACGGTCAACCTCGCGAGCCGCCTCACGTCGATAGCGCCGAGGGACACCGTGCTGGTGGACGGCGCGTTCGCGGAGGAGCTCGTACGCGCGGGCGAGGCGCCCGAGTCGGAGGCGCTGGCGGCCGAGGAGGTGGCGAAGGCGGAGAAGGAGGGCGCCGAGCCGCCCGCGTACCGCTTCGGCCTCCAGCCGATGTGGCAGCGCCCGGTGCGCGGGCTCGGCGTCGTGGAGCCCTGGCTGCTGGCGCGCCGGACGAACTGACGGCCTGACGGCCGGGCCGCACCAGGCCCCCGGCCGCCGGCGTGTGCCAGGCCGTAAGCTCCCGGGTGGCCGGTGAACCAGCGTTAACCGGCTGCCGGCCACCGCTGCCCTGGCGACCGGCGCAGGTCACAGGCGACACGTCGACGTGGGAGGGCCCATGAGCAGCGAGGACACCGCGCGAGCGGAGCAGGAGCGGCGCTACGGGGAGTTCGTCGCCGTGCGGCGCCACGGCGACGGCGGTCACGTCGCCGAGCTGCTGCTCGACCGGCCCAAGGCCATGAACGCCGTCTCGACGGCCATGGCGGCCTCCATCGCCGCCGCCTGCGACGCGCTGGCCGCCGACGCGTCGGTCAGGGCCGTCGTGGTCGCCTCCAGCCACCCGCGCGCCTTCTGCGTCGGCGCGGACCTCAAGGAGCGCAACGGCTTCACCGACCTCGACCTGATGCGGCAGCGGCCCGTGGCGCGCGCCGCGTACACCGGCGTGCTGGAACTGCCGATGCCGACCATCGCCGCCGTGCACGGCTACGCGCTCGGCGGCGGCTTCGAGCTCGCGCTGTCCTGCGACCTGATCGTCGCGGACCCGACGGCCGTCGTCGGCCTGCCCGAGGTGTCCGTCGGCGTCATCCCGGGCGGCGGCGGCACGCAGCTGCTGCCGCGCCGCGTGGGCGCCGCGCGCGCCGCGGAGCTCGTCTTCACCGCGCGCAGGGTCGAGGCGCCCGAGGCGCGCGAGCTCGGGCTCGTCCACGCGCTGGCCGCGGACGGCGCCGACCGCGACGAGGCGCTCGCGCTGGCCGCGCGCATCGCGGCGCACTCCCCGATCGGCCTGCGGGCCGCCAAGCGCGCCCTGCGGCTCGGGCACGGCCTCGACCTGCGGACGGGCCTCGACGTCGAGGACGGCGCGTGGCGCTCCGTGGCCTTCTCGGCCGATCGGGCCGAGGGCGTGGCGGCGTTCAACGAGAAGCGCGCGCCGCGCTGGCCGGGGGAGTGACGCACACGGCGGCCGGCACGGCGGTCGCACACCTGCCTGGCCAGGGTGAACGTTCCGTAGTCGCGCATCGCTCCGGGTGATCGAAGTACCCAAACCACCCTAAGGTGGGGTTATGGGAGTAGATGTGCGAATGCGGGCGATGGTCGCGCTCGCGCAGGGCATGGCGGCGGCGCACTCGCCCCGCCAGTCCTGGCGCGCCGCCGCCAGGGGCGCACGCGACGCGCTCGGCGGCAGCTTCGCCGCGCTGTCGATCTGGGAGCGCGACCTCGGCAGGCTCAGGGTCTTGGTGAACGCCGGCGAGCGTGCGTTCGGCGAGGAGGAGTTCCCCGAGGACGAGGCGTACCCGGTGCACCAGTTCCCGGAGATCGCGGAGTTCCTGCACGAGAAGTGGGCGGGCGGCGGCGGGCCCAACGCGTGGGTCGAGACCGCCCAGGGCCCGGCCGCCGGCGACCCCGGCTACTGCCACCAGCGCGTGGCGGCGCTGCGGCGACGCGGCCGCGGCTGCTGCGTGGTCGCGCCGATCATCCTGCACGGCCGTGCCTGGGGCGAGCTGTACGTGGCGCGGCCGGTCGGCGCGCCGCTGTACGACGCGGACGACGCCGACTTCGCGACGGTCATCGCGTCCGTCGTGGCGTCGGGGATAGCGCAGACCGAGCGCCTCGAAGAGGTGCGGCGCCTGGCCTTCACCGACCCGCTGACGGGCCTGGCCAACCGGCGCGCCGTCGACGCGCACCTGGACGAGGCGATCGCGCGCCACCGTGCGGACGGCACGGTGGTGAGCCTCGTGGTGTGCGACCTGAACGGGCTGAAGCGGGTGAACGACACGCACGGCCACGCGGTGGGCGACCGTCTGCTCGAACGTTTCGGCATGGTGCTCTCCGTATGCGGCGCCAAGCTGCCGGGCGCGCTCGCCGCACGCCTCGGCGGGGACGAGTTCTGCCTGCTGACCGTGGGACCTGGCGCGGACGAGGTGATCGTGGTCGCGGACGAGCTGTGCCGGCGCGCGGGCCGCCTCGACCTCGGGGACGGGGTGGCCTGCGGGGTCGCGTCGACGGCGGACCCAATCGGCCGGGTCGGCTCGGCGCGCCGGCTGTTCCGCCTCGCCGACGCCGCGCAGTACCGGGCCAAGGCCGAGCACGCGTGCGGCCCGATCGTCGCGGGCCGCGACGACGCGACGATCCGCCTCGCGGACGCGGCCCCGGACACCCCGGCCCCGACGGAGGGCGCCCGCCGCCACTTCCGCGACACGCACCCCCCGCTCCCCCCGGCGGAGCCGGGCCCCCCGAACGCCCCGAAGGAGGGCCCGCCCCGACCGTGAGGCACCCCGGCCCTGTCCCGGCTACATGCCGTGGGCAGGAGGCGCCTTCGTCATGTCTGCCAGAGCCCTCACACGCGAAAGGTCTTGCGCCTACCCTGACAGCGTCGAGCTGTTCAGAGAGGGGGCAAGGCAGTGCCGTCAGACGCTACCCCGGACCCGTACGCCGACCCTCTCGTATTCGGCCAGCGCATGCAGATCCTCCGGCAGAAGCGCGGCTTGACCCGCCCCGTCCTGGCGGGTCTGCTCGGCCGGTCGCAGTCGTGGGTCAAGCAGGTGGAAGGCGGCCGGATTCAGACGCCGAAGCTGGCCACGATCCTCCGGATCGCCGAAGTTCTCCGAGTCCGTGACCTCTCGGACCTGACAGGTGACCAGACCGCTCCGGTGGACCTGTTCATCGGTCCCGGGCACTCGCGACTGCCCGCGGTGCGCAACGCGATCAACGCCTTTCCCGTCGTCGGCGATCGCGAGGCGCCGCCGCCCGAACACCTGAGGGCACGTCTCGATCGCGCGTGGGTCGCACGCCACCGGGCCCCGAACCACCGGGAGGTCATCGGCAGCCTGCTGCCCGACCTCATCCGTGATGCGCAGCTCGCTGTGCGCCAGGCAGACGCGGCCGCCGACCGGCGAGCAGCGCAGGCGATCCTCTCCGAGGTGTACTCGCTCTCGCAGTTCTTCCTCGCCTACCAGCCCGACAGTGCGTTGCTGTGGCGCGTCGCCGAGCGCGGCATGGTCGCCGCGCAGGAGAGCGAGGATCCGCGTGCGATCGGCCTCGCCGCCTGGCTGGCCGCGCAGGCGCACCGAGACAGCGGTCCCGCCCATTTCGATGCGGCCGACGCCGTCACCCGGGAGGCCTTGCGCTACCTGGCCCCTCATCTGCCGGACGGCGGTGACGGCGTGCAAGCCATCGCGGGTGCCCTTCAGTTCGAGGCCGGGTACACGGCCGCGCGGCGCGGCACGAGCGGGGAGGCGTGGGGCCTGTGGGACCGGGCACAGCGTGCCGCCAAGCGGCTCGCCCCGGGCTACTACGACCCGGTCACCTCGTTCTCACGGGCCATCATGGGCGCCCACGCCGTCACCGTCGCTGTGGAGCTCGGCGCCGGCGGGGAGAGCGTCCGGCAGGTGGCAGCCTCCGACGCGCCGGCCATCCCGTCGCGGCCGCGGCTGGCCCGTCACCGCATCGAGGAGGCGCGGGCCTACCAGCTGGACGGCCAAGCCCAGACGGCGTTGGCGACGTTGGAGCGAGCGCACGCGGCCGCCCCCGAGACGATCAAGTACAACGGCTACGCCCGGCGCATCGTGCTGGAAGAGACGGAGGCCCGTAGCCCGGCCCGGCGCCAGGCCGCCGCAGGGCTCGCGGTGAAGCTGGGCATCCTGTCGGCCTAGCGGACTGAGGGGCAGGATTCCTGCCCCTCAGTAACACCGAGCGCACTTACGGTCACAGCATGACCGAGACGACGGGGCCACCAGCCGAGGCGCTGCACCCGAACCTGAATACGGACGGGCTCACCGACGAGCAGCGTCGCGGCGGCGCGTGCACATACTGCGGCGGGCCACTGACGACCGGAATCGCCGTCGACCTCGGCGAGCGCCGTGACCCCGACGGCGTGCGCGTGTTCCCCCGGGCCTGCCCGGCCTGCGCCGAGAGGTGCGCGCCATGACGCAGTGCTACAAGGGCGGCCACGACTTCCCCATCGAGGACGAGTACGGCGCGTACTGCGAGGAGCACGGGGTCGAACTCATCCGGAAGCGTCCGCACGACGAGCTGCGCCCGCCGCACCCGCTGATGCCGCGGCCTGCAGCCGACGAGGACGAGGACGGTCAGGCGTCGCGCGCCACCTGACCGCCCCGGGCGCCTACCCGGCAGTCGACGCCCGGGGCGGTCCCTCCATACCTGCCTGTACGCCGAGCTCTGCGGCCGCCTCGGCCGGTTCGTGCACCACGCGCCCGAGCTTTCGGTGGGCCGGAACTGCAAGCCAATCGCCCTGATTTCGAACCCGATGCGGAAGCGCGGGCAGTAGAGTTCCGGGACCGGACGGAGGGAGCAGCGTGATGCAGGAGTGGGCCAACCCGCGGTACCGCGAGCTGGTGGAGGCGCTGAACCAGGCCAACGATGAGCGGCGCGCGGCTGAGATCCCCGCGCGAGGGTTCGTCATCCCCGCGCCCGACGAGAACTGACCCGGCAGCTACCCGAGCCCCTGTGCCGGCAGGCGGCACGATCGCCCTCCTGTGCTTGTACGGCCTGCGCTGCGTTCGGAGCGGGCCACCGCCCTGCCTACCGGAAGCGCGCGGCGCCCGCTTGGCCACCTGAAAGCCGGGGATGCAATGTTTCATTTCGTGTGGGC
This sequence comes from Streptomyces montanisoli, assembly GCF_017813245.1. GTDB lineage: Bacteria > Actinomycetota > Actinomycetes > Streptomycetales > Streptomycetaceae > Streptomyces > Streptomyces montanisoli. The sequence goes on from NZ_JAGIQL010000088.1 coordinate 13,699, forward strand.
TGTGGTGGTATGTGTCATCGGTTCGTTGATCGCTCTGGATTATCGAAATCTGGCCCTCCGGGTGTACGACCTCATGGCGATGGTCACGCCCGGCGGCCCACCAGGCCCTCGATTCACCCCGGATCACCTGAGGATTCTATGCGCCGTCATGACAGTGGCCGACGCTGTGATAGCGATTGTCAGGGGCTGGATGCTGTTCGGGTGAGTCCACCAAGACTCTTCGGTCCGTCTTGGGCGCTGTGGCCGCTAAAAGACAGTCATCGTGAATAGAGGGGGAAGATGGAATATTCGATACTGGCCGTCACGCAGGAGTCATCTTCTTCCCCGGGGGTGTTTGCGGCTATTGTTGGAGTCGTGTTCGTGGGGTTTGGTGTTGCTGGCGCCCTCTATTCGAAACCTATTTCCCAACTTATGCGACAGCGCACCTTGGAAATGAGTGAAAGGCGGCGGCTCATTCCGATGCCTGTTGTCAAATTGCGTGCCGCTTTCCCGTCTGCGGGATTCGTTCGAGTTTTCGGTATCCTGTTCCTGTTGATCGGCTTTGCGGCCATCGCGGCTTCTGTTCGTATGCTCGTGCTTGAGTGAAAGCTGGAGGCTCTGTTTTTGACCCGAGCGATCACACCTTCCGTCCTTGACGGTGCTGCAGTCGAGTTGTATGCCTCTCTCGGAGAGGCTCAACGGCCCACTCATAGGACATGGCATTCCGTAGAGCGATTCGACGAACGGGTCTGTAACCTGGCGGTGGCGCGGTATGAGAATGACTCCGAATGCTACCTATTCTATTACTCGGCTGAATGGGAGGTCCTGACGGATACTTTTCATGCCACGCGGCAGGCTGCCGTGGAGCAGGCGCAGTTCGAGTTCACGAATCTCGAATTCACTCCATTCGTGAGGACTGATATGGCGTGAACATTCGTCTTTGTGGTGTCTCGCGACCGGCGCGCCACATGGTCACGTGACGCCGGAGGGCCGGGTCGCGCGTCTGCCCGCCGGGTCGGCGTCCAGAGACCACATGAGACCCCTTCCAGGGAGAGAGATCTGTAAAATGGTGGGTGGCGGCGGGAGACATGCCAGCAGAGAGCGTGCGGCGCCGGTCGATAAATCTCGGCTCAGTAATGTGATTCTGCAAAAGTGGACAGTGGGGCGCGCGCGGATTGGTTACGTCCCGGTCTCAATCGGATTCATTGGCATTGGTGCACTCAGCCCGGAGGCGCCTTCTGTCGAAGGTGTTGTGGCCGGTGTCCTCTGTGGCGTGCTCGGCTCGCGTGGTTGATTTTTTCATTCAGTGCCGGTATCGCGCTGACCGCCGACGCTGTACTGGTGCGTAATTTGTTCAAATGGCACTGGATTCCTCTGTCCAAGGTTACTTCCGTCCAACCCGGATACTACGGTACAGAGGTTTTGTACTCACCGGGCGGCTGGATTATTTGCCTCGCGGTCCAGAAATCTAATTATGCGAAGTGGTTCCACCGCAGGACGCGGGCCGACATGATCTCGGAGGCTGTTCTCTCTGCCGCCGCAGCTGCAAAAAATGGTCGCCCGAGTGAAGCGGACGTCAGGTAGACGGCGGCGCTTCCCGCCGCAACGCCTCAGAAGCCGGCCATGGACTTGTCGAGCACACCGCCCGCAGCCCCGTAGACGCTGCAGCGCACGGAGTGCCCGGCCCTGCGGCGGAGCCGGTACCCGACGAGGAACGACAGCGCGAAGAGTCCACCCAGGACCGCTGCGACCGCTGGGGCGTAGACGAAGTACACGAAGCACGCGATGCCGGTCCAGACCACGAGTGGCAGTAGGGAGCCGCGCAGCAGCGCACCGAACGTGACCTTGGCCGAAGCTGCCGGCAGGGCACGTTCGCGCCACACCCCTATGTGGTTCCTGGTCACGCAATTCTTCCGTTCCATGAAGCCATCACACCAGGAGCCCGCCCGGGTGTCAGTAGCCATGCGCGGTCAGAGCCACGCATGAGGTGACGGCAACGCGCAGGTGCCGAGGTCGTGTCCTTCGAGACGGCCCGTCCCGGGCCGTGGGTGGCGGCGCGCGGCGTGGGCGGTGACAGTTTCCGATTCAGTCCGTACGCTGCTGAATATGGATATGCATACCGTCGTGCTGGGAACCTCGGGCGCCACCGCCGAGGACGTCATCGCCGTCGCCCGGCAGGGCGCGCGTGTCGAGATCGATGCCGGGGCGCTCGACGCCCTCGCCGCCGCCCGCGCCGTCGTGGACGCGCTCGCCGCGAAGCCCGAGCCCGTCTACGGCGTCTCCACCGGCTTCGGGGCGCTCGCCACCCGCCACATCGGGCAGGACCTGCGCGCCCGGCTCCAGCGCAACATCGTGCGCAGCCACGCCGCCGGCATGGGCCCCCGCGTCGAGCGTGACGTCGTGCGCGCCCTGATGTTCCTGCGCCTGAAGACCCTCGCCTCCGGCCGCACCGGCGTGCGCCCCGAGGTCGCGCAGACCATGGCCGACGTGCTCAACGCCGGCATCACGCCCGTCGTCCACGAGTACGGCTCCCTCGGCTGCTCCGGCGACCTCGCGCCGCTCTCGCACTGCGCGCTCGCGCTCATGGGCGAGGGCGACGCCGAGGGCCCCGACGGGACGGTCAGGCCGGCCGGCGAGCTGCTCGCCGCCCACGGCATCACGCCCGTCGAACTGCGCGAGAAGGAGGGGCTCGCGCTCCTCAACGGCACCGACGGCATGCTCGGCATGCTCCTCCTCGCGCTCGCGGACCTCGACCGCCTCTACACCTCGGCCGACATCACCGCCGCCCTCACTCTTGAGGCGCTGCTCGGCTCGCACCGGGTGCTCGCGCCCGAGCTGCACGCCATCCGCCCGCACCCCGGCCAGGGTGCGAGCGCCGACAACATGCTGCGCGTCCTCGCGGGCTCCGCGCTGACCGGCCACTTCCAGGAGGACGAGGCGCCGCGCGTGCAGGACGCCTACTCGGTGCGGTGCGCCCCGCAGGTCGCGGGCGCGGGCCGTGACACCCTCGCCCACGCCCGCACGGTCGCGGAGCGCGAGCTCGCCTCCGCCGTCGACAACCCGGTCGTCCTGCCGGACGGCAGGGTCGAGTCGAACGGCAACTTCCACGGCGCGCCCGTCGCGTACGTACTCGACTTCCTCGCCATCGCCGCCGCCGACCTCGGGTCGATCTGCGAGCGCCGCACCGACCGGCTGCTCGACAAGAACCGCTCGCACGGCCTGCCCGCGTTCCTCGCCGACGACCCCGGCGTCGACTCGGGGCTGATGATCGCCCAGTACACGCAGGCGGCCCTCGTCAGCGAGATGAAGCGGCTCGCCGTCCCCGCGTCCGTCGACTCGATCCCGTCGTCGGCGATGCAGGAGGACCACGTCTCCATGGGCTGGTCGGCCGCGCGCAAGCTGCGCACCGCCGTGGACAACCTGGCCCGGATCGTCGCCGTCGAGCTGTACGCGGCGACCCGCGCGCTCGAACTGCGCACGGCGGCCGACGGCGCCGGGCTCGAAGCGGCGCCCGCGTCGCGTGCCGCGCTCGACGCGCTGCGGGCCGCGGGCGTGGCGGGCGCGGGGCCCGACCGCTATCTCGCGCCCGACCTGGCGGCCGCCGACGCGTTCGTACGGTCCGGGGAGCTGACGGCCGCCGTCGAGGCCGTCACCGGACCGCTGGCCTGACGGAAGAGGGAGGCAGGGGAGGTAGGGGGAGGCCCGGGCACAACGGCCCGGGCCTTCAGGCCTCGTCGCCGCGGCACACCGCGCGTGTGACGAACGCCGCATCCGCGCACAGCGCGCCCGCGTCGCCCGCCACGTCCGGCGCGCCCGTGCCGGCGGTCGCCCCGCCCAAGGCGAGCCGGCGCGACGCCCGCGGGCTCTGGCCTGAGAAGGCCGCGCTTCTGTCCGCGCTCCTGCCCGAGGAGTCCGCCGAGTCTGCCGAGTTCGTCGAATCCGCCGAGCCCGCCGAGTCCGCCGAGCCCGCCGAGTTCGCCGCGTCCACGGAGTCCGCCGAGTCCGCCCTGCGCGCGTGGCTGTGCGGGGCCACGCCGTGCGGGCCCTCGCCGTGGGCGGACGGGATGAAGAACAGCCCGCACAGCATGATCCCGGCGGCACCCGCGGTGACGAGCGGACGGAACGCGGCGGAGCGGAAAGCGACGGACACGAGATCGATCCCCTTGTGACGACGTCGAATTGGCGGGGTGCGCCGATGCTAGTGAAAGCGACCGTGCGGGGGAAAGTCGCGTTCCAGTTCGTCTACTCGATGTGTGCGCTCGCATACACACCGTTGAGGACGGAAGTCCCGAACGGGACGAGGCGGCACGAGCTTCCCGAAAACCGTGTCACCCTGGAAGGCCCGGCTCCGCGCCAGAGCGGTGCGGCAAGCCGCAGTGGCCTCGGCCACATCGCCCTCCGGGCGGGCACCGAACGGCCTGCCGAGGTTGTTCAGGGAGCTGTGGGCTCCCGGGAGCCATCGGCACAGTATCCGGCGACGATGGAGAAGCGTGTGATGACGGTAAGGAAGCGGCGGACGAGCATCGCGGCCGCGTCCGCGGTGCTCGGTGGCGTGCTGGCGCTGTCCGCGTGCAGCGGCGGCCACGACGGCGGCAGCGCATCCGCCGCACCGACGAAGTCGGGCCAGGCGGCCGCAGACAAGGCCGCGGCGCAGGACACGTCCGACGCGAAGATATCCATCACGCCGGGCAACGGCTCGGACAACGCGAGCATCAACAACGCCGCCAAGGTCACCGTCTCCGGCGGCACGCTCACGCAGGTGAGCCTCTCCACGGCAGACGGGAAGGCCGTCAAGGGCACCCTGGCCGCCGACGGCAAGAGCTGGAGCCCGGACGGCCAGCTGGAGCGCTCCACCACGTACAAGGTCGCCGCCACGGCCAAGGACGCCAAGGGCCGCGGCGCCAACGAGAACGCGACCTTCACCACCGTCTCGCCGAGCAACAGCTTCATCGGCAACTTCACGCCAGAGGACGGCTCGACCGTCGGCGTCGGCATGCCGGTCTCGATCAACTTCGACAAGGCGATCACGGACAAGAAGGACGTCCAGAAGAACATCCAGGTCTCCTCGTCGAGCGGCCAGCAGGTCGTCGGCCACTGGTTCAACTCGAAGCGCCTCGACTTCCGGCCGGAGAACTACTGGAAGGCCGGCAGCAAGGTCACCATGAAGCTGTCGCTCGACGGCGTCCAGGGCGCGAACGGCGTCTACGGCGTCCAGCAGAAGACGGTGTCCTTCAACGTCGGCCGCAGCCAGGTCAGCACGGTCGACGCCAAGACGAAGACGATGGTCGTGCGCAAGGACGGCAAGACCATCAGGACGATCCCCATCTCCGCGGGCTCGCCCGAGCACACCACGTACAACGGCCAGATGGTCATCTCGGAGAAGTACAAGAAGACCCGCATGAACGGTGCGACGGTCGGCTTCACGGACTCCGACGGCAAGGGCGAGTACGACATCAAGGACGTGCCCGACGCCATGCGCCTGACCAGCTCGGGCACGTTCATCCACGGCAACTACTGGGGCGCGCCCTCGGTGTTCGGCAGCGCCAACACCAGCCACGGCTGCGTGGGCCTGCAGGACGTGAAGGGCGCGGGCGACCCGAGCACGCCCGCACACTGGTTCTTCGACCACTCCCTGCTCGGTGACGTGGTCATCGTGAAGAACTCCCACGACAAGACGGTCCAGCCCGACAACGGCCTCAACGGCTGGAACATGAGCTGGAGCGACTGGCAGGCCGGCTCGGCCGTCTGAGCCGCGCGCCACGGAGGCCGCATCCCCTCGCCGGGGTGCGGCCTCCGCGTTGTGCCGCCGCGTTCTCACGGGGCTCTCATCGTTGCCTCAAGGACCTGTCACGACATGCCCATAACTTCACGGCATGTTCGTCACCTACCTCCGGCGCGAATTGCGTCGCCGCAGAAGAGCGGCACTCGTCATCGCGTCAGGACTCGCCCTCGGCATCGCGCTCGTGATCGTGGTCAGTTCGGTCACCTCGGGCATGAACAAGGCTCAGGACAAGGTCCTGCAGTCCCTCTACGGTCTCGGCACCGACATGACCGTCACCAAGGCCGCCTCGCCGCCGAGTTCGGGCTCCGGCTCCTCCGGCCGCCCCAAGTTCAGCTTCAAGGGCCAGGACAAGGACGACGACAGCACCCAGTCCACCGACCGCGTGATGGTCCAGGGGTTCCAGACCCTGGCCGACACCACCGTCACCAAGGTCAAGGGCCAGCACGGTGTCGCGTCCGCGGTCGGCGGGCTCAGCCTCAACGTCCTCAAGGTCAACGGGCAGTTCAAGCGCGGCCAGGTCGCGCCCGGCCAGGGCGGCGCCGGGCAGCCGGGGCGCGGCAGCAACGGCGGGTCAGGCGGCTCAGGCGGATCCGCGGGCGGCGGGCAGGTGCAGGGCGGCGGCGCGTCGTTCGACGTCGACTCGTACACCGTCTACGGCACGGACGTCACCGACTCGACGCTCGGCCCGCTGACGAGCTCCAAGCTGACGAAGGGCCGGACGTTCAAGACGTCGGAGACCAACGCCGACGTGGCCCTCGTCGACAGCTCCTACGCCAAGCAGAAGAGCCTCGCCGTCGGCAAGACACTCACCGTCCACGGCACCAAGTTCAAGGTCATCGGCATCGCCACGGCCGACAGCGGCGACGCCGCCGCCGACGTGTACATACCGCTGAAGAAGGCGCAGACCCTCGCCGACACCAAGGCGAAGGTCACCACCGTGTACGTGAAGGCCTCCGACTCCCAGCAGATCGACGCGGTGAAGTCCGCGATCCGCAAGAACGTGCCCGGCACGACGGTCACCACCTCGGCCGACCTCGCCTCCACCGTCTCAGGATCGCTCTCCACCGCGTCGGGGCTCGCCTCCGACGTCGGCAGGTGGCTGTCGATCGCGGTGCTCGTGGCCGCGTTCCTCGTCGCGGGCCTGCTCACCTCGTCGGCCGTACGACGCCGGGTACGCGAGTTCGGCACGCTCAAGGCGCTCGGCTGGAAGAGCGGCAGGGTCACCCGCCAGGTCATGGGCGAGGCCCTGGTCAACGGGTTGATGGGCGGCGTGCTCGGGATCGTGCTCGGCCTGGTCGGCGCGTACGTGGTCTCCGCGATCAGCCCGACGCTGACCGCGCAGCTCGCGGGCGGCTCAGGCGGCTCCGGTGGCGGCGGGGGATTCGGCGGTAACGGTGGCGGCTTCGGCGGCGGTGGCGCGGGCGGGCCGGGCGGCCCGGGACGCCAACTGGCCGCGAAAGCCGTGCAGGTGTCCCTCACGGCGCCCGTCTCGCTGAGCGTGATCGCCGTCGCGGTCGGCCTCGCGGTGGCCGGCGGCCTCATCGCCGGCGGCTTCGGCGGCTGGCGCGCGTCCCGGCTGCGGCCTGCGGACGCGCTGCGCCGCATCGAGTAGCCGGCCCGGGAGCCGGAGCCGGCACGCCCCGCTCCGGCGCCCGTCCCCACGCACGTGCCGGTACGGGTTCCGCACACCCGCGGAGCCCGTACCGGCACGGCACCGTCCCTTACTCCGCCTCCCTTGTCCTCGTCCCGCAGGAGTCACCTCATGTACCAGCTCACCGCAGTCACCAAGCGCTACCAGCGCGGCAAGCAGACCGTCCAGGCGCTCGCCGGTGTCGACCTGACCATCGCCGACGGCGACAGACTCGTCATCCAGGGCCCCACCGGCGGCGGCAAGTCGACGCTCCTGCAGATGCTCGGCGCCCTCGACCGCCCCACGGACGGCACCGTCGAGCTTGACGGCACCGACCTCGGCAAGCTGTCCGAGGCGCGACTCACGCGCGTCAGGGCCGAGACCATCGGCTTCGTGTTCCAGAGCTTCAACCTCATCCCCACGCTCACCGCCCAGGAGAACGTCGAGACCGCGCTCGTCCCGCTCGGCGTCAAGGGCGCGGCGCGCCGTGAACGGGCCGCACACGCGCTGGAGTCGGTGGGGCTCGGCGAGCGGCTCGGGCACGTGCCGGGCGAGCTGTCCGGCGGGCAGCAGCAGCGCGTGGCCATCGCCCGCGCCCTCGTGAAGGAGCCGAAGGTGCTCCTCGCGGACGAACCGACGGGAAATCTGGACGAGTCGATGCGCGACGAGATCATGGAACTCTTGGAGGGACTCTGGAAAGAGCGCGGCCTGACCTTCATCATGGTCACTCACGACAGCACCATCGCCCGCCGCGCACCGAGGCTGGCCACGATCCGCAAGGGACGGGTCACGGTCACCTCGAACGCTCCCGCCTGACCAGCACCGCCGGACCAGTACCGCCCGACCAGCACAGCCTGACCAGCACCGCTCGGTTCCACCGCCTGTCACCGCCGGCCCGTGTCCTGGCCGTCGTCAGGACGTCTCCGTAAGTCAGGGGCGTCGCCACCCTCGTACGCGTAGGTTCTCCACATGCTGATCACACTGGCACAGCCGCCATCGGACGCCGAGATCGACGCTTGGCACGCGGTCATCAGCGCCGCGCACGTGCGGGACCTGCCGGCCGCCGTCCCGGAGCCGAACCGCTCCGAGACGGCGGGGAAGCTGCGCGTGCCGCCGTTCAACGGCCGCGAGGTGCACCTGGCGGCGGTGGCGGAGGACGGCACGTACGAGGGCGTGGCCTCGCTCCTGCTGTGGACGGAGCCGCCCAACCAGCACGCGGCCTACCTTCACAAACTCGTGGTGGACCCGGGGGCGCGGCGCAGAGGTGTCGGCGCGCTGCTGTGGGGCGCGATACGGGAGCGGCTCGCCGCCGAGGGCCGCACGTCGGTCTCCACGCGCCTCGAACTCGGCGGCGCGGGCGAGGCGTTCGTGGACAGCCTGGGATTCGTGAAGATGCTGCCGCTCACCCGGTACGTCCAGCGGGTGGAGCAGGCGCGCGCGAGCACGCCCCGCCTGCCGCTGCCGGAGGGGCTGCGCTTCGCGCACTGGACGGGCGTCGCGCCGGACGAGCTGGCCGGCAGCCTCGCCGAGGCGCACAACGCGCTCGTGGACGCGCCGAGCGGTGACCTCGCGGCGCGGCCGCCGCACTGGGACGAACAGCGGGTGACCGCGGCCGCCCGGCTGGTGGGGGAGCGGGGCGGGGTGCTGGTGACCACCGCCGCGATCGACACCCGCGCCGGCGCCGGCGCCGGCACCCGCACCCGCGCGGGCGGCACGGTCGGCGCGCATGGAGCGGACAGCGCGGACAGCGCGGTCGGCGTCACGGGCGGCGCCGTCGTCGCGTACACCGAGGCCGTGCTGCACACGCCCGAGGACTCGCGCGCCGCCACCGGCGGCACGGTCGTCCTGCCAGGACACCGCGGCCGGGGCGTGGGGCGCGCGGTCAAGCGCCACCTGCTCGACGTGCTGCACGACGAGCACCCGCAGGTGCGCGAGATCGTCACGTCGGTCGCGGACGGGAACGGCGCGATGCTCGCCGTCAACGAGTCACTCGGCTACCGGCGCGAACGGCCCGCGGGCCTGTTCGAGATGAAGGTCTGAGCCTCGGGGTCCGGGGTCCGGGGTCCGGGGTCCGGGGTCCGGGGCCGGGGGTCCGGGGCCAGGGGCCAGGGGTCAGGCCGCGTTGCGTACCGTCGTCTCGCGCGCCCGCATGTACAGGTTCTGCTGCGTGTAGTAGCTCCACGGCAGTGCGTTCACGTACCCGTCGACGTGCCTGAACTGCTCGAGCGCCGCGTCGAACCTGTCCTGCTTGTAGAGGAAGTACGCGAGCAGGTGGCGCAGTTCCGGCAGGCGCGGGTGGTCGGCGGGCGCCGCGGCCGCGTCCATCAGTGCGCGGTCGATGCGGCCGGTCAGCTCCGCCGTGCGGTACTCCTCCGGGTCGCGCGTCGACTCCAGGTGCTCCTCGAACCACGCGATCAGCGGGAACGCCGTCATCAGCGACCCGAGCGGCGCTCCGGCCGCCGCGTCCGTCGCGAACTCCTCCGCCAGCGGCGCCGAGCCCTTGCCCTTAGGCAGCCAGTACCGCAGCGCCGCCGCGTGCGCCGCGTACAGGTACGGCTCGCGGATGATCGCCTCGCGGAAGAGCGCACTCAGCTCCGAGTGCGGCACCTCGGCCGCCACGGCGCCGCCGATCTCCACCACGTACGGCGTGGGGTCCGCGGGGTCGGCCTCCTTGGCGCGCTCGAGCGCGGCCGTCCTCGCCGCGCCCGGGCCCTCGGCGCCCGCCCGTACGAGCGCCGCGTCGCCGTCGCCCTCGCGCCCCTTCTCCCACTCGGCGAGCCAGGCCGGCGCCGTGCCGTCCGGCGTCGTACGGTCGGCTGCCGCCTTGCCCAGCAGCTCGGCCCACAGGGCCCGCCGCTCCCAGTCCTTGTTCGCGGCCGCCGTCGCCAGCAGCTCGGCCGCGGGCTCCCAGTCGCCGGCCTCGGCCGCGGCGAGCGCACGCGCCGCCTCGGGCCCGGGGGCGGCCGCGTACCGGGTGTCCTGCTTCTGCGCGGGCAGCAGGCCCAGCTCCGCCGAGCGCTCCGAGGGGACCGCGGCGTCCTGGGACGCGGCGACCTCGGGGCCCGTCATCGTCTTGATCATGCGGTCGGCGCCGCGCCGCGACCTGAACCAGAAGTAGATGCAGATCCCTATGAGGATCACCAGGATGACGCGTGACACGGGGTTCCAATCGGTCGGCGGGCGCTTCGGGCGCTTCCTTCAGTGTGCGCCCCCGCGACGCGTACCCCGCATCCGCGCCCGCGCGGCCCTGAGCCCGCGTCCTGCTCGTTCGCGCGGCCCCGTGCTCGCGCGTCCTGCTCGCCCGCGCGTCGCGCGCCCGCGGCGCCCCGCCCGACCCCGGGCGCCGTTACCCCCGCAGTGTCGCCGGGCTGCCGCCGCTCGCCTCGTAGCCCGCGACCGCCTTCGCCCGGTGCGTGGCGTACGCGGCCGCCGGGTCACGCGCGTACGTCCACGGCACGGCCCCCACGTGCCCGTCCACCAGCAGCAACTGCTCCATAGCCTCGCGCCACCGCGACATCCGTACGAGGAAGAGCACCAGCAGGTGCCGCACGTGCGGCACCACCGCGTCGTCCGCCGCCGCCTCGCGCACCGCGGACGTCGCGTCCGCCACCGCGCGCTTCACCGCCTCGCCGCGGTACTGGCTCCGTCCCAGGCCGGGCCGCGGCAGGTGCTCGTACAGCGCGAACAGCGGCAGCGCCGCGAGCAGCGAGCCCCGCGGCGCGCGTGCCGCGGCCTCCGTCGCGAAGGCGCCCGCGTCCTTGCGGGAGCCGTGCCACCTGGCGCTGAAATAGCGCAGCGCCGCCAGGTGCGCGCCCATGTGCGCGGGGGCGCGGTCCACGACCTCGGCCCACAGGCGCTCGAACCGTTCGCGCCGGTAGCCGAGGCCGCGCGCCACCGCCAGCTCGATCACGTACGGCACCGGGTCGCGCGGCGCGAGCGCCGCCGCCTCCGCGCACACCGTGCGCGCCTCCTCCAGGATGATCCGGAACTCGTCCGAGCCCGGCCGCGCCGTGCGCCACGCCTGCTGCACCAGGAACTCCGCGAAGACCTCCGCCGCGCCCGCGTCGTCCGGCGCCTCGGCCCGCCATTCGCGCAGCCAGTCGGCACCCACCCCGCGCCCCGGCCGCGCCGTGAGCTCCAGGCAGGCCGCGCCCGCGAACCCCTGGACGCGCTGCCAGCGCGCCTCGCCGCGCTCAGGCGTTCCGGCCAGCAGCCGCGCCGCGGGCTGCCAGCGCCGCGTGCCCTGGACGACGTCGATCACGTGCAGCAGGTCCTCGTCGGGGCCAGGCAGCCGCACGTCGAGCTCCTCGCGCGGCACGAACCCGTACGCCTCGGGGTCCGCCAACTCGACCGACCCGCGCATGGCCTCCGAGGCCGCGACCCGCCGCAGACGCAGCAGCAGACCCACGGGGGCGGCCAGGAGGACGAACGCGAACAGGAACCAGAGAACGTCCATACGGCCATTGTCGCGGAGAAGCCCCGCGACCGGGACCGCCCCATGCGATCCCGTCCGCATGATCCTGCCCGTCCGGTCACAGGCCGCCCGTCGGGTCGCCGGGCCGCACGCACAGTCGCCGGTACCGCCCGCACAGTCGCCGGTACCGCCCGTATCCCGGCTACGCTCGGGCGTCATGACCCACGAGCACACCGGCGACACGTTCCACTTCGAGACCCGCGCCATCCACGCGGGCAACACCGCCGACCCGGCGACAGGGGCCGTCGTCCCCCCGATCTACCAGGTGTCCACCTACAAGCAGGACGGCGTGGGCGGGCTGCGCGGCGGCTACGAGTACAGCCGCAGCGCCAACCCGACCCGCAGCGCGCTGGAGGAGAACCTCGCGGCCATCGAGGGCGGCACCCGCGCCCTCGCGTTCGCGTCGGGCCTGGCGGCCGAGGACTGCCTGCTGCGCACCCTGCTGTCGCCCGGCGACCACGTCGTGATCCCGAACGACGCGTACGGCGGCACGTTCCGCCTCTTCGCGAAGGTCGCCTCCCGGTGGGGCGTGGAGTGGTCCGTCGCGAACAGCTCGGACGCCGAGGCGGTGCGCGCGGCGCTCACCCCGCGCACCAAGGCGATCTGGGTCGAGACGCCCTCCAATCCGCTGCTCGGCATCAGCGACATCGCGGCGCTCTCGGGCGTCGCGCGTTCCGCCGGCGTCAGGCTGGTCGTGGACAACACGTTCGCCAGCCCCTACCTGCAGCAGCCGCTCGCGCTCGGCGCCGACGTCGTCGTGCACTCCACGACGAAGTACATGGGCGGGCACTCGGACGTCGTGGGCGGCGCGCTGATCGTCGCCGACGCCGGCCTCGGCGACGAACTGGCCTTCCACCAGAACGCGATGGGTGCCATCGCCGGCCCGTTCGACGCCTGGCTGGTGCTGCGCGGCGTCAAGACGCTCGCCGTGCGGATGGACCGCCACTGCGAGAACGCGGCCCGCATCGCCGACATGCTCACCAACCACCCCCGCGTCTCGCACGTCCTCTACCCGGGCCTGCCCGACCACCCGGGACACGAGGTCGCGGCCAAGCAGATGAAGGCGTTCGGCGGGATGGTGTCGTTCCGCGTCGCGGACGGCGAGGCGGCGGCCGTGGCGGTCTGCGACCGCGCCCGGCTGTTCACGCTCGGCGAGTCGCTCGGCGGCGTCGAGTCGCTGATCGAGCACCCCGGCCGCATGACCCACGCCTCGGCGGCCGGCTCACCCCTTGAGGTCCCGTCCGACCTGGTGCGCCTCTCGGTGGGCATCGAGTCGGGCGACGACCTGCTGGAGGACCTCAAGCAGGCCCTGGCCCGGGACTGACGCCCCTTCGCGGGCGCGGCGCCGCCGTCACAGCAGGCGTGGCGGCGGCGCGATGACGGACGGGGCCTGTTGCGGCCAGGGGGACGCGACGGCCAGCCATGCCAGCAGCGCTGTGACGGCCGCGAGCAGCGTCAACAGCGCGATCCGTCGCGTCACCCGTCTTCGGTAATCGATACGGGCGCCCCGCGCCGCGGCCCGGCGGGCCAGGTCGGGCGGCACCGGCGGGTGGGGCGTGTCCATCATCCGCCGGACGCGGTCCTCCTTCGGGGTCACGGCGCGACCGCCGGTCCCGAGGCGGCCCCCGCAGCCGGGCCCGCCGCCGGGGCCCCGAGTACGGGAGAGCACACGTTCTGAACTCCAGTGTCCGTTGGGTCTCGTGAGCCGGCTTCTGCTCCAGGGT
>NZ_JAGIQL010000089.1 GCF_017813245.1 Streptomyces montanisoli
GCGGCCCTTCGGCCCGGCTCCTGTCCGCGGCCCAGCGAGCCCTCGCCCCGCACGGGGCGGACACGGCCTGACGACCCGGGTCGCCCCACCCTCGCGCCGTCCGCCCTGCCCGTCCGCGGCGCGGTATGCGCACGTTTACCGGCCGTGCGGTCGGTCAGTCGGCACAGCAGTGGTCCCACGAAGGAATCCCAGTGCGGAATCCCAGCACGGAAACCCATCGCGGGCCCCGAGCGCGGGAACCACCGCGCACATGCCGATACGAGGAGGGCCGATGCCGGAGAAGAGGAACCCCGACACCCGCAGGACGCCGCCCCAGGTGGAGAGCGAGCTGTTCCCGCCCTACCCGGTGCAGCGCCAGGAGCGACCGGGGCTCGAGGCCGACATGCACCCGCTGCCCCGGTACCGGAGCCCCGAGTACCGGGCCGCGGACAAGCTGGCGGGCAAGGTGGCGCTGGTCACCGGCGGCGACTCCGGCATCGGACGCGCCGTGTCCGTCCTGTACGCGCGCGAGGGCGCGGACGTGGCGATCGTCTACCTGCCCGAGGAGGAGCGCGACGCGAAGCAGACGCAGCACGACGTCGAGGAGGAGGGCAGGCGCTGCCTCCTGCTGCCCGGCGATCTGTGCGACCCGTCCTTCTGCGCCCACGCCGTCGCGGAGACGGTGCGCGAGCTGGGCGGCCTGAACGTGCTGGTCAGCAACGCCGCCTACCTCACCAGCCAGAACGACCTCGAAGACCTGAAGGCCGAGGAGTTCGACCTGGCCTTCAAGACGAACACGTACGCGTACTTCCACCTCGTGATGGCGGCGCTTCCGCACCTCTCCGAGGGCGACGCGATCATCGGGACGATCTCCGAGGAGGCGCTCAAGGGCAGCGCCATCATGATGGGCTACGCGGCGTCCAAGGCGGCCATGCTCGTCTTCACCAAGTCGATCGCCCCGCACCTCGCCAAGAAGGGCATCCGCGCCAACGTCGTCGCCCCCGGCCCGACGTGGACACCTCTCAACATCGCGGGCCAGCGCTTCACCGACGAGTTCCTGGAGAACCTCGGCTCCGAGACACCTGTCGGGCGCGTCGCCCAGCCGGAGGAGATCGCCCCCGCGTACGTCTACCTCGCCTCCGACGCCGATTCGAGCTTCACCGTGGGCGAGATCGTGGCGGCGACCGGCGGCTACACCGGAACCCGCTGACGCCCCCGGAAGCGCCGGACGCGCCGGGCGTCCCCGGCGCCCGGCGGCGGCCGCTGCGTGGTGCACCGCGCCGGGGGTACCCGCCGTAGCCCGAGGCGGGAGGCCGCGATGGAGCGATGGGACGAAGTCGTCGTGATCACCGGCGCGTCGAGCGGCGTGGGCCGCGCGACGGCCGAAGCGCTGGCCCGCAAGGGCTGCACACTGCTGCTGGCCGCGCGGCGCGGGGACGAGCTGGTCGACGTGGCGCGACGCTGCCGCGAGAGCGGCGCGCGCGACGCGATCGCCGTCCCCACCGACGTGGCGGACACCGAGGCCGTCGAACGGCTCGCACGCCGGGCCGAGGAGGCGTTCGGGCGCATCGACGTGTGGGTCAACTGCGCGGCGGTGGCGGCGTTCGGGCCGCTCGCCGAGGTTCCGCCCGACATCTTCCGGCGCATCATCGAGACGAACGTGCTGGGGTGCGTGAACGGGGCACGCGCCGCGCTGCGGACCATGAGCCCGCGTGGCAGCGGAACGGTGATCAACTTCTCCTCGGCCGTCGCGCCCGCGCCCGTGCCGTACAACACGGCGTACGTCCTGTCCAAGGCCGCGATCCGCTCGTTCGGGGCCACGCTGCGCCAGGAGTTGCGCCTTGCGGGCCGCCGCGGCGTCCACGTGTGCACCGTCATCCCGGCCAGCCTGGACACACCGTTCTTCACCGTCGCAGGCAACTACTCGGGTCGCAAAGCCTTCCCCATCGCGCCGGTGTACACGGCCGAACGGGCCGCGCGCACCGTGCTGAGCCTGGTCCGCGGGCCGCGGCGCGAGGCCTTCGTCGGGCCGGCCGCCGGCGCACTCGACGTCCTGTCCCGGGTGAGCCCCGGCCTCCTGGAGCGGCTGCTCGGCCCCCTGACGGACCGCGCACAGCTCTCGCGCCGGGAGAGCGCGCCGCGTTCCGCGGGCAGCGTCCAGCACCCGTTTCCCGCGGACGCGGTGGACGCGGACGACAGCGGGCGCGGGGGAGCCGTCGACGGCGGCTGGCACGGCCGCCGCCGCACGGCGCTGCGCCGCGCCGCCGCCGGTACGTCGGTGACCGCGGCGGCCGTACTCGCGGCCTGGGGCGTCAGCTCGTCTCGCGGTGGACGAGGACGTGCGGGGCCGTGACCCGGCGGGCGGGCAGCGCGTCGAGGCGCCCGTAGAGGCGGTCGGCGATGAGCTGCAGACCGCGTTCGGCGAGGCCGTCCTTGTCGGGGGAGACGGTGGAGAGACTCGGCGTGCTGTAACGGCCGTCCTCGATGTCGTCGAAGCCGATGAGGGCGACGTCCTCCGGCACCCGCAGGCCGCCCTCGCGCGCCGCGCGCAGGGCGCCGAGAGCCAGTTCGTCGGTGAAGCAGAACACCGCGTCAGGGGGGTTCTCCAGACCCATCAGGCGCAGCATGGCGCGGTGGCCCTCCGGGCGGTGCAGCGACGTGACGGCGATTTCGTAGGCCGGGTCCTGTCGCATCCCGGCCTCCGTGAGGGCCTCGCGGTAGCCGCGCAGGCGCAGCGCGGCCGTCCCGTTGCGATGCGTGGGCTGCGGGCCGAGCGCCGCGGGGCGGCGCGCGCCGCGCGCGAGCAGGTGCCGGGTCGCCTCGCGTGCGGCGGCCACGTTGTCGACGGCCAGGTGGTCGGCGGTGCCGCACGGGTCGATCTCGCCGAGCACCACCACGGGAGTGCTGCCCGCGAGCTGCCCGATCTCCTCGGGCGCGAGTGACCAGGGGCTGATGATGAGGCCGTCGACGACATGGCCCTCGGCGCCCGACAGCAGGTACCTCTCGCGCTCCGCGCGGCCCGCGGTCTGGTCGATGAGCATGGTCCAGCCGCGCTCGTGGGCCTTCTCGATGAGCAGGCCGGCCAGCTCGCCGAAGTACGGCGAGCCCACCTCGGGGATCGCGAGGCCGATCTGCCCGGTGCGGCCCTGGCGCAGGTAGCGCGCGGCGAGGTTGGGGCGGTAGCCGGTCTCGCTGATCGCGGCGAGCACCCGCTCGCGCGTGGCCACGGCGACGGCCGAGGGGTTGTTGACCACGTTGGAGACCGTGCGGACGGAGACGCCGGCGAGCGCGGCCACGTCCTTCAGCTTCGAACCCACTCGGCTCCCCCTCGTTCCGCGGTGCTCCCGGTCCCGTCCTCTTCCCGCTTTGCCGTACGGGCCGCCGCGGAGGGCGCTCATTCTACGGTCCGTGAAAAAGGCCGCTCGACCCTATTGCCACGTTGCAATCAACGTTGCAATCCTAGCCCTGTCACCCGAGTCCTGAGGAGGAGCGCCATGACAGCCCCCACGTCCGACACGACCGACGTCACCCACGGGCCCGGCGGCGCGCGGGAACCCGAACCGGCGGAGATCGGCGACGCCTTCCGCGACCTCTACCGCGACGGCATCACCGCGCGCCGCGCCGCCTTCACGCCCGAGTTCGCCGACCGGATGCGCGAGGACATCGAGCGCGCCTTCGACGAGGCGCGCGCACGCCCCGGCGGCGCGGTGGGACGCGGCCCGAACCGCTACTACGTCGAGATCCACCCCGAGCAACTGCGCGGCTTCGTCGAACTGGTGGACCACCCGTGGGTGCGCTCCGTCTGCCAGGCCGTGCTCGGCCCCGGCTACCGCGTCGTGGAGTTGGGCTTCGACGTCCCGCTCGAAGGCGCCGTCAACCAGCCATGGCACCGCGACTTCCCGTCGCCCGCCGCCACGCGCGAGGACCGCCGCCTGACGTCACTCGCCTTCAACGCCACCGCCGTCGACACCGCCGAGGACATGGGCCCCTTCGAGATCGCCCCGGGCACCCAGTGGGAGGACGGCGAGGGGTTCGACCACGGGATGTTCCCCGCCAAGGACACCTACGCCTCCTACGAGGCCCGCGCGGTCCGCAAGTACCCGCGCCGGGGCGACCTCTCGGCCCGGTCCGCGCTGACGGTGCACCGCGGCACCACCAACCACTCGGCGCTCCCGCGCCCCGTCCTCGTCCTCGGGGTCGACGCGCCGGGCGCCGGCAACGACGCGCACCACGACATGGCGTGCAGCCGTGCGTACTGGCAGACGCTTCCCAAGCGGGTACGCGCCCACCTGACGTGCCGGGTCGTCGACGAGCTCGAGCCGGTGGCGCAGCAGCACACCATCGAGGGGCTGCTCATGGGAGACGCGTGAACGCCGCGCCCGCGTGAACGCCGTGCCCGCGCCCGCGGGCGCACCGGCCCGTCCGCCAGTCGCCGCCCCTCGCGTGTGACGCCCGTGACCCGCGGACATCCGGCACGTGTCCCTGGGTACCTGGGTTCCGGATCCGGACGGGAACAGGTGTCGAGAGGGAGCGTTGCGAGCGGTGGGCAACTGGTTGACGGCGGGATGGCGGCGCGCCGGGTGGGAGGCGGCCGCCGTCGGCCGCAGTGTGCGCAACGCGCTGCGCGAGTCCGGCCCTGAGCGGGACACGATGGTGCAGGCGCTCAAGGCGGCGGCCGCGGCGATACTGGCGTGGGCGATCGTCGGTGTCTGGATCAAGGGAGCCATGGCGCTGCTCGCCCCGTGGACCGCGCTGGCCATGGTCGACGTCACCGTCTACCGCACACTGCGCACGGGCCTGCAGCAGTCGGCGATCATCGTGGTGGGCGCCCTGTGGGCGTCGGTGGCGATGTACGTGACCGGCGGCTCGACACTGGTGGCGATGGCGATCGCCCTGCCCCTGCTGATGCTGGCGGGCACCTACCGCAGGCTCGGCGCGTACGGCATCTACGGCGCGACGACGGCGCTGTTCGTCATCACCTACGGGTCGTACAAGGTGCCGCAGATCGGTGACCGTCTGCTGGAGACGGCCGTCGGCGCGGCCATCGGGATCGCCGTCAACGTGCTGGTCCTGCCCCCGCTGCACCTCAGCGACGTCCGCGACAACCTGCGCGTGCTCGCCCGGGAGAGCGCCGACCTGCTCGGCGCGATCGCCGACGGGCTGCCCGAGGAGTGGGACGCGGCGACGGCGGAAGGGTGGCAGGACCGGGCTCGCAGGCTCGGCGGCACGGTGCGGGCCGTGGACGAGGCGCGGCGCTGGAGCGCGGAGAGCCGGCGGTTCAACCCCGGGCGCCGGTGGCGCCATCGGCGGCTGACACCGCCGCCCGGGGTCGAGACCGACCGGCACTGGGAGGCGGTCGTGGACCACCTCGGCAGCCTCACCCGCACACTGGCCGGTATCGCCTCGCGGTCTCCCGCGCTCACGTCGCCGGTGCACGGCTTCCTCGTCCAGTACGCCTCGCTGGCCGGCGCCATGGGGCGCTTGTGCGGGCACCAGGGGGACCTCCTCGTGCCGCGGCGCGGCGAGGACCACGAGGCAGACGACGCCGCGGCCGCCGACGCGTCCGCCGCCTGGGCCGCCTACGAGGACCTGATGCGCACGTTCCGCGACCAGCGGGACCCCGCCGCGATCGTCAGCGGCGGGGTCCTGGTGGAGACGCGGCAGCTCCTGGTGACACTCGCTCCCGAGCGCCGCGGCGACGGCATGTGAGCAAGCGCGGGGTGCCGCGCCGGATCAGACCGACGGCGGGAAGCGGTCCCAGACGCGGTGCGTACCGAGCAGCTCCTTGACCTGCTCCAGCGTCGACACACCGCTGTCGCCGCCGACCACGCCGGGCGCGTTCGCCAAGACACCGGCCGCGGGCAGGGCGTTCTCGCCGCCCGACCACACGCCGATCGCCTTGCCGTGGCGGAAGGCCTCCGACAGCAGCAGCACCACGCGGGGGTCCACCGGCTCGCCCGTGGGCTCTCCGGCCCTCGCGTCCCGCGCGCCCTGCGCGTCGGCGGCCGGACGGGGCGCCCCGGCCATCAGCACCGCGTCGAACTCGATGGACCGAGCGGTGGCGAACGTCCGCTGGACGGTGATCGGGTCACCCGACGGATCCAGCTTGCCGCCGGACGGCGCGACGATCAGCGGCACCATGTCCGCCTCGAGGACCGCCTGGCGCACGGCCCGCACGCCGTCGAGGTCGGACACCCCGTCGGTGACGATGGCGACGACACGGCCGTCCAGCGGCCACACCTTGCCCACCTGCGACAGCGCGGGGCTCGGCCGCGGGTCGGCGAGGGGCTCCTCCGGCGCGGGCGCGGACAGGCCGAGACCGGTGGCGACCTGCTCGCACAGCTGCGCGTCGATCCGCGCGAGCGACTTCAGGCCGCGCTCCTTGACGGCCTGTTCGTAGCACTTGCCCAGTTCGAAGGTGTACGCGGCGACGATGTGCTCGCGCTCCACCGGCGACATGCTGAGCCAGAACAGGCGCGCCTGGCTGAAGTGGTCGTCGAAGGAGGCGGCGGCGTCGCGCACCTTCCTGCTCTCGGGCACCTCGACGGGCACCTCGATGAACGCGGCCGTGTCCTCGCCCGCGAGGAACGGGCAGCCCGCGTCGAGCGAGTTGGGCCGGTACGGGGCCACACCGCGGTGCACGGCCGTCTGGTGCATGCCGTCGCGCAGCATGTCGTTGACCGGGGCGTGCGTGCGGTTGATCGGCAGCTGCGGGAAGTTGGGCCCGCCGAGCCGGGTGAGCTGGGTGTCGACGTAGGAGAACAGGCGCCCCTGCATCAGCGGGTCGTTGGTGACGTCCACACCGGGAACCATGTTGCCCACGTGGAAGGCGACCTGCTCCGTCTCCGCGAAGTAGTTCGACGGGTTGGCGTTGAGCGTCATCAGGCCGATGGTGCGCACGGGCGCGAGTTCCTCGGGAACGATCTTCGTCGGGTCGAGCAGGTCGATCCCCTCGAACATCTGCTCAGGGTTGTCGGGGAACGTCTGCACCCCGAGCTCCCACTGCGGGAAGGCGCCGGCCTCGATGGCGTCCGCCAGGTCGCGGCGGTGGAAGTCCGGGTCGAAGCCGCACGCCATCTGCGCCTCCTCCCACACCTGGGAGTGCACACCGAGCTTCGGCTTCCAGTGGAACTTGACCAGTGTGGAGGCGCCTTCGGCGTTGACGAGCCGGAAGGTGTGGACGCCGAACCCCTCCATCATGCGCAGGGAGCGGGGGATGCCGCGGTCCGACATGTTCCACAGCGTGTGGTGAGTGGCCTCCGTGTGCAGCGTCACGAAGTCCCAGAAGGTGTCGTGTGCGCTCTGCGCCTGCGGGATCTCCCTGTCGGGGTGCGGCTTGGCGGCGTGGACGATGTCGGGGAACTTGATCGCGTCCTGGATGAAGAACACCGGGATGTTGTTGCCGACGAGGTCGAAGACGCCCTCCTCGGTGTAGAACTTCGTCGCGAAGCCCCGGGTGTCGCGGACGGTGTCGGCGGAGCCGCGCGAGCCGAGGACGGTGGAGAACCGCACGAACACCGGGGTCTCCACGTCCTTGGCCAGGAAGGCGGCCTTGGAGATGTTCGACGCCGTGCCGTAGCCGCGGAAGACGCCGTGCGCGGCGGCCCCCCGCGCGTGCACGACGCGCTCCGGGATGCGCTCGTGGTCGAAGTGGGTGATCTTCTCGCGCAGGTGGTGGTCCTGCAGGAGGACCGGGCCGCGGGGGCCCGCCTTCAGCGAGTGGTCGCTGTCGTACAGGCGGGCTCCCTGCGCGGTCGTCAGGTACGGGCCGCTCTGCGCCATCCGCGCGGGGTTGTCGCCCGTGGCCTGGCCCGTGGGGCTGACCGTCTCGGGACCCGACTGGTCCGCCTTCGGCGGCAGCGGGTCCCGCGGGGTGGTGGGCTCCTCCACCGGCGGCGAGACGCTCGCCGGCTTGCCCGGCACACCGTCCTCGGGCCCGTCGTCTCCGAGTACTGCGCCTACGGCCTTCTCCGCGGCGGCCCTGATGGACGCCTTCTTCTCGCTCACACTTCGCTCCTGTTGGTTGGGCGCGGGGACGACACAACGACAAAACGTGATGAAGCCAGGCATACCAGCGGTCGCGTGGCCGGGCACTCGGCGTTGGGCCTCTTGCGCCACCCGGCGCCCCCGGCCGCGGCAACGCGCCCCCGGCGGCCGTCGGAACACCCGTTCGGCGCAACACTCCGCTGAAGCCGAAGGCGGCCGCGGCCGCGGGGCGGTGAACCCGGGCGCCGCCAAGCCGCACCTGCGTGCGGCCCGGGCGCCGGAGCGCTCACGCGTTGCCCGGCAGCGCACACGTCAAGCGCGCCGCCCGAGCGCCACCACTCGTGTCTCGTGCCACCGGCCGCGCTCGTGCGCCGCGCCCGTGCACCAGGCGTGCCGCCCCGCACGGTTCGCGGTGTCCTACACGTAATCCGAACTCGTCTTCTTGCCCTCGCGCTCGACTTCCGGGTCTTCCTTTTCGTGCATGCGTTCGCGGCGGGCGGTGAACGGCGCCTCCTCGGCCTCCTCCACGCGGCGGCCCTCCCGCTTGCTCTCCCTCTCCAGCTCCTCGGCCTTCTGCTCCGGATCCGGATCCTGGCTGTTGTCGTGGCTCGTCATGCGCGCTCTCTCCCCTCTGCCGGCTGCCCGGCACGGCTCACGAACGCCGGGTGCCCAGGAGGCGGCGCGTCATGTCCGCCGCGTCTCCCGCAGGGCGCGCGTGTCAGCGGAGATCTCGGGTAGTCGGACTGCCAGAGTGGGCTCACCCTGGGGGAGCGAGCACACACGCACAGGGAAGGAGCCGGGTATGCCACAGGGAGACGGAGCCGCCGTCGCCGTGAGAGACGAACCGGCCGCCCCCCGCCACTGACCGGGGGCCGGCCGGGCCTCGACCCCGTCACCCCCCGTGCATCACCACCCGCACCTTCCGAGCCGCTGAACCTTTCGAACCTTTCGAAACCTTCCGAACAACGCTTGCCAAAGCTTCCGAGACGACCCCTGAGAGCAGGGCGACCGGCCCGGTACCTCCGTCCCGTGTGCCTCACGAAGGCCCGGTGGAGCGGACCGCCCCTGCTGGGAAGGCACGCATGACTACGACCGAGGAACCCGCTCCCGCCACCACAGGTGCCGGGAGGCCGCTGCGACTGGACGCGACAGCCCTGGAGAGCGCGCTGCGCGCCGAGGTGGACGGCGAGGTGCGTTTCGACGCCGGGAGCCGCGGTGCCTACGTCACGGACGGCTCCAACTACCGGCAGGTGCCCATCGGCGTCGTCGTGCCGCGCACGATCGACGCGGGGGCGGCCGCGGTGGCCGTGTGCGCACGCTTCGGCGCGCCCGTGCTGTCACGCGGCGGCGGCACCAGCCTGGGCGGCCAGTGCACCAACACGGCCGTGGTCATCGACTGGACGAAGTACTGCGGCGGCGTCGTCTCCGTCGACCCCGAGCAGCGCACCTGCGTGGTCGAGCCTGGGATCGTGCTCGACGAGCTGAACCGGCAGCTCGCCGCGCACGGCCTGATGTACGGGCCGAAGCCCGCCACGCACAGCCACTGCACGCTCGGCGGCATGATCGGCAACAACTCGTGCGGCGCGTCCGCGCAGGCCTACGGCAAGACCGTGGACAACGTCCGCCGCCTCGAAGTCCTCACCTATGACGGCACCCGGATGTGGACGGGCGCCACGTCCCCCGAGGAGTACGAGAAGATCGTCGCGGCCGGCGGCCGCCGCGCCGAGCTCTATTCGGGCATGCGCTCGCTCGCGGACGAGTACCTCGGCGACATCCGCCGCGGCTACCCGAAGATCCCGCGCCGGGTCTCCGGATACAACCTGGACAGCCTGCTGCCGGAGAGCGACTTCCACGTCGCCCGCGCCCTCGTCGGCAGCGAGGGCACGCTCGTCACGGTCCTGCACGCCGAACTCGACCTGGTGCCCAAGCCCGCCGCGCAGGCGATCCTCGTCCTCGGCTACGACGACATCTGCTCCGCCGCCGACGACGTGCCGACGCTCCTCGAACACAGCGAGCCCGCCCAACTGGAGGCGCTCGACGACCGGATGGCGCAGCTGATGCGCGAGGAGGGCAGCCACGTCGAGTCGCTGAAGTCCTTCCCCGAGGGCGGCAGCTGGCTGCTCGTCCAGTTCGCGGGCGACAGCAAGGACGACGTCGACCGGCAGGCCCACGAACTGCTGCGCGCGCTGAAGCGCTCCACGGACGATCCGCGCGTCGCGCTGTCCGAGGACCCCGAGCGCGAGCAGCGCATGCTCAAGGCGCGCGAGGCCGGCCTCGGCGTCACCGCCCGCCCGCCGGACGACCGCGAGACGTGGGAGGGCTGGGAGGACTCCGCGGTGCCGCCGGAGCGGCTCGGCGACTACCTGCGCGACCTCAAGGCGCTGTTCGCCGAGTTCGACTACTACCACCCCTCCCTGTACGGGCACTTCGGTCAGGGCTGCGTGCACACCCGCATCCCGTTCGGGCTGCGCACCGCCGACGGCGTCGCCGCCTTCCGCGAGTTCCTGCACAGGGCCGCCGACCTGGTGGCGTCCTACGGCGGTTCGCTGTCCGGCGAGCACGGCGACGGGCAGGCGCGCGGCGAGCTGTTGCCGAAGATGTTCGGCGAGCGCCTCGTGGGCGCCTTCGGCGAACTCAAGGCGCTCTTCGACCCGGACGACCGCATGAACCCCGGGAAGATCGTCTCCCCGAACCCCGTCGACGGCCAGCTGCGGCTCGGCGCCGACTGGCGGCCGCGCCCCGACGCCGACACCCACTTCGGCTACCCGGAGGACGACCACTCCTTCAACCAGGCGGTGCTGCGCTGCGTCGGCATCGGCAACTGCCGCAGCCACGAGGGCGGCGTCATGTGCCCGTCCTACCGCGCGACGGGCGAGGAGGAGCACTCGACGCGCGGCCGCGCACGGCTGCTGTTCGAGATGATCGGCGGCCACGCGGACTCCCCGGTCACCGACGGCTGGCGCTCCACCGAGGTGCGCGACGCACTCGACCTGTGCCTCGCCTGCAAGGGGTGCAAGTCCGACTGCCCGACCGGCGTCGACATGGCCACCTACAAGGCGGAGTTCCTCTCCCACCACTACCAGGGGCGCCTGCGGCCCGCCGCGCACTACGCGCTCGGCTGGCTGCCGCTGTGGGCACGCGCCTCCCGCATCGCGCCGGGACTGGTCAACACCGTGCTGCGAGCGCCGGTCCTGTCCAAGCTGGGTAAGAAGCTCGCCGGCGTCGCCGACCGGGAAGCGCCGCTGTTCGCGGAGGAGTCCTTCGTGCAGTGGTGGCGCTCGCGCGGTACCCCCGACCCGCGCCCCGGCGACCCGCGTGCGGTCCTGCTGTGGCCCGACACCTTCACCACCTACTTCCACCCCTCCATCGCCAAGGCGGCCGTGCGCGTCATGGAGGACGCCGGGTTCCACGTGGCCGTGCCCACGGAGGCCGTCTGCTGCGGACTCACCTGGATCTCCACCGGCCAGCTCGACACCGCGAAGCGGGTACTGAGCCGTAGCATCCAGACGCTGCAGCCGTGGATCGAGGCCGGCACGCCGGTCGTCGGCCTCGAACCGTCGTGCACCGCCGTCTTCCGCGCCGACGCACCCGAACTCATGCCGGACGACGAGGACGTCAAGCGCCTCGCCAAGCAGTTCCTCACCTTCTCCGAACTGCTGCTGCGCCACGCCCCCGAGGACTGGCAGCCGCCCACACTCACCCGCGCCGCGACGGTGCAGACACACTGCCACCAGCACGCCATCACCAAGTTCGACGCGGACCGCGAGCTGATGCGCCGCGCCGGCATCGACGCCGACGTACTCGACGAGGGCTGCTGCGGGCTCGCCGGCAACTTCGGCTTCGAGGCAGGCCACCACGACGTGTCCATGCGGATCGCGGAACAGGGAGTGCTGCCCGCCGTCCGCGACGCGGCACCCGACGCGTTCGTGCTCGCCGACGGCTTCAGCTGCCGCACCCAGATCGAACAGGGCGGCGCCGGACGCGGAGTGCTGCACCTCGCAGAGGCGCTGGCCCTCGGACTCGACGGCTCCGTGCCCGAGGACCACCCGGAGAAGGCCGCCTCACGTCCCGAAGCCCCCAGCGAGGGGGCCGCCCGCCTGGTCACCGGCGCAGCCGCCGTGGCCGCCGCGGGCGCCGTGACCACCGCCGCGTACACCGCGCTGCGCAGGCTGCGCCGCTGACAAGCCGCACACGCGCGAGCGCGCGCCCACCGGCCACCACAACGAAGGGAAACGACCGTGTCCATGAAGGTCTCCGACTACGTTCTCCAGCGCCTGCGCGAATGGGACGTCGATCGCGTCTTCGCCTACGCGGGCGACGGGATCAACTCACTGCTCGCCGCCTGGGGACGTGCGGAGGACAAACCGCAGTTCATCCAGGCCAGGCACGAGGAGATGGCCGCGTTCGAAGCGGTCGGCTACGCCAAGTTCTCCGGCAGGGTCGGCGTCTGCGCGTCGACCTCGGGTCCTGGCGCCATCCACCTGCTGAACGGCCTGTACGACGCCAAGCTCGACCACGTGCCCGTGGTCGCCATCGTCGGCCAGACGAACCGCAGCGCCATGGGCGGCTCGTACCAGCAGGAGGTCGACCTGCTGAGCCTGTACAAGGACGTGGCCGCGGACTTCTGCGAAATGGTCACCGTGCCCGAGCAGTTGCCCAACGTCATCGACCGGGCGATGCGCACCGCCTACGCCAAGCGCACCGTCACCGCCATCATCATCCCGGCCGACGTGCAGGACCTCGACTACTCGCCGCCGACGCACGCCTTCAAGATGGTCCCCTCCAGCCTCGGCATGGGACGCTACGCGCCGGTCCCCGACGAGGCCGACCTGGGGCGCGCCGCGGACGTCATCAACGAGGGCGAGAAGGTGGCGATCCTCGTCGGTCAGGGCGCCAGGGGCGCACGCGCCGAGGTCGAGCAGCTCGCCGACCACCTCGGCGCCGGGGTCGCCAAGGCGCTGCTCGGCAAGGACGTACTCTCCGACGAACTGCCCTACGTGACGGGCGCGATCGGGCTCCTCGGCACACGCCCGTCCTACGAGCTGATGCAGGAGTGCGACACGCTCCTGATGATCGGCTCCAGCTTCCCCTACACGCAGTTCATGCCCGACCTCGACCAGGCCAGGGCCGTGCAGATCGACATCGACCCCTTCATGATCGGCCTGCGCTACCCCTTCGAGGTCAACCTCGTCGGCGACGCACGCACCACCCTGAACGCGCTCATGCCCATGCTGAAGCGCAAGAAGCACGGCGCATGGCGCAAGAAGATCGAGAAGGACACCGCCAGGTGGTGGGAGGTCATGCAGCGCAGGGCCGCCGTCGACGCCGAGCCGATCAACCCCGAGTACGCCATCCACGCGCTCGACGACCTGCTGCCGGACGACGTCATGATCTCCGCCGACTCGGGCTCCTCCGCCAACTGGTACGCCCGCCACCTGCGGATGCGCGGCTCCATGCGCGGCTCGCTGTCCGGCAACCTGGCCACCATGGGCCCCGGCGTGCCGTACGCGATCGGCGCGAAGTTCGCCCACCCCGACCGGCCCGCGATCGCGCTCGTCGGCGACGGCGCCATGCAGATGAACAACATGGCCGAGCTCATCACGGCGGCCAAGTTCTGGCCCGAGTGGCAGGACCCGCGCCTGATCGTGGCCGTCCTCAACAACCAGGACCTCAACCAGGTCACGTGGGAGATGCGCGCCATGGAGGGCGCCCCGCAGTTCCTGCCGTCGCAGGGCCTGCCTGACGTGCCCTACGCGGACTTCGCCCGCTCCATCGGCCTCGGCGGTGTGCGCGTCGAGAAGCCGGAGGATGTGGTCGGCGCCTGGCAGCGCGCGCTCGCCGCCGACCGGCCGTTCGTCATCGAGTTCCGCACCGACCCGAACGTTCCGCCGATCCCGCCGCACGCATCGCTCGACCAGATCGAGGCGGCCGCCTCGTCCGTGCTGCACGGCGACCCCGACCGCGTCGGCATGGTCAGGCAGGGCATCAAGTCCAAGATGCAGGAGATGCTGCCGGGCCACCGGCACCACGACGACCGGCCCGGGAGCGAGGGCTGACACGGATGACCACGAAGAAGCCCCAGGGCCAGCCCTACCGCCCCCGATCGCTGCGCGACTACGCGCTCCTCGCGGACGGCGAACGCGGCGCGCTCGTGGGGCCTGACGGCGAGTACGTATGGATGTGCGCGCCGCGCTGGGACTCGCCGGCGGTCTTCTCCGCGCTGATCGGCGGGGGCGGCGTGTACGCGCTCAACCCGAGCGTGCGCTACGTGTGGGGCGGCTACTACGAGGAGGGCTCGCTGATCTGGCGCAGCCGCTGGGTCACCCGCGAGAGCGGCGTCGTGGAGTGCCGCGAGGCGCTGGCCTTCCCCGGCGACCCGCACCGCACGGTCGTCCTGCGCCGCGTCCTGGCGCACGACGCGCCCGTGGAGCTGCGGGCCCTGCTCGACCCGGCGGGCGATTTCGGCGCCGACCCGGTGCGCGACCTCAAGCGCGACGAGGACGGCGTGTGGCACGCGCGTGTGGGCGACCTGTCGCTGCGCTGGTCGGGGGCGAGCCGTGCGCGCGTCCACGACCAGCGGCG
Source organism: Streptomyces montanisoli (assembly GCF_017813245.1). Classification (GTDB taxonomy): domain Bacteria; phylum Actinomycetota; class Actinomycetes; order Streptomycetales; family Streptomycetaceae; genus Streptomyces; species Streptomyces montanisoli. The sequence goes on from NZ_JAGIQL010000089.1 coordinate 14,548, forward strand.
GCTCCAGCTCGACTTCGAGGCGCGGCCCGGCACGCCCTTCGACCTCGTGCTGGAGATCTCGGACCGGCCGCTCGACGGGCCGCCCGTCGACCCCGACGAGGCGTGGCAGGCGACGGAGAACGCCTGGCGCGACGCGGTGCCCGAGTTCTCCGGCACGCTCGCGGTGCGCGACAGCCGGCAGGCCTACGCCGTCATGCGGGGCCTGACCGGCTCGGCCGGCGGGATGGTCGCCGCGGCCACCACCAGTCTGCCCGAGCGCGCCGAGGAGGGCCGCAACTACGACTACCGGTACGTCTGGATCCGCGACCAGTGCTACGCGGGCCAGGCGGTCGCCGCCGCAGGTCCTCACCCGCTGCTCGACGACGCCGTGCGGTTCATCTCCGCGCGGCTCCACGAGGACGGGCACGACCTGGCCCCCGCCTACACCGTCGACGGCCGGCCCATCCCCGACCAGCGCAAACTCGACCTGCCCGGCTACCCGGGCGGGTTCGACCTCGTCGGCAACCAGGTACGCCACCAGTTCCAGCTCGACGCGTTCGGCGAGTGCCTGCTCCTGCTGGCGGCCGCCGCCCGGCACGACCGGCTGGGGCCCGACGGCTGGCGCGCGGCGCAGACCGCGGCAGACGCCATCGCCCGGCGCAGGACGGAGCCGGACGCGGGCGTCTGGGAGCTCGACCCGCGGCGCTGGACGCACTCCAGGCTCATCTGCGCGGCCGGGCTGCGCTCCATGGCGCAGGCGGCGGCGCCGGCCTCCCTCGCGGGACGCTGGAACGCGCTCGCGGACGCCATCGTCGCCGAGGCCGACCGCGAGGGCCTGCACCCCACAGGGCGGTGGCAGCGCGCCTCCGACGACGACGGTCTCGACGCGGCGCTGCTGCTGCCCTCCCTGCGCGGCGCGATACCGGCCGACGACCCGCGCACCGTGGCGACGCTGGACGCGTACAAGGCCGAGCTGACCGACGACCACTTCGCCTACCGCTTCCGCCACGACGGACGGCCGCTGGCGCACGCCGAGGGCGCGTTCGTGATGTGCGGGTTCGCGGTCGCCATGGCCGAGCACCAGCAGGGGCGCACGGCGTCCGCATACCGCTGGTTCGAGCGCAATCGCGCCGCGTGCGGCCCAGCCGGGCTCTACTCCGAGGAGTACGACATCGCCCAGCGCGAGATGCGCGGCAACCTGCCCCAGGCGTTCGTCCACGCGCTGATGCTGGAGGCCTCCGTACGGCTCGCCGGGGCCTGAGCGCGCCAAAACACACCGACCACCCACCTACGAGAGGCGGACGCAAACATGCCCCAGACAGTCGTCATCACCGGCGCGAGCGGCGGGATCGGACGAGCCGCGGCCCGCGAGTTCGCCCGCAGGGGCGACCGCGTCGGCCTCGTGGCACGCGGCCGCACGGGCCTGGAGGCCGCGGCGCGCGAGGTGCGCGAACTCGGCGGCGAGGCACTGGTCGCCGAGGCGGACGTGTCGGACCACGAAGCCGTCCACACCGCGGCCGAGGAGGTCGAGCGTCACTTCGGACCCATCGACGTATGGGTCAACGTCGCCTTCACCTCCGTCTTCGCGCCGTTCACCGAGATCGGGGCCGACGAGTTCAGGCGGGTGACCGAGGTCAGCTACCTCGGCTTCGTCAACGGGACGCGTGAGGCGCTGGCGCGCATGATCCCGCGCGACCGCGGCACCATCGTGCAGGTCGGCTCCGCACTGGGCCAGCGCTCGATCCCGCTGCAGTCCGCGTACTGCGGCGCCAAGCACGCCGTGAACGGCTTCACCTCGTCGATCAGGACCGAGCTGATGCACGACGGCAGCAACGTGCACATCACCGTCGTCCAGATGCCCGCGGTCAACACCCCGCAGTTCTCCTGGGTGCTGTCGAGGCTGCCCAAGCACCCGCAGCCGGTCCCGCCGATCTACCAGCCGGAGGTCGCGGCACGCGCCGTGGTGCACGCCGCCCGGCGGCCGCGGCGCAAGCAGTACTACGTCGGCGCCTCCACCGTCGGCACGCTCCTCGCGGACAAGGTCGCCGCGGGCCTGCTCGACCGCTACCTGGCGCGCACGGGGTACGACTCGCAGCAGACCGAGACGGACGTCGACGACGACCGCCACGCCAACCTGTGGGCGCCCGCCGACGGCGACGGCAGCGAGGGCGGCGAGAAGGGCCGCGACTACGGCGCCCACGGCATCTTCGACGACTCGTCCCACGATCGGTCGGCGCAGGTGTGGCTCTCGCAGCACGCACGTCTCGCCTGGTCGGCCTCGGCGGCGCTCGCCGCCGCCGGGGCAGCCGCCGCGGTGTGGGCGGCCCGCCGCACCACCTGACGCGGCAAGCACCCTCGGCCCGCCGGGCCCCGCGTTCCGTGCGGGGCCCGGCGGGCTCAGGTCACCGGCCGCTCGGGCGCAGGCCCGCCCCGGAGCCGTTGCCGCGGCCCGACGGGGCCAGCGCGCGCACGAGGAGGCCGAGCAGCGTCGCGTTGACGACCGCGGCGACCGCCATCCCGGCGAGCAGGCCCCAGCCGTCAAGACCCGGCACGGCGAGCAGCAGCAGGCTGGTCGGCGCGGTCAGGAAGAACGGCCACACGCCCGCCATGGACGCGTCGGCGTGGGGCACGAACAGTGTGTCGATCGCGACCCACACCAGCACCGCGGCCATCACGATCAGGTAGCAGCGCGAGAACCAGTTGTCCACGGCGGCGGCCAGCGGCCGGTCGTAACGCTTGTCGGCGCGCATCATGTCTCTCCACTCTTCACGGTCGGGCCCCCGCCGGAAGCGGGGGCACGTCCCATGCTCCGCCGCGCGACCCGGCCGCACATGAGTACCGGAACTCAGACCCCCTCCGTGTGGACACTCACCGCCGCCGTGGCGCGGCGCGCCGGCCACACGCGCAGGACGGCCGGGGAGCCGTCCGGCGCCGCATCCTCGTCGAGGCAGCGGCCGTCGCGCAGGTCGAAGACGTGCTTGTACATGGGCGAGGCCAGCGTCGGCACCGGCCCCCGGCTGCCCAGCAGCCCCCGGGACATCACCTGGGCGCCGCTGAACGGGTCGCGGTTCGCCACCGCGTACACGGTGCCCGACCGGTCGCGGAAGACGGCGACCTGCTCGGTGCCGAGCAGCACGGCCGCCCCGCGCCCGGGGACGAGGTCCGCGAGTTCGCACACGCGGTGCCACCGCCGGCCGTCATGGATCTCCACCTGCTCCAGGGCCGCCCGCGGCCCCCGGCTCGTCGTCGTCATCGTCATGCGGTGCGCACCTCCACCCGGTCCCCGCCGATCAGCACCGGCCGCGGCAGCGGCGTGCCGTGCTCGCCCGCGCGCGCCGGGCGGATCTGCCCGCGCTCGGTCACGAACGTGACCGCCGGGTCCGGGGTGCCCGGCGCGTTCACGAAGGACGTGAACCGGCGCAGCCGGTCCGGGTCGGCGAGGGTGGCCGCCCACTCGTCCTCATAGGCGCCCACATGGCGGGCCATCAGCTCCTCCAGGTCCGCGCAGATGCCGAGCGAGTCGTCCACGACGACGGCGCGCACGTGGCCGAGGCCGCCCTCGATGCGTTCGAGCCAGGTGGAGGTTCGCTCCAGGCGGTCGGCGGTGCGGATGTAGAACATCAGGAACCGGTCGATGATCCGCACCAGTGTGTCGTGGTCGAGGTCCTGCGCGAGCAGGTCGGCGTGGCGCGGTGCCATGCCGCCGTTGCCGCCGACGTACAGGTTCCAGCCGGACGACGTGGCGATCACGCCGAAGTCCTTGCCCTGCGCCTCGGCGCACTCGCGTGCGCAGCCGGAGACCGCCGACTTGAGCTTGTGCGGTGAGCGCAGGCCCCGGTAGCGCAGCTCCAGCTCGATGGCGAGCGCCGCCGAGTCCTGCACGCCGTAACGGCACCAGGCCTGCCCCACGCACGACTTCACCGTGCGCAGGGCCTTGCCGTACGCGTGCCCCGACTCGAAGCCGGCGTCCACGAGCCGCCGCCAGATCGCCGGGAGCTGGTCGACGGCCGCCCCGAACATGTCGATCCGCTGGCCTCCGGTGATCTTCGTGTACAGGCCGAAGTCGCGGGCGATCTCGCCGATCGTGATGAGGCCCTCGGGGGTGATCTCCCCGCCGGGCACGCGCGGCACGACCGAGTACGAGCCGTTGCGCTGGAGGTTGGCGAGGAAGTGGTCGTTGGTGTCCTGCAGGGCCGCCTGCTCGCCGTCGAGGATGTGGCCGCCCGCGAGCGACGCCAGGATGGAGGCGACCACCGGCTTGCACACGTCGCACCCCTCGCCCGTGCCGTGCTCCTCGACGAGGCGGGAGAACGTGGCGACGCCCTTCACGCGGACGATGTCGTACAGCTCGGCGCGGGTGTGCGCGAAGTGCTCGCACAGCCGGTCGTCGACACTCACGCCCCGCGAGGCCAGCTCCCCGTCGACGACGGTGCCGAGCACCTTGACGCAGGATCCGCAGCCGGTGCCCGCCTTCGTGCACTTCTTGACCTCGGGGACGCTCGTGCACCCGTCGTCGGCGACGGCGGCCCTGATCCTGCCCGTGGTGACGTTGTGGCATGAGCAGACGACGGCATCGTCCGGCAGCTCCACAGGACCGGAGGCCGGGGCGAGCCCGGCGGGCAGCACCAGCTGCCCGGGGGCCGTGTCCAGGGGCCGCCCGGCGGCCGCCAGCGGGCGCAGCACACCGTAGGAACCGGTGTCGCCGACGAGCACACCGCCGAGGAGTGCCCCGTCGCCGCCGATGACGAGCTTGCGGTAGACGCCTGAACGGCCGTCGCTGTACAGGACGTCGCGTGCCCCCTCGGTGGCGCCGTGGGCGTCGCCGAAGCTCGCGACGTCCACACCGAGCAGCTTGAGTTCGGTCGACGTGTCGGCGCCGGTGAACGGGGCGGGCTCGCCGCCCGCGACGGCCCGGGCCGCCGTCTCGGCCATCGCGTAGCCGGGCGCCACGAGGCCGTGGACGCGGCCGTCCGACGTGAGGGCGCATTCGCCGATCGCGTGGACGCGCGGATCCCGCGTGCGGCACTCGCCGTCGACGACGATCCCGCCGCGCTGCCCGACCGGCAGCCCGCACTCGCGCGCCAGCTGGTCGCGTGGGCGCACACCCGCCGAGAACACCACGAGGTCCGCGGCGAGTTCGCCGCCGTCGGACAGGGCCATCGCGCGGACCCGGCCGGCGTCGTCGGCCAGCACGGCCCGCGTGCCGACGCCGGTGTGCACGCGCACACCGAGGTCCTCGACCTTGCGGCGCAGCAGGTCGCCGCCGCCCTCGTCGACCTGGAGCGCCATCAGGCGTGGCGCGAACTCCACGACGTGCGTCTCGAGCCCCATCGCGCGCAGCGCGCCCGCCGCTTCGAGCCCGAGCAGCCCGCCGCCGACCACCGCGCCGACCCTCGCGCCCGATGCGTCGGCGCGGATGGCCGCCACGTCGTCAAGGGTCCGGTAGACGTGGCAGCCCGCCGCGTCCGTGCCCGGCACGGGCGGCACGAACGGATACGAGCCGGTGGCCAGCACGAGCGTGTCGTAGCCGAAGGCCGCACCGCTCGCGGTGGTCACCGTGCGCGCCGCGCGGTCGATGGCGGTGGCCGGGTCGCCGAGTCGCAGGTCGATGCCGTGCTCCGCGACGAACCCGGGCGGGCACAGCTTCAGTTCGTCCGCGCTCGTACCGGAGAACCAGGACGTCAGGTGCACCCGGTCGTAGGCGGGGCGCGGTTCCTCGGCGAGCACGGTGATCCTCAGGCCGGCCGCGCCGGGCAGCGCGACGAGGGTTTCGAGGAAGCGCTGGCCGACCATGCCGTGCCCGATCAGGACGACGTGCCGGCGGCCGGTGTGACGAGGCGCGGGGGGCGCCGTGGGTCGGGTCATCGTGGGCTCCGTGGGTGAGAGTCGGCCGGTGACGGCCCTGACGTGTCGTGGTGTTCGTGGCCTTGCCGGCGGAGGCGCGGCCTGCGCGGCTCAGCCGGGTACCAGCAGGTGGTGGGGGTCGTCGGCGGCCGGATCGCCGCGCCGCCCGAACGCCTCCGCGATGGCGTCGACGGCCGTCATGTCGCCGACGAGCACGGCGCCGGCCAGCCGGTCGCCGCGCATCAGCACCTTGCGGTAGCTGTCCCGGGTGGCGTCGACGAGCCGCAGCGCGTCAAGCCCCGGGTCCGCCTGCTCGTCGACCTCGCCGAAGGCCGCGTACTGCAGGGGGCCCGCAGCGAGCCTGGCCGGCGCGCGCGAACCCCGGTAGCGGGCCGCCGGGCGGGCGCCGGAGAGCCGGGCGGCGAGCACGTCCGCCTGCTCCCAGGCCGGCGCCGCAAGACCGTGCAGGACCCTGTCGTGCTCGGCGCAGTCACCGATCGCGTACACACCGGGCGCGGACGTGGCGAGGGCGTCGTCGACCGTGATGCCGCGCCGCACACCGAGCCCGGCCGCGTACGCGAGCGCCGTGCGCGGCCTCGCACCGCAGGCGAGGACGACGAGGTCGCAGGAGAGACCCGGGCCGCAGGCCAGTTCGACCGCGGAGACCCGGTCCTCGCCGCCCCGGCCGTCCCCGTCCCCGTCCCCTTCGCCGTCCTTGCCGCACCGCACCGCCCGGGCCCTGCTGCCCGGGTACGACACGACGCCGAGCCGCGCGAGGCCCCGCGCGAGCACCGCGGCGGCGTCCGCGTCGAGGTGCCGCTCGACCAGGTGCGGACCCTGGTGGACGATCTCCACGGCCACGCCGAGCGAGGCGAGCGCGCGTGCGGCGCTCACGCCGAGGACCCCGCCGCCGACGATGACCGCCCGCCGGGCCGCCGCCACGCCGCGCGCGAGGGCGGCGCAGTCGTCGAGCGTCCTCAGGACGTGCACGCCCCCGGCAAGACCCGCGCCGCCCGGCAGCCGCACGCCCCGTATCGGCGGCAGCACCGGGTTGGCGCCCGTGGCGAGCACGAGGCTGTCCCATCCGTGCACCGATCCGTCCGCGAGGGCCAGCGTGCGCGCGGCGGGATCCAGCCGGACCACCTCGGCCCCCGTGCGCACGCGGGCCGCTCCCGGCGGCAGCGCGATGTCGCGTGGCGCGAAGCGGCCCGCCAGCACGTCGGCGAGCAGGACCCGGTTGTAGGGGCGGTGGGCCTCGGCCCCGTACAGCGTCACGGTCCCCGCGCCGCCGAACGCGCCGTACCGCTCGGCGAACCGCGCGGCCGCCATGCCCGCGCCCACGACGGCGACCCGCGGGCCCTTCATCGCGCCGCCCCGGCGCCGGACGCCGCGGCCGGCGAGGCCTCACCCGCCCGCTCGACGCGGACCGCGCACAGCTTGAACTCCGGCATGCCGGAAGCCGGGTCGAGCGCCGGGTTGGTGACGGTGTTGGCGCGCCCCTCGCCCGGCCAGTGGAACGGCATGAAGACGGTGTCCTGCCTGATCGCCTCGCTGACCCTGGCGGGTGCGACGGCCCGGCCGCGGCGGCTGGTGACCGCGAGCGGCTCGCCGTCCACCACGCCCAGGCGGCGGGCGAGACGCGGGTGCAGTTGCACGAACGGGCCCGGCGCCGCCGCGTTGAGCGCGGGGACCCGGCGGGTCTGCGCGCCGCTCTGGTACTGGGCCGTCACGCGGCCCGTGGTGAGGTACACCGGGTACTCGGCGTCCGGCTCCTCGCCGGCCGGACGGTGCGTCACGGCGGCGAACCTGGCGCGCCCGTCGGGGTGCGCGAAGCGGTCGAGGAAGAGCCTCGGCGTGCCGGGATGCGCCTCGTCGGGGCACGGCCAGAAGACGCCTTCACCCCCGCGGAGCCGGCGGTGGCTGATGCCCGCGTAGTCGGCGGGGCCGCCGGCCGAGGCGCGCCGCAACTCGTCGAAGACCGCCTCGGGGTCGTAGGGGAAGCCGTCGGGCCGGCCGAGCGCCGCCGCGAGGGCGCGCAGGATCGCCAGGTCGGTGCGTACGCCCTCCGGCGGGTCGAGGGCGCGCTGCCGCAGGATCACCCTGCCCTCCAGGTTGGTGGTGGTGCCGGTCTCCTCGGCCCACTGGGCGGCCGGGAGCACCACATCGGCCAGTCGTGCGGTCTCCGACAGCACGACATCGCTGACCACCAGCAGGTCGAGGGCGCCGAGCCGCTCCGTCACGTGCGCTGCGCGCGGGGCGGACACCACCGGGTTGGAGCCCATCACCAGCAGGGCGTGCGCACCGCCGTCAAGACCGAGCGTGCCCAGGAGTTCGTAGGCGGAGCGTCCCGCCACGGGCAGAGCCCCGGGGTCGACGCCCCAGACGGCCGCCACGTGCGCACGCGCCGCAGGATCGTCGAGATCGCGGTAGCCGGGGAGCTGGTCGGCCTTCTGCCCGTGTTCGCGGCCGCCCTGCCCGTTGCCCTGTCCTGTCAGGGTCGCGCAACCACTGTACGGGCGGCCCGCGTTGCCGGTCGCGAGGCAGAGGTCGATCCACGCGCCGACGGTGTCGGTGCCCTTGCTGTGCTGCTCCGCGCCCCGCGCGGTCAGCACCATGCCGGTGCCCGCCTCACCGAACATCCGTGCCGCGTCCGCCAGTTCGGACACGGAGACGCCCGTGAGGCGCTCGACCCGCTCCGGCCAGTGCGCCATCGCGGCGGCGCGCGCCTCCTCGTAGCCCGTCGTGCGGGCCGCGACGAACTCCCCGTCCACGTTGCCGTCCGCGATCACCAGGTGCAGCAGGCCGAGCGCCAGCGCCAGGTCGCTGCCGGGCCTCGCGCGCAGATGGAGGTCGGCCAGCTCGGCGGTGGCGGTGCGGCGCGGATCGACGACGATCAGCGTGCCGCCGCGCTCCCGCAGCTCCCGCAGGTGGCGCACGGCGGGCGGCATGGTCTCCGCGGGGTTCGCGCCGACCAGCACAAGGCAGCCGGTGCGCGCGATGTCGGCGAGCGGGAACGGCAGCCCGCGGTCGAGGCCGAAGGCGCGCCGGTGCGCCGTGGCGGCGGACGCCATGCAGAAGCGTCCGTTGTAGTCGATGTTCGCCGTGCCGAGTACGACCCTCGCGAACTTGCCGAGCTGGTAGGCCTTCTCGTTCGTGAGTCCGCCGCCGCCGAACACGCCCACCGCGTCGGGGCCGTACCTGGCACGCACGTCCGCGAGGCCACGCGCCGCCACGTCCAGCGCCTCCCGCCAGGACGCCGGGCGCAGGTTGCCGCCGCGGCCGTCCCGCACGAGCGGCGTGGTCAGGCGCGCTTCGGGCCGCAGCACCTCGGCCGCCGACCGCCCCTTTCCGCACAGCACACCGCGGTTGACGGGATACGCGGGCCGCTCCCGTACCTCCGCCCCGCCGCCGGGCGCGACGGCGACGCGCATGCCGCACTGCAGCGAGCAGTACGGGCAGTGGGTGTCCGTGCCGTTGTCGTCCATGGCGTCGTCCATGGCATCGAGCGTGGCGGCCGCCGGTTTCGCCGAGAGGTCCGCCGTGTTGCGCGCCGGGTACGCGTCCCTCACACGGCGACGGGCGCGGTGGCGCGGGCCGCCCTCCGCCGTAACACCACGGGTGGCGGTGGATACGGCGCCGAGACACCCGGGCAACGAGCCCGAAACTCGAAGCGCTCAGCCTGCGTCCATGGCGAAACCCGGCACCCCCTCTCCGCGGCTCGGGCCGCGCACGCCCTTGTCCGAGGGCCCACTCACCGGCTTCACCGTCGGGATCGTCGCGGCCCGCGGCCACGACGGGCTCGCGGAACTGCTGGCCGCGCGTGGCGCCCGCGTCCTGGATGCGCCGGTGCGGCGCCTGGTGGAGCGGACGGCCAGGCGCGAGGTGCATGCCCTGACGTTCACCGGCGCACCCGCCCTCGCGGCCTTCCTCGCCGCCGCCGACGCGTGCGGACGGCGTACGGCCGTGGTCGAGGCCATGCGCGCGGACGTGGTGACCGTGGCGTCGGGCCCTGGGCCCGGGCGCAGGCTGCTCGGCCTCGGGGCGCCCGCGGTGTGGCCGGGGCGCGCCGGACTCGACGCGCTGGCGCACACCGTCACCGGGACGCTGACCGCCAGGGCGCGGCACGAGATGGAGATCGCCGGCCGGCACGTCGTCCTCCAGGGCGCGCGCCTGCTCGTGTCGGGCGAGAGCCTGCGCCTGACGCCGCGGCAGGCCGCGGTGGTGCGCGTGCTGGCCGAGTACCCCGGCCGGGTGGTGAGCCGGGAGAGGCTGCTGCGCCGCGCATGGCCGGAGGCGGACGCGGACGGGCACGCCGTGGAGGCCGCGATCGGCCGGCTCAGATCGGCGCTCGGTCAGCACCGCGACCTGATCAGGACGGTCCCCAAGCGCGGCTACCGCCTGGCGGCCCGCTGAGCCGCGACTCGCCCCTCGTGGGCCGCGCCGCCCGGCGTCCCGCCTACAGCGTGTCGCCTACAGGGGCTCGCGCAGCGCGCTGCGGCCCTCGCGCCACGCGGCCAGCAGGGCGGCCGAGAAGCGGTCCTCCAGCAGGACCGTCGCGCCGATGCCGAACAGGACGTCCTTCTCCAGATCGGGCTCCTCCGCCAGCAACCCGCCGACGACCTCGTGCCGCATCAACTGCTCGTGCACGGCGTCCGCTTCGACGTGCTCGTCGTGGAAGCGGATCGCCGCGGGCCCCGCGCCCGTGCGGCGCATGGCGTCGGCGAGCCGGCGCGAGCCGGGGGACGAGGTCACCTCGACCGTCGCGAACTGGCCGACGAGAGCGCCGCGCAGGGCGCGGTGCAGGCCCAGCAGGGACATGAGGTTGACCACGGCCAGCATCTCGGCGGAAGCGGCGTCGAGGTAGTGGTTGTAGGACGTGTCGAGGCCGAGGTCGGTCATCAGGTCGGCGAAGAGCTGCTGGTGCAGCTGGTCCGCGTGGCCCGCGCCGTACTCGTCGTACTCCACCGCGACCATCCCCGCCTTGGCACGGCCGCGCAGACGCGGGATGACCCAGGCGTGCGGGTCTGCCTCCTTGAGGTGGTAGATCGAGCGCAGAGCCGCGTGTTCGCGCAGCTGGCCGAGCGTGCCCTCACGGGCAAGGTGGTGGCTGAGGCTGGTGCCGTCGTCGCGCGCGGGCTCGACGAGCAGGTCCGACAGCGCCTCGTCGACGCGCGACGCGGGAAAGCTCTGCGCCACGTCGCCCCTGAGGGCGTCGAGGAACGTGGCCTCAAGCGCGGCGCGCAGCCGCAGCAGGTCGGGGTCCCACTCGTGCTCGTCGCCCACGCCGTCGAACCCCTGGTAGTGCAGTTCGTACAGGATGTTGAGGGCGAGCTGGAGGTCGTCGCCGTAGGGGTCGGCGGACGCCGCCCTCGAGAGCGCGTCGGGCGGCATGTCCTGCGCGTGGCGCAGGGCGCCGACCAGGGCCTGCGACAGCGGTCCGCGCGGCTTGGGGAGTCCTGACCTGGCGGTCATGCTCCACCTCCGCCGTCCTTGTCCGCGGCGGGGCCGGGCGGCCGCGAGCGGCGCCGGTGGCTCGTGTCGCACCACGGGTAGCGGCGGGAACGCCTGCACGTGCACACCGCGACGGTGGGCCGCTCGGAGCGCTCGACGCTGCCGTCGTCCAGCGCCACCTCGACGGGCCCCTCAACCACGAGGGGGCCGCCGGGGTCGATCGTGACGCGGCGTGCGCGTTCGGCAGGTGCGTGCATGGCGTATCTCTCCTCCGTGAGGGACGGCCTGAACCAGTCGACCAGGCGACCTGGCGGGGGCGGACACCGTACGAGTGCCCCTCGCGAACCGCGTCACACTGCCGCGTCCGCCGGCGGCCGGTCGCGCGCCCCGCCGGCACCCCGAGAAGTCACGTCCGGGAAGTCACGTCCGAGAAGTCCTGCCGTGACGGTGTTTGCGCCGGGGAGCCGGGGGCAGGCGGACGTCGTGCTTCGGAGAGTAGGCACGTTCAGGGTGCGGACCCTGGCGTGCTGCCCGGACCGCGCCCTCCAGGACAGCGACAGGGTCCGAGGAGCAGTGAGCGTAGCCATGGCAACAGATGTCAAGACCGGGACGGCGACCCGACGCAACAAGCACCCCCACGACGACGCGCCCGACACACGGGACGCTTTCCTCCGCATCGCGGCACTGGACGAGTGCGCGGAGAAGGCCAGGCTGACGGACGAGGTGACGCGGCAGTGGCTGCCGCTCGCCCACCGCCTGGCGGCCAAGTACCGGGGACGGGGCGAATCGCTCGAGGACCTCAGGCAGGTGGCGGCCCTCGGCCTGGTGAAGGCGGTGACGCGGTATGACACGGAGCGCGGCATAGCGTTCGCGAGCTACGCCGTCCCCACCATCGACGGCGAGCTCAAGCGGCACTTCCGCGACTACATGTGGACCGTGCATGTACCGCGCCGCGTGCAGGAGCTGCGCGGCCGGGTCCGCCAGGCGCGCCAGGAACTCGCGGCGGCGGGCAGCGCGAACCCCTCCACGTCCGAGATAGCGGCCGCGGCCGGTCTCACCGAGACGGAGGTGCGGCAGGGCAACGAGGCGCTGAACAGCTTCTCGGCGCTCTCTCTCGACGCCGAGCTCACCGTGGGAGAGGACGGGCGCTCCCTCGGCGACACACTGGGCAGCCCCGACCCCGGCATGGACAGGGTGGTCGACCGCGAGACCGTCAGGCCGCGGCTGTGCCGGCTGCCCGAAAGGGAGAAGCGCATCCTCTACCTGCGCTTCTTCCGCGGGATGAGCCAGTCCGACATCGCGGGCGAGTTCGGCATCTCGCAGATGCACGTCTCCCGGCTGATCAGCCGTTCCTGCGAGCGCATCCGCCGCGAGGTCTCGCGCGAGCGCGTGCTACAGCCGGTGGGCTGACCTGCGGCGCACGCGTCCGCGATCGCGCGACAGGGGGCCGTCCGCCCGGACGTGATCGGGAGAAGACACGTCT
>NZ_JAGIQL010000009.1 GCF_017813245.1 Streptomyces montanisoli
CGCCTGAGCGGCCGGTCGCGGGGCCCGCCCGGCGCGGGCACCGCCGGTTTCGCGGGGTGCCGGTAGGGCGTGGGGCGCGCGTGCGAGCGGTAGACGACGTACGGGCGGACGAGGTAGCCGAGCGGCGCGGTGAACGCGTGCACCAGGCGGCTGAACGGCCAGAGGGCGAACAGTGCCATGGCGAGCAGCGCGTGCAGCCGGTAGACGAGGGGCGCGTGCGCCATCGCGGCCACGTCCGGGTCGAGCGTGAACAGGCTGCGGAACCAGATCGACACGCCCTCGCGGTAGTCGTACGACTGGGCCGCGGCGCCCGATGCCGTCGCGGCGAGCCCGGCGGCGATGACCGCGACGAGCAGCGGGATGACGATACGGTCGCTGCGGCTCGTGGCCCGGCGCACGGCGCGCACCCGCAGCCGCCTGTACAGCAGGACGGCGAGTCCCGCCGCGGTGGCGGCGCCCGCGATCCCGCCCATCAGCAGGGCGTTCTCGTGGTAAAGCTCCTCGCTGACGTGCAGCCGGTCCGTGACCCATTCGGGGACGAGGAGGCCCCCGGCGTGGCCGGCGACGACGAAGAACAGCCCGTAGTGGAACAGCGGGCCGCCCACGCGCAGCAGCCGGTTCTCGTGGAGCTGGCTGGAGCGGGTCGTGAAGCCGAACCGGTCGTAGTGGTAGCGCCATGCGGTGCCCGCGACGAGCAGCGCGAGCACGAGGTAGGGCAGCGCGCCCCACAGGGCGATGTCGAGGTGGGTCACCTGCGGGCTCCTCGGGGGTCGAGTCCGGCGGGCCGGACGGGGAAGGGGTCGAGCGCCACGGATTGCGGGCCGGCGCCCACGCTCTCCGCCGGCGGCCCCGAGCGCGCGAGCCTGAGTGCCTCCTCGTGGCAGGAGGGCCCTGCGCCCGGCAGGCAGTCGCACACGGCGCGCAGCACGTCGGCGTACGGGCTGAGGTACGAGCCGAGCGCGTAGCGCAGCACCTCGACGGCGGCCCGGTGCTCGACGAGCAGGGCGGTGCCGGGCCCCGGGCAGCGTGCCGCGAACTCCAGCACGAGCGGCAGGAAGTCGGGCAGCTCGTCGTCGGGCGGTTGCCAGCCCTCGGCCCGGTAGCGGGACTTGATGGCGGCGAGCGAGGCGCCGCGGCGGCGGGTGTCGCCGTCGGTGTAGTAGGTGAGGTAGAGGCAGCGGCGCCTGCTGCGGTCGAAGGTCGCGACGTAGCGCGCGGACAGTTCGAGCGCGGGTGTGCCGTCGACGGCGTCGCAGAACCGCAGGAGAGGGACGGCCTCCGGCGCGTCGAGGGGCGTGAGGGCGCCGCGCACGGTGTCGAGCAGGCCGGGCCAGCCCTCGTCGGGGTGGCCGAGGAGCAGCGAGGCTGCCTGCAGTACGGCGGGCCGGTTCACCGCGGCTCCCCGCTGCCGGTGCCGGAACCGGAGGCGCCGGTGCCCTCGCCCGGCGCGGCGTCCGCCGCGGGACGCGGGAAGAGCCCCGTGGGGCGGCCCCTGCCGTCCCAGTTGAGGAGGTTGACGCGGCCGAGCAGCCCGCCGGCCGCGGCCTGCTGCTCGCCGTGCCCACCGCCGCAGCCCGCACCTGCACCCGCGCCGGCGCCGGCGCCCGCTCCCGCTGCGGCGCTCACGCCCGCGGGCACGAGCGGTGGCGCGTGGAAGGTGTCCGGGTCGAGCGGGCCGCCGGGCATCATGCCGGGGCCGCCCGCCGCGTCGAGGCTGCACCCGCCGCCGGGCCCGGCATCGCCGCCCGCCGGGTCGGTGTACCCGGTGGGGATCACGTAGCGCTCCTCGTACTTGGCGAGCGCCAGCAGCCGGTACATGGCACGCATCGACCGCTCGTCCATGCCGACCGAGCGGGCGATCTCCGGGTCCTGCTCCTCGCCGAGGTTGACGCGCCGCATGTGGGAGCGCATCGCGGCGAGCCGGCACAGCGCGGCCTCCACGGGCGCGGTGTCGCCCGCCGTGAACAGCTCGGCGAGGTATTCGAGCGGGATGCGCAGGGAGCCGATGGCGCCGAACAGGCTGGCCGGGTCCTCGCCGTCGTGCCCGGACGAGGTGAGCGCGTCGACCACGGGCGACAGCGGCGGCACGTACCAGACCATCGGCATCGTGCGGTACTCGGGGTGCAGCGGCAGCGCGACGCGGTAGTCGGTGATGAGGGCGCGTACGGGCGAGCGGCGTGCGGCCTCGACCCAGTCGTGCGGGATGCCGGACTCCTCGGCGTCGCGCGCCACTTCGGGGTCGTCGGGATCGAGGAAGCAGCCGAGCTGCGCCTCGTACAGGTCCTGCTCGTCGGTGGTGGCCGCCGCCTCGCCGACCTTGTCGGGGTCGTAGAGCATCACACCGAGGTAGCGGAGCCTGCCGACGCAGGTCTCGGAGCAGACGGTGGGCTCCCCCGCCTCGATGCGCGGGTAGCAGAAGGTGCACTTCTCGGCCTTGCCGGTGGCGTGGTTGAAGTACACCTTCTTGTAGGGACAGCCGCTGACGCACATCCGCCAGCCGCGGCAGCGGTCCTGGTCGACGAGGACGATGCCGTCCTCGACGCGCTTGTACAGCGCGCCGGAGGGACACACCGCGACGCAGGCGGGGTTGAGGCAGTGCTCGCAGATGCGCGGCAGGTAGAACATGAACGCCTGCTCGTACTCAAGGCGGACCTTGTCGCTCATCTTCCGCAGCACCGGGTCGGCGGCGAGCTGCTCGGGGCCGCCGCCGAGGTCGTCGTCCCAGTTGGGCCCCCAGGTGACGTCGGTGGGCGAGCCGTCGATCAGGGAGCGCGGGCGCGCGGTGGGCAGGTCGTCGCCGAGTGGGGCGGTGGTCAGGTTCTCGTAGTCGTACGTCCAGGGCTGGTAGTAGTCGTCGAGGGTGGGCAGTTCGGGGTTGGCGAACAGGCGCGCGAGGCGGCGGGCCCTGCCGCCGGTGCGCGGCACGAGGCGGCCGTGCTTGAGCTGCCAGCCGCCGCGCCACCTGTCCTGGTCCTCGTGTCCGCGTGGGTAGCCCTGTCCTGGGCGGGTCTCGACGTTGTTGAACCACGCGTACTCGGTGCCGGTGCGGTTGGTCCACGTCTGCTTGCAGGTGACGGAGCAGGTGTGGCAGCCGATGCACTTGTCGAGGTTCATCACCATGGCGACCTGGGCCATGACCCGGCGCGGCCGTGCGGGGCGCCCGGTGTGCCGCTGGGTGCGCCGGCTCTTGCTGCGAGGCATGTCAGTACTCCACGTGCTGGGAACGGCGGCGGATGGTGGTGACCGTGTCGCGCTGGCTGCCGGTCGGTCCGTAGTAGTTGGGCGAGAACGACAACTGGCCGTATCCGCCGATGAGATGGGTCGGTTTGATGAGCAGCTTGGTGAGGGCGTTGTGCACACCGCCGCGGCGTCCGGTCGCCTCGGTGCGCGGCACGTTCACGAGGCGTTCCTGGACGTGGTACATGAACACGGTGCCTTGCGGCATGCGGTGGGAGACGATGGCGCGCGCCGCGACCACGCCGTTGGCGTTGACGGCCTCGACCCACTCGTTGTCGGCCGCGCCGATGGCGGCGGCGTCGGCGGGGCTCATCCAGATGACGGGTCCGCCCCGTGCGAGTGTCTGCATCAGCAGGTTCTCCTGGTACTCGGAGTGGATCGACCACTTCGAGTGCGGTGTGACATAACGCACCGTCACGGCCCGCTCTCCGGCCGCGCCCGGTTCGCCGGTGGGTTCGTTCAGCGCCGCGAGGTCGAGCGGCGGGCGGAACACGGGCAGTTGCTCGCCCAGCTCGGCCATCCAGTCGTGGTCGAGGTAGAAGTGCTGCCGTCCGGTGAGGGTGTGCCAGGGCTTGTTGTGCTCGGTGTTGACGGTGAAGGGCGAGTACCTGCGGTCGGGGGCCTCCTTGCCCGACCACTCGAAGCTGGCGCCCACCTGTACGGGCCGCTCCTGCGTGTCGGAGAAGACCACGCGCCGTTCGGCGACGGAGTCCGCGAGCTCGCCGAGCCCGGTGTCCGCTCCGCAGCGGTCCGCCAGGCGCCTGAACCCCTCGGCGGCGATGCGGCCGTTGGTCGTGCCGGACAGGGCGAGGATCGCCTCGCACAGCTTGACGTCGGTGTCGAGTGACGGCCGGCCGAGCGCGGGGCCCTCGGCCGCGGACGTGCCGCACCGCTCGGCGAGCCGCACCGCCTCCGCGTGCGGCTGCACGGTGACGCCCTTGACGGTCATGCCGTGCTCCTCGGCCAGCGGCCCGAACGCGGCGAGCTTGTCGGCGACGGCCGTGTAGTCACGCTCGACCAGGGTCACCCGCTGGGTGGTGTGCCCCGGCTGCGGCGGTGGCCCGCCGGCCGCCCAGTCGGTCACCGTGCCGCCCGGCTGGGCGGTCTCGTCCTCGGAGTCGTGCTGGAGCGCCGTCGCGACGAGGTCGTAGGCGGTGCCGAGGCGTCCCTCGGCCAGTTCGGCGACCTCGCGGGCGAGCCCGTGGAAGATCTCGAAGTCCGTGCGCGCCTGCCAGGGCGGGGTGATGGCGGGGCTGAAGGCGTGCACGTAGGGGTGCATGTCCGTGCTGGACAGGTCGTGCTTCTCGTACCAGGTGGCGGCGGGCAGCACCAGGTCGGAGAAGAGCGTGGTCGACGTCATGCGGAAGTCGAGCGAGAGCAGCAGGTCGAGCTTGCCGCGCGGCGCCTCGTCGCGCCAGGTGACGTCGCGGGGGCGGCTGCCCTCGGGGGCCGCTTCGGCGCTCGCGTTGTCCCGCGCGCCGAGCAGGTGGCGCAGGAAGTACTCGTTGCCCTTGGCGGACGAGCCGATGAGGTTGGCGCGCCACACGGTGAGCACGCGCGGCCAGTTGGCGGGCGCGTCGGGGTCCTCGCAGGCGAAGCGGAGCCGCCCGTCGGCGAGCCGGTCGGCGACCCAGTCGCCGGCCTCCTCACCACTGTCGCGCACCTGCCGCCCGAGGTCGAGCGGGTTGCCGTCGAAGGTGGGGTACGAGGGCATCCAGCCGAGCCGGGCCGACTGGGCTACCAGGTCGGCGGTGTGCCGCCCGGTGAAGGTGCCGCGTCCTGTGGGGGACGCGAGGGCGTCGGCGCCGTACGCCTCGTAGCGCCACTGGCCGGTGTGCAGGTACCAGTACGGGGTCCCGGCCATCTGGCGCGAGGGGCGCACCCAGTCGGCGGCGGTCGACAGCTGCTGCCAGCCGGTGTACGGGCGCACCTTCTCCTGGCCGACGTAGTGGGCCCAGCCGCCGCCGTTGACGCCCTGGCAGCCGGTGAGGATCAGCAGCGAGAGGAACGAGCGGTAGATGGTGTCGGAGTGGAACCAGTGGTTGGTGCCCGCTCCCATCACGATCATGGAGCGGCCGCGGGTCTTCTCGGCCGTGTCGGCGAACTCGCGCGCCACCCGGATCGCGGCGGCCGCCGGCACGGAGGTGATCTCCTCCTGCCAGGCGGGGGTGCCGGGCGTCGCCGCGTCGTCGTACCCGGCGGGCCACTGCCCGGGCAGTCCCGGCCTGCCGACCGCGTACTGCGCGAGCAGCAGGTCGAAGACGGTGGTGACGAGGTGACCCCCGACCTCGTGGGCGGGCACACCCCGGGCGACGGTGGGCGCGTCGTGACCGCCCGGTGCGGTGTCGAACCGCGGCAGCACCGTCTCCACGCCCGTGCCGCCGTGGTGGTGGAAGGAGAGCAGCGGGTCGACGCCGCCGAGGTCGAGATTCCAGTTGCCCGCGCCGCTCTTGGACCAGCGGTGGCCGAGCGTGCCCTTCGGGGCGACGATCTCGTCGGTGTCCGAGTCGACGAGCACCGGCATCCAGCGGCGGGCCTCCGCGTCGGCGTCCTGGGCGAGCCCGAGGTCGGCGGCCGTGACGAACTTGCCCGGCACGTACCTGCCGTCCTCACGCCTGTCGAGCGAGACGAGGAACGGCAGGTCGGTGAAGCGTTTGACGTAGTCGGCGAAGTAGGGCGCCTGCCGCTTCACGAAGTACTCGGCGAGGATGACGTGGCCCATGGCCATGGCGAGTGCGCCGTCCGTGCCCGGGTGCGGATGCAGCCACTCGTCGGCGAACTTCGTGGCATCCGCGTAATCCGGCGACACCACGATCACCTTCTGCCCCCGGTACCGCGCCTCCGCCATCCAGTGCGCGTCCGGCGTCCGCGTCACCGGCACATTCGAACCCCACAGCACCAGATACGCCGCATCCCACCAGTCCCCCGACTCCGGCACATCCGTCTGATCCCCGAACACCTGCGGCGACGCCACCGGCAAATCCGCGTACCAGTCGTAGAACGAGATCATCGGCGCACCGATCAACGACATGAACCGCGCGCCGATCGCGTGCGAGGCCATGGACATGGCCGGGATCGGCGAGAAGCCCGCGACCCTGTCGGGCCCGTACCTGCCGATGGTGTGGACGTGCGCGGCCGCGGCCATCTCCAGCGCCTCGTCCCACGAGACGCGCACGAGGCCGCCGCGGCCCCTGGCCGACTGGTAGGCGCGGCGCCTCTCGGGGTCGGCCGTGATCTCGGCCCAGGCGGCGACGGGGTCGCCGAGCCTGCGCTTCGCCTCCCGGTACATGTCGACAAGCACGCCGCGTGCCAGGGGGTGGCGTACGCGGGTCGGCGAGTAGGTGTACCAGGAGAAGGACGCGCCGCGCGGGCAGCCGCGTGGCTCGTACTCGGGCCGGTCGGGGCCGACCGTGGGGTAGTCGGTCTGCTGGGTCTCCCAGGTGATCAGGCCGTCCTTGACGTACACCTTCCAGGAGCACGAGCCGGTGCAGTTGACTCCGTGGGTGGAGCGCACGACCTTGTCGTGCGACCAGCGCTCCCGGTACGGGCTGTCGTTGACGGACTGGTCGGAGCGGAACACCGCCCTGCCGTCGCTGGTGACCGGTGCGGTACGCACCAGCCGCCCCGCTTCGAGCAGCCTGTCCGCGGCCGCCCCCGCGATCCTCTCGCCCCGTTCGCGCGCCCTGCCGAGCACCACCACACGCCCTCCTCGCTGCACACCACCTGCGATTGACACGGAGAGCATTCATCCAGCTACCTACGGTAACTGCTGGTGCTTGACTCAACTTGTGGAGAGATAGCGAGGACTTTTCAACCGCTTTGCGTTGTTTTCTGAAGGAACGTCAATGCACGGGGTCGGACGATACGACTGCCGTCGGGTGCGCACGCGAAACGGCCCGGCCGCAGCGGACGTCGCCGCTGCGGCCGGGCCGCCGGGTAGGGCTCAGGCCTCGTCGGGCGTGAGCTTCAGCGAGATGCTGTTGATGCAGTAGCGCTCGTCCGTCGGGGTGGGGTAGCCCTCACCCCTGAAGACGTGGCCGAGGTGCGAGCCGCAGGCCGCGCACCGGACCTCCGTGCGGGCCATGCCGAACGAGCGGTCCTCGATCAGCTCCACCGCGTCGCTGTCCTTCGGGTCGAAGAACGACGGCCAGCCGCAGTGCGACTCGAACTTGGTGTCCGAGCGGAAGAGCTCGGCGCCGCACGCGCGGCACGCGTACACACCCGCCGTCTTGGTGTCGGTGTACTCGCCGGTGAAGGCCGGCTCGGTGGCCGCCTCGCGCAGAACCGCGTACTCCTTGTCGGACAGATCGGCACGCCACTGGTCGTCGGTCTTGACGACGTCGTATGCCTTCTTGATTCCGGATGCCACGCGAACTCCTCTCAGTCGCCCAGGCGGGCGAGGATCAGCGGGCCGAGGTCCGTGACGTCACCCGCCCCCATGGTGAGAACGAGGTCACCACCCCCGACCATTCCCGCCACAAGGCCGGGAACGGAGTCCTTGTCGTGCACGGGCGTGACCCGGGCGCCCGCGCTCCGCGCGGCGTCGATGATCAGCTCGCTGGTGACGCCGGGCAGCGGGTCCTCACGCGCGGGGTAGATGTCGAGGACGGCCGACGCGTCGGCGAGGGCCAGCGCCTCGCCCATCTCGCGGCCGAGTTCCCGCGTGCGGGAGAACAGGTGCGGCTGGAAGACGACGACCAGCTTGGACTCGCCGGGCAGCGCCGCCCGCATGGCCTCCAGGTCGGCGGTCATCTCCGTCGGGTGGTGCGCGTACGAGTCGACGACCCGCACGCCGCCGGCCTCGCCCTTGAGCTGGAGGCGGCGGCCGACCCCGGTGTACGAGCCGAGCGCCGCCGCCAGGTCGCCCGCGGGCACGCCGAGCGCCACGCCGGCGACGAGCGCGGCGACCGCGTTGGTGGCGTAGTGGCGGCCCGGCACGGACACCTCGAAGGCGACCTCCACGCCGTCGAGCACGACGGTCACCTGGCTGGTCAGCCCGTTCGGCTCGATGGCAAGGATGCGGACGTCCGCGTCCGGCGCGAGCCCGTAGGTGACGATCCGCGGCGCGTCGGTGTCTTTACGCGCTCGCCGCGCGCGCCGCACCCGCTCCGTCAGCTCGACGGCCCCGGCCTGGTCGGCGGAGACGACGAGCGTGCCGCCGGGCACGATCTTGGCCGCGAACTTCTCGAACGACTCGTGGATCTCGTCCATCGACGCGTAGTTCGCGTGGTGGTCGAGCTCGACGTTGAGGACGATCGCGACCTCGGGGTCGTACTTCTGGAAGCTGCGGTCGCTCTCGTCGGCCTCGGCCACGAAGATGTCGCCGTCGCCGTGGCTCGCGTTGGTGCCGGGGCCCGCGAGGTCGCCGCCGATGGCGTACGAGGGCGCGAGGCCCAGCTCGCCGAGTGCGACCGCCAGCATCGACGTGGTGGTCGTCTTGCCGTGCGTGCCGGCGACGGCCAGGCCGCGCCCGCCGCGCATCAGCGAGGCGAGCGCGTCCGACCTGTGCACCACGGGAATGGAGAGCTCCTCGGCCCGCACCAGCTCGGGGTTGTCCGCCCGGATGGCGCTGGAGACGACGACGCACGTGGCGTCGTCGGCGAGGTGCGCGGCGTCGTGCCCGACGTGGACGCCGACCCCGACCGTCCGCAGCGCCTCGGCCGTGGCCGACTCCCTGGCGTCGCTGCCCGCGACCTTCGCGCCGCGCTGGGCGAGGATCTTGGCGATGCCCGACATGCCCGCGCCGCCGATGCCGATGAAGTGCGGCCGCTCCATGGCGGCGGGGATGCCGGTGGCGGATGCCATACGTGTCTCCAGTGGGGGCTCGCGCGGGAGCCTGACATGTCAGGCCGTGGGTCGCGCCTCACCCTATTCGCTGTGCGCGAAGAGTTTGAGCACCGGTACGCCGACCTGGTGCCGCGCCCGCGACGCCCAGTCGCGGTGGAAGAACTCCTCCACGTAGTGGGGTTCGGTCAGCACGATGACCTCGTCGGCCCCCGACTCCTCGACGGCCGACTTGAGCCGGTCGAGCGGGTGCTTCTCGACGACCTGCCCGGTGGCCTCGGTGCCCGCGCCGCGCAGGGCGGTGAGCGAGTGGGCGAGTGCCACGCGCGCGGGGTGTCTGGCCTCCTCGCCCTCCGGCTCCTCGGCCTCCTGGGAGGCCTCCTTCAGCTCGCCGTAGGCCACGTCGTCGATCGCGCGCAGCAGCACGTCGGCCTGGTCACCGCGTGGCTGCATGAGCACCACGAAAGACACCTTCTGGTCGCCGTGGAGCGTCGTCACGAACTCCACGTCCTCGGGCGTCAGGGCCTTCTCGATCATCAGTACGCTCGTGAACACGACAGGCGCCCTTCCGTCCGTCCTGGCGGGCCGCAGCCGCGGCCCACTGCTGAAACCATCCTTCCCCGCGCTCGCACGGGGTCGCGACTAGTCTGCCCAGCCGAAGCTAACCGGAACGAGAGATTCCGTCAGGTGGGCTCGAAAATCCGTTCACGGCCGTACCTCCGCTCGTCCCGGTCCTCGGTCTCTCGGCTACCCCTGATCGCCGGAGATCCACTCGGCGCCGGCGCGCGCGTAGCGGCAGAACAGGAAACCGTCCTCGCTCAGCAGCGACACCGGCTCGAACCGCTCGGGGACGGCGACCTCGGGTCCGCCCGCCACACGCTGCGCGGACCCCGCCGTGAGCAGCGGCGACACCGTGAGGCACAGCTCGTCGAGCAGGCGGCTCGCCACGAACTGGCCGAGCAGCCGGGGCCCGCCCTCCGTCAGCAGCCTGGTCAGGCCGCGCTCCGCCAGGGCGTCCACCGCGCGCACCGGATCCACTCCGGGGCCGTCGCCGGCGACCACCACCTCGGCGCCGGCCTTCTCCGCCTCCCGCACGCGCTCCGGCGGCGCCGCGGCCCCCGTGAGCAGCAGCGTCGGCACGCGCGGTGCGGTGAACAGCGGCCGCGAGAAGTCCAGCGCCAGGCTCGCCGACACCACGGCGATGGCGGCCGCGGGGCCCTGCCCCGAGGCGGCACGCCGCGCCGCGAACGCCTCCCTGGCCCGCGCGGGCAGGTAGTCCACCTGCCGTACGGTCTCCGCGCCCACCACGACGACGTCGGCGAGCGCGCGCAGCACCCCGAAGATCCGCATGTCGCCGGCGGACGAGATCGTCTGCGAACGGCCCTCGTGCTGGGCCGCCCCGTCCAGCGTCGACACCATGTTCGCCCGCAGCCAGGGCCGCCCGCCCGCCAGGGCCGGGTACGCGTAGGCGTCGGCCAGCTCCTCCAGCGTCCACGTGCGGTCGCCGCCGGGCGGCGGCCCCTCGGGTGTCGGATAGGTCACAGGGAACAGGCGTCGCATGCGAAGCAGTCTGGTCAAACTCCTAGAGTTGGGCAATGTGACCTCCTCGACCGCCGCGGCCGGCGGCTCCAGCACCGCCGCCCCCCTCTCCCTGTGCGCACGCGAACCCCGGGTACCCGCCGACCGGCTCGTGGCCGAGATGGTGCCGCCGCCGCGCTTCGACTCCGTGCGCTTCGACACGTACGTGCCCGACCCCGCGCAGCCGAGCCAGGCCGAGGCGGTCGAGGTGCTGCGCGCCTTCGCCGCGGGGATCGGCGACGACGCCGGGGCGGCGGGCGGCAAACGCCGCTGGTTCGCCCGCAGGCCTGCCGCGCAGGCGGGGCCGCGCGGGGTCTACCTGGACGGCGGCTACGGCGTCGGCAAGACCCACCTGCTCGCCTCGCTCTGGCACGCGGCGCCCGCGCCGGCCGACCGCAAGGCGTTCGGCACGTTCGTGGAGCTGACGAACCTGGTGGGCGCGCTCGGCTTCCAGCAGACCGTCCGCACGCTCAGCGGCCACCGTCTGCTGTGCATCGACGAGTTCGAACTGGACGACCCCGGCGACACCGTCCTCGTCTCCACGCTGCTCGGCAGGCTGGTCGAGGCGGGCGTGGCGCTCGCCGCGACCTCCAACACGCTGCCCGGCAAGCTCGGCGAGGGGAGGTTCGCCGCGGTCGACTTCCTCCGCGAGATCCAGGGTCTGTCCGCGCACTTCAGGCCGGTGCGCATCGACGGCGACGACTACCGCCACCGCGGGCTGCCCGAGGCGCCGCGGCCGTACCCGGCGGAGCGCGTCACCGCCGCGGCCGGGGCCACCGCGGGCGCGAGCCTGGACGCCTTCCCCGACCTGCTCGACCACCTGGCCACGGTCCACCCGAGCCGGTACGGCGCCCTGACCGACGGGCTGCGCGCGGTCTGCCTGACGGACGTGCGCCCGGTGAGCGACCAGTCGAAGGCGCTGCGGCTGGTCGTGCTCGCCGACCGGCTCTACGACCGGGAGATACCGGTCCTGGCGTCGGGCGTGCCGTTCGACCGGCTGTTCGGCGAGGAGATGCTGAACGGCGGCTACCGCAAGAAGTACTTCCGCGCCATCTCCCGGCTCACCGCACTGGCCAGGGAGGCGGAGGGGTTGATCGGGTAGGTTCCGGCACCGGATAGGTTCTGAAGCCGTACGTAACCGTCCGGAGCCGTACGCAACCAGAGAAAGGGATCCACCATGGCCACCACGCGCCAGGCACACACCGTCTGGGAGGGCAACCTCCCCAAGGGTGCAGGGAACGTCACGTTCGACTCCTCCGGCATCCCTCAGCAGGCGGTCACCTGGGCCTCCCGCGCGGAGGAGGCGAACGGCAAGACCAGCCCCGAGGAGCTGATCGCCGCCGCCCACTCCAGCTGCTTCTCGATGGCGCTGTCGAACGGCCTCGACAAGGCCGGCACCCCGCCGACCAAGCTCACCACGCAGGCCGAGGTCACCTTCCAGCCCGGCACCGGCATCACCGGCGTGCACCTCACCGTGCAGGGCGAGGTCCCCGGTCTCGACGAGGCCGGCTTCGTGAAGGCCGCCGAGGACGCCAAGGCCAACTGCCCGGTGAGCCAGGCGCTCTCCGGCACGACGATCACGCTGAGCGCGTCGCTCGCCTGAACACGCCGAGCCGGCCCCGCACGGGCACCGTCCGTGCGGGGTCAGCCCGAACAGGCCTGGCGCTGGGCCTCCTGCCACTCGCAGACGGGGCAGTACGTGGCGCCCCTGATGGACTCCGGATACTCGGTCGGCTCCCCGCACAGCACGCAGTCCGCGCGGGCCTCGGAGCCGGTGGCGTCGGTGGAGTCGCTTGCGTGCGTGGAGTCGGTCATGCCGCCCAGGCTACGGCCGCTGCCGCGCTCAGTGTGCGCCGTTCTGCGCGGGGGTGGCTTCGCTGGGCCTGACGATGACGAAGCCCTCGCCGCGGAGCATGAGCTGGACGGCCTCACCCGAACCGCCGCGGATCATCGAGCCGACGGACTGGGAGCGGTGCAGCGTCGTCTCGAGCTGGGCGCTCCAGCCGACGACCGCGTCGGTGTCCACGTACACGGGCTGCTGCGTGGAGACGGGGATGACGATCGGGTTGCCCTCGCAGATCACGGCGAGCTTGCCGTAGCCGGTGAAGAGGCTGTTGAAGAGGCCGCCGCCGGTCATGCCCGCGCCCTTGACCATCTTGATCTCGTAGCTGAGGGTCGGGTCGAAGCACAGGACGTTGCGGCCGTTTATGGTCAGGGCGTCGCCCTGCTCGATCTCGACGATGAAGCAGTTCGCCGCCTCGTGCGCGAACCACGCCTCGCCCTGGCCCCTGACGGCCATGAGCGGCAGCCCCTCGCCCGTGATGGCGCGCTTGAGCATGCCGCCGACGCCCTGGCCCTTGCGTTCGAACTGGAGATTGCCGCGGAAGGCGATCATGGCCCCTTGGCGCGCGTGCATCTCGCCGTTGACGACGTACTTGACCGACTTGGCGTTCTGGAGGGTCATTCCGGGTGCGGCGGGCTGCTGGGCGAGGTGCTCGGTGGCGAAGAGGTCGCTTTTCATGCACGCATATTCACCCGGAGCGTTGGATTCCGCCAAGAAGCGGCCTGAGAGACTTGCGCGGTGACCACTGAGCCGAACGACATGCCGCGCGACGACCCGAGGGACGAGGCCCCGCAGTTCGTCCTGCCGCTGGTGCTGCGCCTGGAACGGACGGCGCCGCCGTCCCGCACGGACGCGCTGGAGACGGCGGCGCGCGCCGTGCTGACGATCCTCTCCGACGAGCGGTCGCTCGACGGGGGCGAGTGGGCCGCCCGCATGCGGGACTGGCAGGACGCGCGCATCAGGAAGGTGGTGCGCAGGGCGCGCGGCGCGGAGTGGCGCAGGGCGGCGGCACTGCCCGGCATCACGGTGACCGGCACGCGCGCCGAGAACCCGGCCGAGGTGCGGGTGCACCCGCCCGTGCCGCTGGACGGCTGGCCGAAGGAGCTCGCGCGCCTCCAGGTCTCGGGCACGGAGCTGCCGGACGCCGAGCCGCTCGCGCCGCTTGCGCCCGGTGTGCCGGTGCTCTGGTTCAACCCGGACCTGGAGATGTCGGCGGGCAAGGCGTGCGCCCAGGCGGGGCACGGCGCGCAGCTGGCCTGGTGGGCGCTGTCCGAGGCGGGCAGGACGGCATGGCACGAGAGCGGCTTCGCCCTGGCCGCGCGGGTCGCCTCGCGGGAGAAGTGGCGGGACCTGCACGCGAGCGGGCTGCCGCTGGTCGAGGACGCCGGTTTCACGGAGATCGCCCCGGGCAGCGCGACGGTGATCGCCGACCACCCGGCCCTGGAGGCCGCCGCCGGCGCGCCCCGGGGCCGCTGAGGCCGTCGCGTCCGGTCGCTACGGGGTGCACGCGCCGGTGACGGAGCCGGCGCTCGTGGCGCGGTGGACGGTCACCTTGACCGACCGCAGGCTCGTCCCGTCCGCCGCGCTCACCGCGCCGGCGGCGGTGCACACCAGCTGGCGCATGGCGGCCCGTGACTCCCAGTACCCGAGCGGCGCGAACACCTGGACCGAGCCCTCCCCGCGGGCCATGACGACGGGTGGCCTGGCGGGGGCGTAGCTGATCAGGCCGCGGGCGCGTTCGGCCGGGTCGGGCCCCTGGGCGAGCTGCCGGAGAGCGGCACCGGCGGGATCGGGGCCCCGGTAGGGCCGCGAGACGGGTTCGAGCCCCTGCGGCGAGTAGAAGTAGACGTGGACGGCGGCCGCCGGGCGGGACGGGGTGCCGGGCACTCCCGCGGCCGGCGATCCGGCCGGCGCCGGGCCCGCGTCGCCGACGGAGCACGCGGTCAGCGGCGCCAGGAGCAGCGCGACAACGGCGACCAGGGGTCTGTAGTGGCGTTTCATTCCGGCCCGTGCGGCATGGTGAGGGTGAAGACCGCTCCGCCTTCCGGCGCGTTGGCGGCGATGAGGGTGCCTCCGTGCAGACGGGCGTTCTCGGCGGCGATGGCCAGTCCGAGGCCGCTGCCGCCGCTGCGCGTGCGGGCGCCGTCCCCCTTGGTGAAGCGGTCGAAGACGTGCGGCAGTACCTCGCCGCGAATGCCGGGTCCGTCGTCGCGAACGGTGATCGTGAGGGCGCCCGACGACGCGTGGGCGTGGATGCTCACCCGCGGCTGCGGCCCGCCGTGGCGCAGGGCGTTGCCGACGAGGTTGGCGAGGACGACGTCGATCCGGCGCGGGTCGAGGCGGGCGCGCAGCCCCTCGGGCGTGTCGACGTCCACCCGGCCCTGCCACTGACGCAGGGCGAGTGTCTTGCGGACGAGTTCGCCGATGTCGATCTCGTCGGTGTTGAGCCGTGCGGCTCCCGCGTCGAACCGGGAGATCTCCATCAGGTCCTCGACCATGCGGGCGAGTTTGCGTGTCTCGCCGGCGACCAGGGCGAGGGCTTCCGCGGTCTCCGGCGCGAGCCGGCCGGACGCGGCGTCGTGGTCGACGATGCCGGTGACGGCGGTCATCGCCGCGAGCGGGGTGCGCAGTTCGTGGGAGACGTCGGCGGCGAACCTGCGGGCCTTGGCCTCCATGCCGCGCAGGGCGGCGGCGTCGGCCTGCAGCGTCGCGGCCATGGTGTTGAAGGTACGGCCCAGCTCGGCGATCTCGTCGTGTCCTGTGACGTCGATGCGGGTGGAGAGTGCGCCGGTGGCCATGGTCTCGGCGGCCGCGCGCAGCCTGCTGACCGGGCGCAGGAAGCGGCGGGCGGCCAGCAGGGCGAGCACGGCGGACGCGGCGACGACGGGCAGGGCACCGGCGCGGGCGGCGGCGATCAGCGAGGCGACGTCCTGCTGCTGCGGCTCCAGGGAGAAGGTCGCGTAGACGACGAGCCCCGAGGACGTTGACGGCCGGCCCGCGGAGGTGACGGGCAGGGCGATGGCGAGGCGGGGCCGCCCCTGGTCGTGGAAGCGCTGCGCCAGCGCCATGGTGGCCGACGCGGCGGAGGCTCGCAGAGAGGCGGGCAGCACGGGGCCGGGGGTGTGAGCGGCCGTCGGCGGGCCACCGCGGTAGGCGGCCGCGGTGCGCCAGTCGCGGGCGCCGCCCGCGCGGTCGAGCTGCACGGCGAGGTTGCGCAGGTCCGAAGCGGCGGGGTGGGCCGGCAGGTCGGGGGCGAGCGAGTCGACCTGGGCCCGCAGGTCGTGCACCGCGCTGTCCTGGGCGCGCCCGAGTATCGCGTCGCGTGCCTGGTGGAACGTCAGCGCCGCGGTGGTCAGGGCGGAGAGCGCGGAGAGCAGGACGAAGGTGACGACCAGCCGGGCGCGCAGGCCGTGCGGCAGGAGGCGGCGCCTCACAGCGGGCCGAAGCGGTAGCCGAAGCCCCGCACGGTCTGGACGTAGCGCGGCCGGCGCGGGTCGTCCTCGATCTTGGCCCGCAGGCGCGTCACGCAGGCGTCCACGAGCCTGAAGTCGCCGTAGTAGCTGTGTTCCCAGACCTCTTCGAGCAGTTGCTGGCGGCCGAAGGTCCGCTCGGGCCAGGCCGACAGGAACAGCAGCAGCTTGAGTTCGGAGGGCGCGAGCGCGAGGTCTTCGCCGCGCTTGCGCACGGTCAGCGCCGCGCGGTCGATCTCCAGGTCCGCGTAGGTGGCGCGCTCGTCCCCCGCGCGGGCATCGGGCTGCGAGGGGGCCAGGCGGCGCAGGACGGCGCGCATGCGGGCCTCGATGACCTCGTCGCTCGCGGGTTTGACGATGTAGTCGTCGGCGCCCGCCTCCAGGCCGACGACCACGTCGACGTCGTCGCTGCGTGCGGAGAGGATGACAAGGGGCACCTGACTGGTCGCGCGGACACGCCGGCAGACCTCGAGGCCGCTCATGCCGGGCAGCATCAGGTCGAGCAGCACGATGTCGGGCGGCGCGGCGGCGAGCGCCTCAAGACCGTCCTCCCCGGTGCCGACCGCCTCCGTCTCGTGGCCGCGGCGGTGCAGCCCGAGGGTGACGCCCCTGCGGACGGCGGGGTCGTCCTCGATCAGCAGGACTCGTGTCATGGGCGCTGTCTCGCTTTCGTCGTCGTCCGCCGGCGCGTCAGCGCGCCCGGCCGCCGGTGTTCAGCGGGGCGGCGGCGCCGCTGCCGTCGCACAGCACGGGCCATACCTCCCCCGGCAGACCCGATTCGTGGATCCGCACGACCACGTCGGGCACCTTCGCCGAGCCGGGGATGCCCGGCGCGGCGGCGGCCGTGCACACGAGCTGGCTGACGGCCGTCCTGTCCAGCTCCGACACCAGCCACGGCAGGTACAGGTCGACCGCTCCCCGCGAGGCCCGGGCCTTGACCCGGTGCGTGCCCGGGGGCAGCGCGGTGAGCAGCCCGCGTGCGTGCTCCGAGGGCGTGGGCCCGGCCAGGAGCGCGTCGAGGGCGCCTTGCGGCCCGGCGTCCTCCGGTGCGGTACGGGCGACGGGCCAGATGCCGCGCGACGTGAGGAAGTACACGCGGAACACGTGCGCCCGCACCTCGACCCGCCGGCCCTCGGCCGGCGGGCCGGCCCTCTCGGGGCCGGTGGCCGTGACCCCGCAGCCGGCGAGCAGGGCGGCCGCGGGCAGCCACAGGGCCAGGGCGGCCCGGCGCCGCGGAAGACGTCTCATGGGCCCGCCCTCCTTCACCGCGACTGCCCGGTCTCTGCTGTCCTGGAGGTGCCGAGCGGGGGCTACGGTTCCATCAGCCGGTGCACGTCCACCGTCCCGGCGCCCAGCCGGGGCTGCGGTATCGCCACCCACACCCCGGCCGCCACCACGGCGGTGGCGGCGAGCACGGCCAGCCCGCGGCGCCCGGTGGCCCACCGGGCCCGGAACCGTACCGGGTCCTCGACCAGCCTCTTCGACAGGGCGGCCGCGGCGAGGGACACCGCGATCAGCACGGCCGTACGGGGCAGGCCCCCGAAGCCGAGGACGTCCGGGGGAAGCAGCAGGTACACCGGCCAGTGCCACAGGTACAGGCCGTACGAGAGCTCTCCCAGCCCGCGTGGCACCACGCTTCCCAGCACCCGCCCGGCATGTCCGTCGGGCGCCGCGGCCAGCGCCGCGATCAGCACGGCGGCGGCGAGCGAGTGCAGGAACATCCCGCCTTCGAACAGTCCCGGCGCGTGCTGCCCGTCGGTCAGCGCCCAGGACGCCACCAGGCCGCACGCCAGGACGGCGCACAACACATGCCCCGCCTGCCGCGGTACGCGGGCGAG
Organism: Streptomyces montanisoli; assembly: GCF_017813245.1. Taxonomy (GTDB): domain Bacteria; phylum Actinomycetota; class Actinomycetes; order Streptomycetales; family Streptomycetaceae; genus Streptomyces; species Streptomyces montanisoli. The sequence goes on from NZ_JAGIQL010000009.1 coordinate 17,751, forward strand.
CCGTGCCCTCACCGGCCGGGTGGCCGCCGCGGCCCCCAGCAGCAGCGAGAACGCCCGCGTGTCGGTGCCCTCGTAGACCCGCGTGGTGTCCACCGCGTTGTCAAACATGATCATCAACGCGAGGGAAGCGACGGCACCCACCACGGCGAGGCCTGCCACCCGGTGCTCGCCGCGGCGTCCGCGGCCGGCCGCCAGGACCACCAGCGGCCAGGCCAGGTAGAACTGCCACTCCACGGCGATGCTCCACAGATGGGAGAACAGGCGCGTGTCCGAGGCGTTCCAGTAGCCGACCTGTTCGGCGATGAAGTGCCAGTTCACCGCCTGCGCGGCGGCCCATGGCGCATCGTCGAGGGCGAAGGCGAGCAGGCTCGGGGAGCCGAACGCCCAGGCCAGGAGCAGGGTGGCCACGCCCATGACGACCAGGGCCGGGAGCAGGCGCCGTGCCCTGCGTGCCCAGAAGGCGGCCAGGTCGATCCTGCCCGCTCTCCCCGTCTCGGAAAGCAGCAGCCCGGTGATCAGGAAGCCCGACAGCACGAAGAACAGGTCGACGCCGAGGAAGCCGCCGCGCAGGTAGCCGGCGTGGAAGAGCAGCACCGCCGCGACGGCCAGTCCTCGCAGACCGTCGAGCGGGGCGAGATGCGGGCGGCCCGCGCGGGGCGTGGCGCGTGGGGCGGGTGAGGGCTGTGAGCGGCGCGGAGCCGCACTGTGCTGGGCCATCGGTCACTTGCAGCCGAGCTTGGCGTACCTCTGGTTCGACACCCACGGCCCCGTGGCCCACTCGTCCGGCGGGGCGGGGGCGAATCCGTACCGCTTGCCGAGCCGCTCGGTGAACCACTTGGCGAAGGCCGCGGACCCCTGCTGGCACGAGTGAATGCCGTCCGCCGACCGCTGGGCCTTGGCGGCGCCGGCGTCCGTGCCCCACAGCGCCGACGCGTCGGCGAACGCCACCTTCGCGCCGTCGGCATCGGCAACCTTGGCGGCCGCCTTCGGCGCGCTCTCGATGTCCGCCGCGTGCTTCTTGTAGAAGTCGTCCACCTTGAACGGCGGCGCGGAGACGATGACGAGGTCGGCGCCGGCGTTCCCGGCCGCCTTGGCCAGCTTCTCGTACGAGGCGCGCTGCTGCTGGGGCGTGCCCCAGTCGTAGGTGGTGATCTGGTAGGCGAGCACGTCGGGCCGGTAGGAGGCGAGATCCTTGCGAAGTCGCTTCCACGTCGACCGCGCGATCGGAAGCGACATCTTGTCGCCCTCGACGATCGTGCCGCCGCCGTCGGAGGAGTCGTTCCTGAACCCGACGCCGCTCGCCTTCAGCGCCGCGCCGAGGGGCAGCGCCTCGACGCCGGCTATGGAGTCACCCAGCCACAGGACCTTCTTGTCCTTGGCATGGGCCGATGCGGACGGCGCGGGTTCGGACCGCACGCCGGTTCCGGCGGAGCCGCCGCACCCGGCCAGGACGGCACCAGCGGCCATGGTGAGTGCGGCCACGGCGGCGGCAGGACGGCGCTGGCGAGGGCGGATCAGGGTGCGACGGGGCTTGGTTTCGTTCTGCATGGCCCCAGCACACCAGCGGAAATCGCCACCGGGCCCCGCCGTCATACGCTCATCACACAACGGGACAGCGGCCGTCATGCTCGGCACCACCTCGGCACCACCTCGGCACCACCGGGCACGGAAAAGGGCGGGGTACGGGCTGCCGCGCCCGTGCCCCGCCCTTTTCGGCGGCTACGCCGTCGCCGGCACGCTCGCGACGCCCGGCGGCAGGAAGCGCCGTCCGAGAACCCGCTCGGAGACGCCCTCCCGGTCCAGGTAGGGCGTCACGCCGCCCAGATGGAAGGGCCATCCGGCGCCGGTGATCAGGCACAGGTCGATGTCCTGCGCCTCCGCGACCACGCCGTCGTCGAGCATCAGCCCGATCTCCTCGGCGACCGCGTCGAGTACACGGTCACGGACCTGCTCCTCCGTCAGGACCGTGTCCCCCTGGCGCATCAGGGCGAGGACGTCGGGGTCGAGCTCGGGCTTGCCCGAGTCGTGGACGTAGAAGCCGCGCTTGCCGGCCTCCACGACCGCCCGCAGGTTCTGCGACACGGTGAACCGGCCGGGGAAGGCCGCGTGCAGCGTCTCGGAGACGTGCAGGCCGATCGCGGGGCCGACCAGTTCGAGCAGGACGAGCGGCGACATCGGCAGGCCGAGCGGCTCGACGGCACGCTCCGCGACCTCGACCGGCGTGCCCTCGTCGATGACGTTCTGGATCTCGCCCATGAAGCGGGTCAGCACCCGGTTGACGACGAACGCCGGAGCGTCCTTGACCAGCACGGCCGTCTTGCGCAGCTTCTTCGCCACGGCGAACGCAGTCGCGAGCGACGCGTCGTCCGTGCGCTCGCCGCGTACGACCTCGAGCAGCGGCAGCACGGCGACCGGGTTGAAGAAGTGGAAGCCGACGACCCGCTCGGGGTGGGCGAGGTTCGCCGCCATCTCGCCGACCGACAGGGACGACGTGTTGGTGGCGAGGATCGCCGTCTCGGGGACGACGGCCTCGACCTCGGCGAACACCTGCCGCTTGACGCCCATCTCCTCGAACACGGCCTCGATGACGAAGTCCGCGTCGGAGAACCCTTCGGCCTTGTCGAGCACGCCGGTGACGAGGCCCTTGAGGCGGTTGGCCGTGTCCTGGTCGATCCTGCCCCTGCCGAGCAGCTTGTCGACCTCGGCGTGCACGTAGCCGACGCCCTTGTCGACGCGCTCCTGGTCGACGTCCGTGAGGACGACGGGCACCTGGAGGCGGCGCACGAACAGCAGCGCCAGCTGGGACGCCATCAGGCCCGCGCCGACCACGCCGACCTTGTTGACGGGGCGCGCGAGGTTCTTGTCCGGCGCGCCGGCCGGCCGCTTGGCGCGTCCCTGGACGAGGTTGAAGGCGTAGATGCCGGAGCGCAGCTCGCCGCTCATCACGAGGTCGGCGAGCGCCTCGGTCTCCGCCTCGAACCCGGCCGCCACATCGCCGTCCTTGGCGCGGGCGATGATGTCGAGCGCCCGGTAGGCACCGGGGGCCGCGCCGTGCACCTTGGAGTCGGCGACGGCCCTGCCCCACTCGACGGCCTGGTCCCACGCCTCACCGCGGTCGATCTCCGGGCGTACGACCTGCAGTTCGCCCTTGAGCACGGCGGCGGTCCACACGAGGGACTGCTCCAGGAAGTCCGCGGCCTCGAAGATCGCGTCGGCGATGCCGAGCTCGAAGACCTGCTCGCCCTTGAGCTGGCGGTTCTGGTTGAGGGCGTTCTCGATGATGACGTTGACCGCGGGTCCCGCGCCGATCAGGTTGGGCAGCAGCGTGCAGCCGCCCCAGCCGGGCACCAGGCCGAGGAACACCTCGGGGAAGGAGAACGCCGCGATCGAGGAGGAGACCGTGCGGTACTGGCAGTGCAGGCCGATCTCGACGCCGCCGCCCATCGCCGCGCCGTTGTAGTACGCGAACGCCGGGACGGCGATGGCGCCGAGCCGCGCGAACACGTCGTGGCCCGCCTGGCCGATGGCGGCCGCCTCGTCCCTGCTGCGCAGCAGCCCGACGCCCTTGAGGTCGGCGCCGACGGCGAAGACGAACGGCTTGCCCGTGACGCCGACGCCCACGATGGTGCCGTCCGCGGCCTCGCGCTCGACCTGGTCGATCGCCGCGTCGATGTTCGCGAGCGACTGCGGCCCGAAGCTGGTGGGCTTCGTGTGGTCGAACCCGTTGTCCAGCGTGATCAGCGCGAAGCGCCCGGCGTCGGCCGGCAGGTCGAGGTGGCGCACGTGCGCCTGGGTGACGACCTCGTCCGGGAAGACCTCGGCCGCGCCCTTCAGCAGTTCGGCGATGTTGCTCACTTGCTGCCTCCGTCGAAGTGCGGGTTCTCCCAGACGACCGTCGCGCCCATGCCGAAGCCGACGCACATCGTCGTCAGGCCGTAGCGGACGTGCGGGTTCTCCTCGAACTGCCGGGAGAGCTGCGTCATCAGCCGTACCCCGGACGAGGCGAGCGGGTGGCCGAAGGCGATGGCGCCGCCGTACTGGTTGACGCGCTCGTCGTCGTCCGCGATGCCGTAGTGATCGAGGAACGCGAGCACCTGCACCGCGAACGCCTCGTTGATCTCGAACAGCCCGATGTCGGAGATCGAAAGACCCGTCTTGGCGAGGGCCTTCTCGGTCGCCGGGATCGGTCCGTAGCCCATGACCTCGGGCTCCACGCCTGCGAAGGCGTAGCCGACGAGGCGCATCCGCACCGGCAGGCCCTGCTCGCGCGCGAAGTCCTCGGCGGCGATGATGGAGGCGGTGGCGCCGTCGTTGAGGCCGGCCGCGTTGCCCGCGGTGACCCGGCCGTGCGGACGGAACGGCGTCTTGAGGCCGGCCAGCATCTCCAGCGTGGTGCCGGGGCGCATCGGCTCGTCGGCCGTCACGAGGCCCCAGCCGGTCTCCCCCGCCTCGGGCGAGGTGCGGCGGACCGAGATCGGCACCAGGTCCTGCTGGATCCTGCCGTTCGCGTACGCCTTGGCCGCGCGCTCCTGGGAGCGCACGGCGTACTCGTCGGCGCGCTGCTTGGTGAGGTGCGGGAACCGGTCGTGCAGGTTCTCCGCGGTCATGCCCATGAACAGGGCGGACTCGTCGACGAGCTTCTCGGACACGAACCGCGGGTTGGGGTCGACGCCCTCGCCCATCGGGTGGCGGCCCATGTGTTCGACGCCGCCGGCGACGACGACGTCGTACGCGCCGAAGGCGATGGAGCCCGCCGTGGTGGTGACGGCGGTCAGCGCGCCGGCGCACATGCGGTCGATCGCGTAGCCGGGCACGGACGTGGGCAGGCCGGCGAGGATGCCCGCGGTGCGGCCGATGGTCAGGCCCTGGTCGCCGATCTGCGTGGTCGCGGCGACGGCGACCTCGTCGATGCGGGCCGGGTCCAGGTCCGGGTTGCGCCGCAGCAGCTCCCGGATCGACTTGACGACGAGATCGTCCGCGCGGGTCTCGTGGTAGATGCCCTTCGGGCCCGCCTTGCCGAACGGGGTGCGGACGCCGTCGACGAAGACGACGTCCCTGACGGTACGAGGCACGATTGGCTCTCCTCCAGGGTGCGGGGTGGCACAGCTGCGGCGCGCACGGTGGCGCGCTGCCGCCAATGCTACTCGCGAGTAATTAGCCTGCCCACCCCCATCATGGCGAGCGTTCAACCTCACACCCGGCACCGCCGCACCCGGTGGGACCCGACAGGGCCCCGCCCGGGCGCGGCCGGCGCCCAGCGCCGCGCCGCTACGCGGCCGACAGCGCCTCGGTCAGCAGCCCGGTCACCTGCTCGACCTGCCACGGCCGGGCGCCGTGCCCGCGCAGCGCCTCCGCCACGGCCTCCCGCGTGGGCTCGGTGGGCGGCTCCCAGCAGACGCGGCGGACGGTGTCCGGCGTGATCAGGTTCTCCTGCGGCATGTGCAGCTCCTCCGCGAGGGACGTCACCGCGGCGCGCGCGGCCGAGAGCCGGGCTGCCGCCCGCGGGTCCTTGTCGGCCCAGGAGCGCGGGGGCGGCGGCCCCTGGAGCGCCTGCCCCGGCTGCGGCAGGTCGGGCTCGGACAGGGCGCGTGCGCGGTCCACCGCGGCCTGCCACTGCTCGAGCTGGCGCCTGCCGACCCGGTGCCCGAATCCGGGCAGGGCGCCGAGCGCGTGCACGTTCTGCGGCAGCGCGAGCGCCGCCTCGACGATCGCCGCGTCGCCGAGCACCTTGCCGGGCGAGACATCACGCCGCCGCGCGATCTGGTCGCGGGTGTTCCACAGCTCGCGCACGACGGCCATCTGCCGGCGCCTGCGGACTTTGTGCATCCCGGACGTGCGCCGCCAGGGGTCCTTGCGCGGCGGCGCCGGCGGGGCCGTGGCGATGGCGTCGAACTCCTGGAGCGCCCACTCCAGCTTGCCCTGCCGGTCGAGCTCCTTCTCCAGCGCGTCGCGCAGGTCCACGAGCAGTTCGACGTCGAGCGCCGCGTACCTGAGCCAGGGCTCGGGCAGCGGGCGGCTCGACCAGTCGACGGCGGAGTGGCCCTTCTCCAGCGAGAAGCCGAGGACCGTCTCGACCATGGCGCCCAGCCCCACGCGCGGGTAGCCGGCGAGCCGTCCCGCGAGTTCCGTGTCGAAGAGCCTGGTGGGCCGCATGCCTATGTCGCGCAGGCACGGCAGGTCCTGGGTGGCTGCGTGCAGGATCCACTCGGCACCGGCGATCGCCTCGCCGAGCCCGGAGAGGTCGGGGCAGCCGACGGGGTCGACCAGCGCCGTGCCCGCACCCTCACGACGCAGCTGGACGAGGTAGGCGCGCTGCCCGTACCGGTACCCGGAGGCACGCTCCGCGTCGACGGCCACGGGACCGCGACCCGCCGCGAAGGCCGCGACCACCTCGGCGAGCGCCGCTTCGGTGGCGACGACGGGCGGGATGCCCTCGCGTGGCTCCAGCAAGGGGATCGGCGCCGGGGCGACGTCTGGTGCCGGCTGCGACACCCACGGTTCTCGCCGCGGGCCCCCCGTGGTGCGCAGTTCCGGGTCTGCTGCGGTCTCTTGGGCGTCGGTCACCCGTCAAGGGTATCCGTGAACGCGGGACGCCCGTCGACGGAACGTTCCGTCGACGGGCGGTGCGGGCCCCGCGGGACCTCGGACGACGCGGTCAGTGGATGATGCCGGTCCGCAGCGCGACGGCGACCATGCCGGCGCGGTCGCCCGTGCCGAGCTTGCGCGCGATGCGGGCGAGGTGGCTCTTGACGGTCAGCGCCGACAGGCCCATCGAGACGCCGATGGCCTTGTTGGACTGACCCTCGGCGACGAGCCTGAGCACCTCGACCTCACGGCCGGACAGCTCGCGGTAGCCACCGGGGTGGCTCGGGGCGCCTGGGGCGCCCGGCGGGCGGCGGTGCATACGGGCGCCGGCGCCGATCGGCGCGGCGCCCGGGCGGCTGGGGTGGCCGATGTTCGTGCGTGTACCGGTGACGACGTAGCCCTTCACGCCGCCTGCGAGTGCGTTGCGTACCGCGCCGATGTCGTCCGCCGCGGAGAGGGCGAGGCCGTTGGGCCAGCCCGCCGCGCGGGTCTCGGACAACAGGGTGAGACCCGAGCCGTCGGGCAGGTGGACGTCGGCCACGCAGATGTCGCGCGGGCTGCCCACGCGGGGACGTGCCTCCGCGATGGACGACGCCTCGATGACGTCACGGACTCCGAGCGCCCACAGGTGGCGTGTGACGGTGGAGCGGACGCGCGGATCGGCCACGACGACCATGGCCGTCGGCTTGTTCGGGCGGTAGGCGACCAGGCTTGCGGGCTGCTCGAGGAGAACGGACACCAGGCCTCCTGGGGAAGGTGCGGACGGGGCCGGCTGGGGGGATTGAGCCGGGGGGAACCGTGTGTGACAGGGTCACTGACCTCTTCGGCAGCTATCCCGCCCGCCTTTAGGGAAAGATCACGATCTAGTGAGTAACAATTGGGGCAATTCGGACACTCACTCGACTTTGCCCTGCATGGACGCTCCGCCTGGGGTCCGGCGATCAACCTGCCGGAGGACTTGACGCGACACCGAGCGTCCACGCCGAAGCCGTCGTGAGTGCCGCAGCGGTGTCCGGTGCAGACGGGGACGTCGCGTGCCGGGCCGGGGCGCGTGGCCCTGAGTGGAACGGGTCACGCGCGGAGATCAGCCGGAGGCGGCGGGCCCGCCGGAAGATGACAGTCACCGGGCCGTCGTGAGTGCTGCCTGGCGTCCGGTCAACCAGTGCGGCTGAGCACCGGACGGGACGGACGCCCTCGCGCCCGGACGGGTGGCCCGGCGGGCGGGGAATGCCCACCGGGCGGGCGGGGCAACGAACGCGCCCGCCCAGCGCCCCCCGTCGGCGTCAGGTCGCCTGGGGGCCGCGGCGCTGCGGCAGGGAGACCACTCCCCCGCCGGGTCCCGCCTCCGCGGACGACGGCTGCGGGCCGTAGCCGGGGGTGGCCGGAGGCAGGCCCGCGATCTGGCGCAGCAGGTCGCACCAGGCGGCCAGGTGCGCCGCCGTGTCGGGAACGCCTCCGTGCCCCTCGCGCGGCGTCCACGACGCCCTGATCTCGATCTGGTTGCTCGGACGGCGCTCCGCGAGACCGCCGAAGTAGTGCGAGCCCGCGCGTGTGACCGTGCCGCTCGGCTCGCCGTAACCGAGCCCGCGCGCCTCCAGCGCGCCGGTCAGCCACGACCAGGACACGTCGGGCAGCAGCGGATCGCTCGCCATCTCCGGCTCCAGCTCCGCCCGTACGAGAGTGACCAGGCGGAACGTTCCGTGCCATCCCTCGTGGCCCGCCGGGTCGTGCAGGAGGACGAGGCGGCCGTCCGCGAGGTCGTCCTCGCCGTCGACGACGGTCGCCTCCAGCGCGTACGCGTGCGGCGCGAGCCGCTGCGGCGCCCGCGTCGGCTCGATCTCGATCTCCTGACCCGGCCGCGCAGCGCGCAGCGCCTCCACCGCGGCGAGGAAGGCGGGCGGTAGTGGAGCGCCCGGCGCGTTTTCCTTCCCACCTGCGTCGTTCGAATGATCGGAGAACTGTCCCTGAGCCGCGGCCATGCGGGGAAGAGTAGGCCGAACACGGCCCGCGCGCAGGGAGGGACACCCGTGCGGGGCCTGCCTCTCGGCCACACATGCGAAGATTCCGGACGTGAGCAACCAGCACCGCCCCACGGGCCAGCCGACCACGAACACCGCCACGCACGACTCGGCCTTCCTGCGCGCCTGCAGACGCGAGGAGGTGCCGCACACCCCGGTGTGGTTCATGCGCCAGGCGGGACGGTCGCTGCCCGAGTACCTGAAGGTGCGCGAGGGCGTGCCGATGCTGGAGTCCTGCACGCGCCCCGAGTTGATCACCGAGATCACGATGCAGCCGGTGCGCCGGCACAAGGTGGACGCGGCGGTCTACTTCAGCGACATCGTGGTGCCGCTCAGGGCGATCGGCATCGATCTCGACATCAAGCCGGGCGTCGGTCCCGTGATCGCCGACCCGGTGCGCACGCGCGCCGACCTGGACCGGCTGCGGCCGCTCACGCCCGACGACGTGCCCTACGTCACCGAGGCCGTCGGCCTGCTCACGGCCGAACTCGGCGCCACCCCGCTGATCGGGTTCGCGGGTGCGCCGTTCACCCTCGCGAGCTACCTGATCGAGGGCGGGCCCTCGCGCACGTACGAGCGGACCAAGGCCATGATGTACGGCGAGCCGGACCTGTGGTCCGACCTGGTCGACCGGCTCGCCGCGATCACCGGGGCGTTTTTGAAGGTGCAGATCGAGGCGGGCGCGAGCGCGGTCCAGCTGTTCGACTCGTGGGCGGGGGCGCTGGCGCCCGACGACTACCGTCGCTACGTGATGCCGGCGTCGTCGAAGGTGTTCGCCGAGGCGGCCCCGTACGGCGTGCCGCGCATCCACTTCGGCGTCGGCACGGGCGAGCTGCTCGGCCTGATGGGTGAGGCCGGCGCGGACGTCGTCGGCGTCGACTGGCGCGTGCCGCTGGACGAGGCGGCGCGCAGGGTCGGCCCCGGCAAGGCCCTCCAGGGCAACCTGGACCCGGCGGTGCTGTTCGCGCCGCGGGAGGCCGTGGAGGCGAAGGCGGCGGCCGCGCTGGAAGCGGCGTCCGGCCTCGAAGGGCATGTGTTCAACCTGGGCCACGGGGTCATGCCGGCGACGGACCCGGACGCGCTGACCCGCCTCGTCGAGTTCGTGCACGAGCGAACGGCTCGCTGACCCGGCGAGCGGACCGCTCGCCGAGCGGACGGCTCGCCGAGCCGGGACCGGCAGGGGCGTTTCCTCCGGCCGGCCCCGGGCTGTGCGGGCGGCTGCGCCTACTTCAGGGCGTCGGTGAAGGCGAGCTTGGCCTGCGAGACGCCGCTGCAGGTGGACGAGGCCGCGAGCGCGAACGAGCCCCCGCAGCTCTGGTCGCGGTTGACGGACCACATGGACAACCGGCCCACGCCGTTGGAGGCCGCCCAGTTCTTCACGGTGGCCGCGTCGGCGAGCGTGAAGGTCGAGCCGTCGTCGTTGGTGCCGGCCATGGGCGTGATGCCGAGATTGGCGTAGGTGTACGAGGAGTCGACGGACTTCATCTGGGCGAGCGTCGCCTGGCCGGCCTTGATGGCGGCCTGGCCCATGTCCTGGTTGCCCTGGTAGTAGTCCATGGTCATGGCGTTGACGACGTCGAGTTTCAGGCCCGCCGACTTGGCGGACTTGAGGATGTTCACGCCGTCCTGGGTGAGCCCGCTGGGCAGGACGGGCAGCGTCGCCGACACGGTCAGGCCTGGGTTGGCGTCCTTGAGCTGCTTCATCACCGTCCAGTTGCGGACGGCCGAGGTCTGGTCCGCGACGGCTCCGCCCTCGATGTCGAAGTCGAGGGACTTCACGCCGTAGGCGCTGATGATCTTCTGGTAGCCGGCCTTGATGGCGCTCTGGTCCGTGCACGTCCAGCCGAGCGGGTAGCCCGCGGCGCCGCCGTTCGACACGATGACCGAAGCGCCCTCGGACTGGGCCTTCTTGATGAGCGGGTCCGTGTACGAGTCGCCGCCGACGGGCAGCGTGTCGCCCCAGATGGCGTTGCAGCCCGAGCCGATGACGAAGGCCGCGGTGAAGGTCTTCACGCCGTGCTGGGTGATCGCCGTGTCGAGCAGGCCCTCCTGACCGTTCGACATGTCCGTGTACGGGGCGAACGTGGTGGCGCCCGCGGCCGGCGCGGCGGACGCGGTACCGCCGGACGCGAGGGCGGCGGACGCGGCGAGGGCCGCGGTGGCGAGGCCGGCGGTCGCATGGCGAATTCTGCGCATGGGTGATGCCCTTTCGGTGGCTGTGGGGAAGCCGGTACGGCGCGCCGGCCGGAGGGTGGGGCCGTCCGGCGGCGCGCTGACACGCACCCTCATAGTTGGACTAGACCAAAGAGGGCGTCAAGGGGTGGTGCACCAACTGTTCGTTTGAGAGGCGCGGTTGACGGCGGCGCGCCGGGGGGACGCGCCCACGTACCCGGGCGCCCCTGGCTCAACCGCCCGCGCGCTGCTTAGCTGTGGCCTTGCGCGCCGCCACCAGGACCGGGTCCCAGACCGGCGAGAAGGGCGGCGCGTACCCGAGGTCGAGTGACGTCATCTGTTCCACCGTCATGCCGGCGGTCAGGGCGACGGCCGCCACGTCCACCCGCTTGCCGGCTCCCTCGCGCCCCACGATCTGCACGCCGAGCAGCCGGCCGGTGCGCCGCTCCGCGGTCATCTTCACCGTCATCTCCGCCGCGCCGGGAAAGTAGCCGGCCCGGCTGGTGGAGCGGATCGTCACGGTGTCGAACCGCAGCCCCACCGCGTGGGCGTCCTTCTCGCGCAATCCCGTGCGGGCGATCTCCAGGTCGCACACCTTGCTCACGGCCGTGCCCACGACGCCGGGGAACGTAGCGTAGCCGCCGCCCACGTTCGCGCCGATGACCTGGCCGTGCTTGTTCGCGTGGGTGCCGAGCGCGATGTGGCGCGTGCGGCCCGACACCAGATCGAGCACCTCGACGCAGTCGCCACCCGCCCAGATGTCCTCATGGCCGCGCACCCGCATCGACAGGTCCGTGAGCAGTCCCCCGGACGTGCCGCGCGGCAGCCCCGCCGCCTCGGCGAGCTCCGTACGCGGCCGGACGCCGATGCCGAGGACGACGACGTCCGCCGGGTACTCGGCGTCGTCCGTGGCGACGGCGCACGCCCGTCCGTCCGCGCCCGTGACGATCCCCGTGACGGCGGCGCCGTCCACCACCGTGATGCCCATGCCGGTCATCGCGTCGCGGACCATGCGCCCCATGTCGGGGTCGAGTGTCGACATGGGCTGCTCGCCCCGGTGCACGACGGTGACCTCGTACCCGTGGCGCAGCAGCGCCTCCGCCATCTCGACGCCGATGTACCCGGCGCCGACGACCACGGCGCGCCGCCCCTCGGTACGGGCCAGCGTGTCGATGAGGGCCTGGCCGTCGTCGAGCGTCTGGACGCCGTGCACGTTCGGCGCGTCGATGCCGGGCAGTGGCGGCCGCACGGGGCTCGCGCCGGTCGCCAGCACCAGCTTGTCGTAGCCCGTCCAGCCCTCCTCACCGCTCTCCAGGTCGCGCGCGAGCACCCGCTGCCCCGGCACGTCGAGCTCGACGACCTCGGTGCCCGTGCGCAGGTCGATGCCGCGCTCCGCGTGCTCGCGCGGCGTGCGCGCCACCAGCGCGTCGCGCTCTCGCACGTCCCCGGCGATCCAGTAGGGAATGCCGCAGGCGGAGTACGAGGTGAAGCGGGTCCGCTCGAAGGCGACGATCTCCAGCTCGTCACGGCCCCTCAGCCTGCGCGCCTGGGAGGCGGCGGACATGCCCGCCGCGTCACCCCCGACGACCACCATGCGCTCCGCCGCCATCGCACTCCCCTTCGCATCGGCCATCCCGCTGCCGGAACGCTACGCGGCGGACGGCACCACGCGCCGGTTTGAGAGAGTGAGAGCCATGGAGCCGAGCACGCAGCACACACTCAGCGCGCGTCCCGCGGGGGCCTCACCCGGGCGTGTGGTGGTCATCGGGGGCGGCATCGCGGGTCTCGCCGCCGCGCACCGGCTGCTCGCGTCGGGCGCCACCGTCACCGTCCTCGAGGGCAGCGACCGGGTCGGCGGGAAGCTGCACGCCGGCGAGATCGAGGGCGCGCCGATCGACCTCGGCGCCGAGTCGATGCTGGCGCGCCGCCCCGAGGGCTCCGACCTGGCCGGCGCGGTCGGCCTGGGCGGCCGGCTCCAGCCGCCCAGGGCGACGACGTCCTCGGTGTGGACGCGCGGCGCGCTGCGGCCGATGCCGAAGGGCCACGTGATGGGCGTGCCCGGCGACCCGGCCGCGCTCGCCGGACTGCTGTCGCAGGAGGGCCTCGACAGGATCTCCGGGGAACGCGCGCTGCCGCCGGCCGAGGTGGGCGAGGACGTCGCCATCGGCGCGTACGTGGCGGAGCGTTTCGGCCGCGAGGTGGTCGACCGGCTGGTCGAGCCGCTGCTCGGCGGGGTGTACGCCGGCGACGCGTACCGCATCTCGATGCGCGCCGCGGTGCCGGGGCTGTACGCGGCGGCCCGGCGCCACGGGTCGCTGCTCGACGCCGTCCGCTCGCTCCAGGCCGCGCCGTCCGCGCCCGCCACCGGCGGGCCCGCACCGTCCGGCGGGCCGGTGTTCAACGGCGTCGACGGGGGCATCGGGCGCCTCCCGGGCGCCGTGGCCGACGCGGTGCGCGCGGCGGGCGGTGAGGTGCGCACCAAGGCGCCCGTGCTCGGCCTGTCCCGCGCCACCGACAGCTGGCACGTCCGCACCGATCAGGAGGTGCTGACCGCTGACGCCATCGTGCTCGCCACGCCCGCCTGGTCGAGCTCCGCGCTGCTGGCCGATGTGGCTCCGAAGGCCTCCGCCGAGCTCGCCGAGGTCGAGTACGCCTCGATGGCGCTGATCACGATGGCGTTCCGCCGCGCGGACGTCGCCGCGCTGCCGCAGGACAGCAGCGGCTTCCTCGTACCGCCGGTCGACGGGCGCACGATCAAGGCGGCGACGTTCTCCTCCCGCAAGTGGGGATGGGTCGACGACGCGGCTCCCGGCCTGTTCGTGCTGCGCACGTCGGTGGGCAGGTACGGCGAGCAGGAGCAGGTGCAGCGCGAGGACGCCGACCTGGTGCGCGCGTCGCTGAGCGACCTCGGGGACGCGGTGGGCATCTCCGCGCGGCCGGTGGCCACGCGCGTGACCCGGTGGATCGGCGGGCTGCCGCAGTACCCGGTGGGCCACCTGGCGCGCGTGGCGCGCATCCGGGAGGCCGTCGCGGCGCTGCCGGGACTGCGGGTGTGCGGGGCGGCGTACGACGGGGTCGGCATCCCCGCCACCATCGCCTCCGCCACGCGGGCGGCGGACGAGATCGCCGGTTCGGGCGCGCGGTGAGCGGAAGCGGGAAACGGGGGTGACCCCGGGCGGGAGCAGTGGCCGGGGCGCGCGAGAATGGGTCCCATGACTGCTGCACCCTCTCCGGACAAGACCCCGCACGCGGGCAAGAAGGCCCGGGACCTCAACGACGTCGTCCGCTACACCCTGTGGTCCGTCTTCCAGCTGCGCGACGTGCTGCCCGAGGACAGGTCGGGCTACGCCGACGAGGTCCAGGACCTGTTCGACCAGCTGGCCGCCAAGGGCATCACCATCCGGGGCACGTACGACGTCTCCGGCCTGAAGGCCGAGGCGGACGTGATGATCTGGTGGCACGCGGAGACCGCCGACGAGCTCCAGGACGCCTACAACCGCTTCCGCCGCACACGCCTCGGACGCGCCCTGAAGCCCGTGTGGTCGAACATGGCGCTGCACCGGCCCGCCGAGTTCAACAAGTCGCACGTGCCCGCGTTCCTCGCGGAGGAGACGCCGCGCGACTACGTCGCCGTGTACCCGTTCGTGCGCTCGTACGAGTGGTACCTGCTGGAGGACGCGGAGCGGCGCAGGCTCCTCGCCGAGCACGGCATGATGGCGCGCGACTACCCGGACGTGCGGGCCAACACGGTCTCGTCGTTCGCGCTCGGCGACTACGAGTGGATCCTCGCGTTCGAGGCCGACGAGCTGCACCGCATCGTCGACCTGATGCGTCACCTGCGGGGCTCGGAGACGCGCCGCCACGTCCGCATCGAGGTGCCGTTCTTCACGGGCCGCCGCAAGTCGGTGGCGGACCTGGTCGCAGGGCTCGCCTGAGAACCGGGGGCCGGGCGGCCCGCTGCCGTTGGATGCCGCCCGGCGTCCGGGCGCGCGTGCCGTCCGGGGCCGGCCGGCGCATGTCGGACATGCCGCCGAAGGCGGGGCGGCTGCTGGGCCGCCGGGGCGTGGAGGTACGGTCGTGAGGTGTTGCGTACCCTGCTGACCCGGCGCTGGGTGATCCTTACTCTGGTGTTCGCCGCCCTGATCCCGACCTTCTACCGGCTGGGCCTGTGGCAGTACCACCGGTACGAGGAGACGAACAGGAACAACGCGCTGATCAACGGAAACCTGAGCGCGCCGACGGTTGCGATGACCTCGCTGTCGAAGCCGGGCGGCACCGTGCCGTTCAGAGACCTGTACCGGACGGTCAGCGCCACCGGCCACTACGACCCGGCGCACCAGTTCGTGATCCGCCAGCGCACCGACGCCCATGGCGAGACGGTCGGCTTCCACGTGATCACCCCGCTCATCACCGCCTCGGGTGACGCGATCCTGGTCAATCGCGGCTGGGTGAAGCCGGCGAACAACAGCGGCACCGCCTACCCGCCCGTCCCGAAGGCGCCGCAGGGCACCGTCAAGGTGGTCGGGCGGTTGCGCCCGGACGAGACGTACGCGTCCACGGGCATCCACCACAGGGTCGGGCTGCCGCCCAAGCAGTACATGATCATCAACAGCGAGGAGCAGGCCAAGAACCTGCCGGAGCCCGTGGTCGCGGGCTACATGGAGCTGGAGTCCACCAAGCCCACTCCGCCCGCGTCGGAGGAGGCGGAGCTCGTGCCGGGCCCCAACGCCGACAGCGGCTCCATGGCGGTCGTCGGCAAGGGCGTGCACCTGCCCTACGCCATCCAGTGGTGGCTCTTCGCCGCGGGCGTGCCGGTGGGCTGGTGGGTGCTGTTCCGCCGGGACGTTCGCGACGAGCGCGAGGCGGCCGAGGCGAAGGCGAAGGCAGCGGGCGGCGACGGCCCGGACGGCGATGGCGATGGCGATGGCGATGGCGGCCAGGGTGCCGCGGCCTCGGCGCCGACCGCCGCGACCGGCGGCTGAACGGCCCTCCGCGGGCGCGTTCCCGCACGCCGTCATGCCGGCCCCGGCAGCACGCTCGTGCGGAGTGCCCGCGTGCTGAGCGCCCGCGAGCCGGACGTTTCCCGGCGAGGCGCCTTCGCGCGCGCCAGGGACACCGGGTTCGGGGCCTTGTGCGGCGCGCAGCTCGCCGCGGTCCCCGGCGTCCGTCCCGTCAGCAGGTAGTCGGTCATGTAGGCGTTCACGCACGCGTTGGGTCCGCCCGCGATGCCGTGGGTGCCCGCGTCGCGCTCGGTCACCAGCGAGGAACCGGCCAGCCTGCGCTGGAGCTCGAGCGCTCCCTCGTACGGCGTGGCCGCGTCGCGCTCGGCGGCGAGGATCAGTGTCGGTGGCAGGGCGCCGGGGGCGGTCCGCACGTCGACCGGGCGCCGGTGCGGCGCGGGCCAGTAGGCGCAGGGCAGGTTCTGCCAGACGTTGTCCCACGTCTCGAAGGGTGCCGTGCGCGCGAGGGCCGTGTTGTCGCGGTCCCAGTCGCGCCAGTCACCCGGCCAGGGCGCGTCGTTGCACTCCACCGCCGTGTAGACCGCGTTGGCGTTCTCCGCCTCCCGCTCGGCTTCTGGGAGCGTCAGGGGTGAGGCCTGCTCGACGAGCGGCTTCTCGTCGCCCTTGAGGTACTCCGAGAGCGCCGTCGCCCGCATCGCCCAGTAGTCGTCGTAGTAGCCCGCGGAGAGCATCGCGGCCTGGAGCTGGGCGGTGCCGACGGTGCCGCCCGCCGGCCGGCGCGCGACGCGTGCCCTGACCTCCTCGTAGCTGCGCTCGACGCCCGCCGCCGTGGTGCCCAGGTGGTAGACGGCGTCGTGCCGGGCGACCCAGGTGCGGAAGTCGGCCCAGCGGCGTTCGAACGCCGCCGACTGCTCCATGTTGTCGCCGTACCAGACCTGTGACGGGTCGGGGTCGACTGCCGAGTCGAACACCATGCGCCGCACGTGGGAGGGGAACAGCGTCGCGTACACGGCGCCGAAGTAGGTGCCGTAGGAGGCGCCCATGAACGTCAGCTTCTTCTCGCCGAGCGCGGCCCGCAGCACGTCGAGGTCGCGCGCGTTGTTGATCGACGTGTAGTGGGGCAGCGCGTCGCCCGCCTTCGCCGCGCAGGCGCGCGCGTACGCCTTGGCCTCCTTGACCCGCTGGCGCTTGTAGGCCCGTGAGGGGTGCTCGGGCGCCGCTGTCGGCGCCTTCGCGAAGTCCTGCGGGCTCTCGCAGGACAGCGGCGCCGAGTGTCCCACGCCGCGCGGCGCGTAGCCGACGATGTCGTAGGCCGCCGCGATCTTCTTCCACTCGGGCAGGTCCGCCACCATGGGGAACGACATGCTGGAGGCGCCGGGGCCGCCCGGGTTGTAGACGAGGGCGCCTTGCCGCTCGGATGGCTTGCCACGAGCCTTGACGTGACTGACGGTCAGCGCGATCTCGCGGCCTTCCGGGTGCGCGTAGTCGAGCGGGACCTGGACGGTGCCGCAGGTCACGGGGTCAGGCAGCATCTCCTCCTTGGGGCACGGCCCGAACGCGATGCCCGCGGCCGCCGCCCGGCGTGCGGCGAGCGCGACACCGCGTGCCGCGGGCCCCGCGGCGAGCTCGTGCGCCGTCACGGCCCGGCCGCCGGCGAAGGGGTCGAAGCGCTCGTAGGGCGGCCTCGCCGTACCCGCGGCGTCCGCGCCGTGTGCAGGGGCGGCGACGGCCGTCGAGAGGGTCAGGGAGCCGAGCGCCGCCAGCGCGCCGTACCTCAGTGCTGCTCTCATCGCGTTCCCTTCGGGCGGTGGGGCAGCGATCATGAACAGCCGGGTCTCCCTTTCCCAAGGAGGTGGGCCCGGTGTCGTGGGCCGTGACCCCGATGCGCACAGGTGCCACCCGGCGGGCGCCGCCCCGGATGCGGACCACCCCGATGTGTGCTCGCGCCCGGTGCCGCCCCCGAGGTGGTGCGATGGCGTGATTGCCGGCGTTGTCATGGTGTGCCCCCGTCGATGCGCTGCTCCGCGTTTCCGAAGGGGGCATCACCGGCCGGGACGTGGCAGAAACGCGATGGCACGGCGTTCGGGGGTGAAGTCAGGGTGCGCAGCCCCGTTGCCCGGATACGGCGTCAGGGTCCGCGTCGCCGCGCGAGGGCCGCCCCGGCGGGAGTTTCCCGTAGGGGGCGCAAGCCGTGAGGCGGGCGCCAGGGCGCCACGGGCGTCAGCCAGCCGGTCGCGTCCAGGCCTCCAAAGCCAGGCCGGTCTCCGCCTTCTGCCGGGCGATCCGCAGGGAGCCGTCCGCGCCGATGGCGGCCAGCGTCACCCTGCCCGCGCCGTCCAGTGCGAGTGCCGGCGCTCCCCGGCACGGTTCGCCGGAGGGAACCCACGTCAGGCCCGCCTCCTCGTCCTCCGTCGGGTAGGCGGCGAGTGCCGGACGGCCGTCCTGCCCCCGGCCCGCGAGGATCGTGCAGTCCACGCCGTCCACGGGCGTGCGCAGGACGGACACGGGGCCGCTGCCGGGACCGCCGAGGTCGGCCGGGTCGCTCCCCGGTCGCCAGGCGCGCACCCCGGCGCTTCCCGCGTCGCGCCAGAAGTAGGTGCGGTGGGAGGGCGAGGTGCGCTCGGACGAGAGCGTGCCGGGTGCGACCGCCGCGTCGAGCTCCAGTTCGCTGACGCGCTCGGCCTCGCCCTCGTGCCCCCGCAGACGCCAGTGCAGCACGCGGCCCGCGGCGGGGCCGAGCACGTCGATCACGCCGTCGTCGCCGAGCACCGCGTACGCCTCGGCCTTGATGGGTGTGCCCTCGACGCTCGCCCGCTCCCAGTCGTTGAAGCGGCCCTTCGGCGTCTGCCTGCGGAACGAGAGGCGGCCCTCGGCGTTCTGCAGGTACACGTGGAGTCCGCCGTGCCCGTCGAGCAGCACGGCGGGAACGCCCATCTTCGCCGACTTGGCCCGGGTGCGGTAGGGACTCGGGATGGACTGCCACGTGCGCAGCGGCCGCCCGGACTGGTACTGGATCGCGTGGACCAGGTCGATGAGCGGGTCGCCGTCGTCGGGCGCCGGACGTCTGCGCAGGGCCACCAGGTGCGCGTAGCCCTCGGCGCTCTGGGCGGTGGTCATGCTGATCGCCGTGCCGCCGGCGGGCAGCCGCTGCGGGCCGGTGAAGTACGGTCCACCGGCCACCGTCTCGGTCCACCACACGGCCGCGTCGTCGACCTGCGCGTACGCGGAGAGCCTGCCGTCCTTCCCCCGCAGCAGCCAGCGTCCGGCGGTGGGCCTCGGAACGGCGCCGTCCGGTACTGCTTTGCCACGCTTCTTCGCGGCGGGGCCGGGGGCCGGCGCACCCCGGCCGGGGTCTTCGGACTTCTTCCGTGCCCGCGCGGACCGCAGCGCCATGACCCGCCGCCACCACCTTCCCGTGTCCCCCGCTCCACCCGCGGAGGTTACGAACAGCCGATCCTAACCCGGGGGCCGAACGCGGTCGTGTGCGAGGCTGCGGCTGTGCTGACTCTTCTGATCGTCGACGGCGCGAACGTGGTCGGTTCCGTCCCCGACGGGTGGTGGCGGGACCGCCGCGGCGCGGCCGAGCGCCTGCGTGACGCCTTGGCGGTGGCGGCGGCCGAGGGGCGCGGCGTGCCGGGTCACGCGGGGCCCCTGGAGACGGTCCTGGTGGTGGAGGGAGCGGCACGTGGCGTGGAGTCGGTGCCCGGTGTGCGGGTCGCGTCGGCTTCCGGCAGCGGCGACGATCTGATCGTGGAACTGGCGGCGGAGGCGGGGGCGCGGGGGCGGCCCTGCCTCGTCGCCACGGCGGACCGCGAGCTGCTGCGCAGAACGGCCGTCCACGGCGCGGGGAGGGTGGGTCCGCGCAGCGTACGCTACTGAGCATGGGCACGACCGACTGGAACTGGCGCGATCTGCGCGATGCGTCGCTCCTCCTGGAGGACTCCGCGATCCTCGCTCTCGACAAGCCGTCCGGGATCTCCGTGATGGGCGAGCGGCACGGCACGGACATCGTGGAGCTGGCGCAGGATGCGGGCGAACAGCTCTATCCCGTGCACCGGATCGACAAGGCCACGTCGGGCGTCATCCTCTTCGCCAAGGAGCTGGACCGGCACGGCGGTCTGACGCGGCAGTTCAGCGAGCGGACCGTCGACAAGGCGTATCTCGTCCTCACGGAGACGGTCGGGCTGCCCCGGCACGGGACCATCGAACTGCCCCTGAGCGCCGGGCGGAAGGGGCGCGTCCGCATCGCGGCGCCGCGTGAGTCCATCCGTGCGGAGCGCGAGGCGGACGAGGGCCGCTGGTCGGTTGCGGACGAGGACCTGCTGGACACGCGCAGGTATCCGTCGACGACCGTCTTCGACACGCTGTACGAGGGGACGCGGCACACGCTGCTGGTCGCCAGGCCGGTCACCGGGCGGCGCCACCAGATCCGGGTGCACCTCGCGTGGATCGGCCATCCGATCCTGGGGGACCCGCTGTTCGACAAGGCCGCGGCACAGGCGGGCACGCGTACACACCTGCACTCGTGGCGCCTGGGGTTCGACGCCGACTGGCTCGGCGGTGAGCGGGTGACGCTCGAGGCGGCGCCGTCGGCCGGCTTCTTCGCGCCGCTGGCGGGCGAGCAGCCGGCCGAGGAGGCGGCGGCGCTGCTGTCCGCGGCCCGGGTGCCCTGACCCGACGGCCGGGGTGATCGGCCTCCCGCGCTCGCCGGACGCCGCGGCCAACGCCCGGCCGTGCTCCAGCGGCGGTTCTCCAGCGCCGCCCGACACCGGACGCCCGCCGCCCGACGAACCCGGTCCGTGCGTCGCTCCGGCCGGGGAGCGCACGGACGCCAGGGCCGCCCGACGCCCAACGGGCAGGGCCGCCCGACGCCCAACGGGCCGGCAGTGCGTCGCCCCCGCCGGGGAGCGCACAGACGCCAGGGCCGGCCGAGCCCGCGCGGGGGCCGGCCGCCCCGGGCCGCGGGGACGGGCCGTCAGGACGGCACTGGCCCCCGCGGGCGCGCTCAGTCGCGCGCGATCTCGCCCGCGTCCACGAACTTCCCGTCGAGCCGCGCCACGAGGCCGGTGACCTGGCGGGCGATGTCCGGCGCCGTCAGGCCGATCTCGGCCATGATCTCCTTGCGCGACGCGTGCGGCAGGAACCGCTCGGGGATGCCGAAGTCGCGCAGCGGCACGTCCACCCCGGCGTCCCTGAGCGCCTGGGCGACGGCTGCGCCGACCCCGCCGGTGCGGATGTTGTCCTCGACGGTGACGACGACGCGGTGGCGCTCGGCGAGCGGCACCATCTCCTCGTCGACGGGCTTGACCCACCGCGGGTCGACGACCGTCGTGGAGATGCCCTGCTTGCCCAGCAGGTCGGCGACCTCGAGGCACATCGGGGCGAGCGCGCCGACGGAGACGAGGAGCACGTCCGCCGTGCCCGTGGCGTCCGGCCTGTGCAGGACGTCCATGCCGCCGACGCGGCCCACGGCCGCCACCGCGGGGCCGACCGCGCCCTTCGAGTACCGCACCACCGTGGGCGCGTCCTCGACCTGGACGGCCTCGCGCAGCTGGGCTCGCACCTGGTCGGCGTCGCGGGGCGCCGCGATCCTGATGCCGGGGACGACCTGGAGCATCGACATGTCCCACATGCCGTTGTGCGAGGGGCCGTCCGTGCCGGTGATGCCGGCCCGGTCCAGGGCGAACGTGACACCGCAGCGGTGCAGCGCCACGTCCATGAGGACCTGGTCGAAGGCGCGGTTGAGGAACGTCGCGTAGACGGCGAAGACGGGGTGCAGTCCGGCGGTGGCGAGGCCGGCGGCGGAGACCGCTCCGTGCTGCTCTGCGATGCCGACGTCGTACACGCGCTCGGGGAACGCCTCGGCGAACTTGGTGAGGCCGACGGGGTGCAGCATCGAGGCGGTGATCGCGACGATGTCGTCGCGCTCGTGGCCCAGCTTGAGCATCTCCTCGCCGAACACCGACGTCCAGTCCGCGCCGCCCGCCGAGATGGGCAGGCCGGTGTCGGGGTGGATCGGCCCGATGCCGTGGAAGCGGTCCGTGGGGTCCTGCTCGGCGGGGGTGTAGCCGCGGCCCTTCTCGGTGATGCAGTGCACGATGACGGGGCCGCCGAAGCGCTTCGCCCGCAGGAGCGCCGATTCCACGGCCTCCACGTCGTGCCCGTCGATGGGTCCCATGTACTTCAGGCCGAGGTCCTCGAACATGCCCTGCGGCGCGACGAAGTCCTTCAGGCCCTTCTTGGCCCCGTGCAGCGTCTCGTAGAGCGGCCTGCCGAGGACCGGCGTGCGTTCGAGCAGGTCCTTGCCGCGGGCGAGGAAGCGCTCGTAGCCGTCGGAGATGCGCAGGGTGGCGAGGTGGTTGGCCAGCCCGCCCGTGGTGCGCGCGTACGACCACTCGTTGTCGTTGACGACGATGACGAGCGGACGGTCCTTGGCGGCGGCGATGTTGTTCAGCGCCTCCCAGGCCATGCCGCCCGTCAGCGCCCCGTCGCCGATGACGGCGACCACGCTGTCGTCCTTCCGCAGGACGCGGTTGGCCTTGGCGAGGCCGTCGGCCCAGCCGAGGACCGTGGACGCGTGGGAGTTCTCGATGACGTCGTGGTCGGACTCGGCGCGCGAGGGGTAGCCGGACAGTCCCCCCTTGCCCTTGAGCTTGCCGAAGTCCTGGCGGCCCGTGAGGAGCTTGTGGACGTACGACTGGTGGCCCGTGTCGAAGAGGATCTTGTCGTTCGGCGAGTCGTACACCCGGTGGAGTGCGATCGTCAGCTCCACCACGCCCAGGTTGGGTCCGAGGTGGCCGCCGGTCTTGGAGACCGCGTCGACGAGGAACGTCCTGATCTCGCCCGCGAGCTGCGTGAGCTGCTCGGGGTCGAGGCGGTCCAGATCCCGCGGTCCCTTGATGTGGGTCAGCAACGGCACCCGTGCCTCCTTGCGATTGAGCCGGTCGAGCTCTGCCGATCCGCTGATTCTAATGTTCCGCCCGCGACGGCGTTCGTCGGGCGGCGCGTTTGTGTGTCACACCATCGGCTGCAAACGAATTGAACCTCTTGCGCCCTTGCGACCGTTATGCATGGTCATCCCCCTTCGATACGCAGGGGTTTTCAGCGTCTTGTGGGGCACTCGGGGTCGCCGGAGGGCAGCGTGTGCGCGCCGGTCACGACCCCGATTCGAACTGCTGCCCGAGTGTCGCGGCGGCCCGCCCGCCGTGCCGCGCCCGGCTGCCCCGCCGGCAACGCGGCCGTGCCCGGCACCTGCGAAGGCGCCGGGCACGGTCTGCGGGAACGCGGTCAGGCGCGACCCGCGCTCCTCTGGGTCTTCCTGGTGATGGCGTCGATGACGACGGTGGCCAGGAGGACTGCACCGGTGACCATGGACACGATGGGCGCGGCCACGCCCTGGATGCCAAGACCCACCTGGATCGAGATGATCACCAGCACGCCGAGCAGCGCGTTCCACGTGCGGCCCCGGCCACCGAAGAGGCTGGTGCCGCCGATGACGGCCGCCGCGATGGAGTTCATCAGCAGGTTGCCGGCGCCGGCCCCCTGGTTGGCCGCCGCGATCTGCGAGGCCAGGAAGAGACCGCCGAGCGCGGCGAAGAAGCCCGCGATCATGAAGACCGTGATACGGATCACGGTCACGTTGATACCGGCACGGCGCGACGCCTCGACGCTGCCGCCGAGCGAGAAGACCTTGCGGCCGTACGTCGTCCTGCGGAGCACGAAGTCGGTGATCACCAGCAGGCCGACGAAGATCACCACGGCCAGCGGCAGGCCCTTGTACTGGTTGAAGATGATCGCCACGCCGAAGGCCACGATGGCGATCAGCACCGTCCGCATGAGGATGTCGCTCACCGGACGGGCCGGCACGCCGGCCTGCTGCCTGCGGCGGTTCTGCGAGAACGCCGTCCAGAAGTAGATGACGACGGCCACGAGGGCCAGGATGTACGCCGCGGCGACATCACTGAAGTAGTAGCCCTCGAGCTTGTAGACGACGTTGTCGCTGGGGATGTTGATGGTGCCGTCCGGGCCGAGCACCTGGAGCATCAGGCCGTTCCAGAACAGCAGGCCGGCCAGGGTGACGGCGAAGGCCGGAACGCCGACACGTGCGAAGAAGAAGCCGTGGATCGCGCCGGCCACCGCGCCGGAGGCCAGGGCCAGCACGAGGGCCAGGATGTTGTTCATGCCGTGCGTGATGGCGAGCACCGCGAAGATGGCGCTCGACAGACCACTGACGGAGCCGACGGAGAGGTCGATCTCGCCGAGCAGCAGCACGAAGACGATGCCGGTGGCTATCAGGCCGGTTCCAGCCATCTGCACCAGGATGTTGGTGATGTTGCCGGGGCCGAGGAAGTTGGAGTTCAGGCTGGTGAAGATCGCGGCGATCAGGATCAGACCGACGATGACCGGTATGGAGCCCAGCTCACCGGCCTTGATCTTGCGCTTGAACTCGGTGACGTAGCCGGCGATGCCCTCCTGCTGCACGAGCAGACGCGGGTCGACGGCTGCGACGGCGCCCTCCGCCGCCCCCGGCGCGTCGACCGCGGCGTGGCGCGCCGAGGAGGTCTTGTCGATGCTCACTTCTGAACCTCCGCGGTACGGGACGCGCGCCGGGTGACGGCGTTGTCCGTGGCGCCGGTGATGGCGGCGATGATCTCTTCCTGCGAGGTGGTCCTGACGTCGAAGACGCCGTTGTTGCCGCCCAGGCGCAGCACCGCGACCCGGTCGGCCACGGCCTTGACGTCGGCCATGTTGTGGCTGATGAGCAGGACCGCGAGGCCGCGGGCCCGCAGCCGCTCGACGAGGTCGAGCACCTGTGCGGTCTGCTCGACGCCGAGGGCGGCCGTCGGCTCGTCGAGGATGACGAGCTTGGGCTCGCCCAGCATGGAGCGGGCGATCGCCACGACCTGGCGCTGGCCTCCGGAGAGCGACGCGATCGGGATGCGCACGCTCGGGATGCGGATGGAGAGCGAGTCGAGGAGCTCGCGTGAGCGGCGCTCCATCTCGACCTCGTTGAGCACGATGCCGTAGCGGCGGATCTCGCGGCCGAGGAAGAGGTTGCCCACAACGTCGATGTTGTCGGCGAGCGCGAGGTCCTGGTACACGGTCGCGATGCCCAGGTGCTGGGCGTCCTGCGGCCGGTTGACGGAGACCTGCCGGCCCTGCCACTCGATGACGCCCTCGTCGATGGGGTGCACGCCGGCGATCGTCTTGACCAGCGTGGACTTTCCGGCTCCGTTGTCGCCCACGAGGGCGACCACCTCACCGGCGTGGATCTCAAGGTCGACGTCGGTGAGCGCCTGGACGGCACCGAATCGCTTGGAGACCCCTCGCAACGCCAGCACGGGCGTAGCGGTCACGTGAACCATCTCCTTCGCCGCCTGACCGGCGGGGATGCCGCGCCGGGGTGTGGCGCGGAGGTCGAGCAGAACATGCGCGAACCTGCCGCCGGGGGTCGGCGGCAGGGGAGGTGAAGAGTTCCGTCCGGCGCCCCGTCGCTTCTGCTTGCGGGGCGGTGGTCGAGCGGGGCGCCGGACAGGCTTCACGCGGGAGCCGCGGGGAGGTGTCCCCCGGCTCCCGGACCGGTCACATCAGACCGGCGGCCTTGCACGCGGCCTTGTAGTTCGCGGTGCAGATGTCGGAGAGCTTGTAGTAGTTGTCCTTGACGACCGTGTCCTTGATGTTGTCCTTGGTCAGGGCGACCACCGGGACGATCTTGGTGGGGATGTTCTTCGTGGTGTTGCTGTTGCTCTTGTCGGGAGCGACGGAGTCCACGGACTTGCCCTGGGCGAGGTCGACGGCCATCTGGCCGGCGATGGACGCCTCCTGCGGGTAGGACTTGAAGATGCTCATGAACTGCGTGCCGGCGAGGATCCGCTGGACGCCGGTGAGCGTGGAGTCCTGGCCCGTGACCGGGATCTTCTTCGGGTCCATGCCGGCCGTCTTCATGGCCTGGATGATGGCGCCGGCCATGTCGTCGTTGGCGGAGTAGACACCGACGATGTTGTTCTTGCCGACGGCCTGGATCGCCGCGGCCATCTCGCTGTTGGCGTTGTTCGGGTCCCAGTCCGGCGTGTCGTACTTCTTGGCGATGGTCGTGGCCTTCTGCAGGATCGGCAGGGCGCCGTCCTTGAACATCTTGGCGTTCGGGTCCGTGACGGAGCCGTTCACCATCACGATCTTGCCGCTCTTCGCCTTCGGCCCCAGCTTCTTGACCAGGGCGTTGGCCTGCACCCGACCGACTTCGGTGTTGTCGAAGGAGGTGTAGGCGTCGATCGGGCCGTCCGCGAGGCGGTCGTAGGCCACCACCGGGATGCCGGCGTCCTTGGCCTTCTGGACCGAGGAGGCGATCGACTTCGAGTCCACGGAGTCGAGGATGATCACGTCGACCTTGCGGGTGATCAGCGTCTGCATCTGCTGGGTCTGGGTCGTCGCGTCCTGCTGGGCGTTCTCGTAGACGACCTTGCCCTTGCCGTTGGTGAGGTCCGATATCCGCTTGGTGATCAGCGGCCTGTCGAGGGACTCGTAACGAGCGGTCTTGTTCTCCGGCAGCAGCAGGCCGACCGTGATGTCGTCCCCCTTCGCCTTCTTGCTGGCGGAGTCGCCGCCGCCGCTGCCACCGGACTGCTTGGCGCTGCCGCAGGCGGCGAGGAGGACAGCCATTGCGGTGGCGGACGCGGCCATCGCAGCACGACGCATCTGAGCGTTCACTTCGAAAAACCTCCCTGACGAGGCCGCGTCGCTGCGGCCGAGGTGGCTGGAAGTCAACTCGGCCAAACGGGCGACGTCAAGGAGTAAATCCTTAACGAGATGACAACGGTGCCATTCGTTATCTAAGTGAAGGCGGGAGTCGTGGCCGGATGTGTGCTCTCGAGCAGGGTCGAATCACCCATTTCGTTGAGTACGAGCGCCAGCGCGCCGAGCACCTCGGCACGCCCCCCGAGCGCACCGGGGAGCACCGACAACTGGCGCCCCGCGCTGGGGATGGCGTAGCGCGAGACGGACTCCCTGATGGGCGCGAGCACCAGTTCCCCCGCCTCCGCGAGATCGCCCCCCAGGACGACTCTGGAGGGGTTCAGGAGGTTGCACAGATTGGCCACTCCGCTGCCGACGTGGCGGCCGACATCGCCGACGACCCTACGGCATCCCGGGTCGCCCTCGCGCGCCAGTTGCACGACCCGTTCCATGGTCAACTCGGAGCCGTGGCTGGGCTGGAGGAGCGGCAGCACGTACCGCGCCGCGGCGAACGTCTCCAGGCAGCCGCGGTTGCCGCAGCGGCACACCGGGCCCGCCTCGTCCAGCGTGATGTGGCCGATCTCGCCGGCCGTGCCGCCCGGGCCGCGGTAGATCTGCCCCGCGATGACGAGGCCCGCCCCGACGCCGCTCGCCACCTTGATGTAGGCGAGGTCCCTGACCCCGCGGCCGCTGCCCCAGACCATCTCGCCCAGGGCGCCGAGGTTGGCGTCGTTGTCGACGTAGACCGGTACGCCGAGGCGCGCGGCGAGCTCGTCGCCCGGGTTGATCCCGCCCCAGCCCGGGAGGATCGCCGTGGAGCCGAGCGTGCCGGACTCGACGTCGATGGGGCCCGGCACGCCGAGCCCCACGCCGATGACCTTCTGGCGGTCGATCCCGGTGGTCACGATGAGCCGCTCCACCAGCGTCTCGGCCCGGCCGAAGCCGTCCGCGTACGACGCGTCGACGTCCAGCGGCTCGGACTCCTCGGCGAGCACCTGGTGGGCCAGGTTCCCCACGGCCACCCGCAGGTGCGTGTGGCCGAAATCGACTCCGAGCACGATGCCGGCGTCGGGGCTGAGCGAGACACTGCGGGCCCTGCGGCCGCCGGCGGAGGTCGGGGTGACCTCGACCGTGCCGCCGTCCTTGAGTTCCCGGACGATGTTGGAGACCGTGGCGGCGGAGAGTCCCGTACTCCTGGCGATCTCGGCCTGCGTGAGCGAACCGGCCATACGCACGGCGCGTACCACCCGTTCCAGGTTTGCCCGGTGCAGGGACGACTGCGACCCCGGAGTCTGCACGGATCATCCACTCCTGCCCTGGCGGGCGGCACGACGACCGCCTGCCGGTGGGGCCGCGTCACTGAGACCCCGACGTTTCTCCAACTTGTGAACCCTAAGCTCAGCCTTTGGGGCCACCTCCCGTCAAGACCTTGAGCGATGCCACCACGGGCAAAAGGTCCGAATTAAATGGAAATGCCCGCCGACAATTGTCGACGGGCAACCCCTGATCCGATGTTTTCGCTGACGTTACTTCAGCGCTCCCGCGGTGAGCCCCGCGACGACCTGGCGCTGGAAGATGATGTACGCGGCCAGCACGGGCAGCATCGCCATCACGAGCCCCGCGAACAGGCCCGACCAGTCCCCCTTGTATCCCTGGCTGGTGGCGAGGGCCACCAGGCCCTGGGAGAGCACCTTGTGGTTCGGGTCGGTGTTGAGCACCGTCGGCAGCAGGTACTGGTTCCACTGGCCGAGGAAGTTGAAGATCCCGACGCTGATCAGGCCGGGCTTCGCCATGGGGAGCATGACCTGGAAGAAGGTGCGGGTGTGTGACGCACCGTCGATGATCGCCGCCTCCGCCACCGAGGTCGGCAGCGTTTTGAAGAACGAGGTGAGGAAGAAGACGGTGAACGGCAGCGAGTACGCGATGTAGACGATGATCAACCCGGGGATCGTGTTGAGCAGCGACAGGTTCTGCATCACGTAGAACAGCGGGACGAGCGCCAGGATGATCGGGAAGCTCATTCCTCCGATGAACAGGAAGTAGATGAACCTGTTGCCGGGAAACTCGAACCGGGCCAGCACGTACGCGGCCATCGAGCCGAGCAGCAGCGTGCCGAAGAGCGAGAACGCCACCACGATGATCGTGTTGAGGAAGTAGTCGCTCATGTGCGCCTGGCTCCAGGCGCGCGACCAGTTCTCGAAGTGCAGGTGGCTGGGGAACGACCACGGCGAGGTGAAGATCGACTTGTCGTCCTTGAAGGAGGTCATGACCGCCCACAGCAGCGGCATCACCACCAGGATCGCCCAGATCACCAGGACGCCGTGGGAGAAGACGTTGAGTACCCCGCCGGTCTTCTTCTCGCCGTGCTCGCGGCCCGGGCCGTTCTTGGCGGCCGGTACGCGCGGGGGCACGGTCTCGGCGGGCTGCGGTGAGGTGTCAGTGCTCATCAGAACTCCAGCCGTTCGCGCCGGCCCATACGCAGCACCCCGGCGGCGAACACCAGGGTGACGAGGAGGAGGGCGACGCCGATGGCGGTCGCGTAGCCGGCCTGGCCACTGTGGAACGCCTTCTGGTAGACGTACAGGCTCAGGACGTTGGTGGAATCGGCGGGTCCGCCGGGGCCGACGGTCATGATCTGGGTGACGGCGAAGGACTCGGCTCCGAGTGAGAGCACGCCCATGTAGACCCAGCCGGACTGCACGGTGTCCCACAGCAGGGGCAGCGTGATCCGGAAGAAGGTGGTGGCGCGGGACGCCCCGTCGAGCAGGGCGGCCTCGTAGAAGTCCTTGGGGATGGACGCCATGCCCGCGGAGAACAGCACCACGAAGAAGCCGACCTGGCTCCACATCAGGACGGCCATCACGCACCACAGCGCGAGCCCCGGGTCGCCGAGCCACTCCGGCTGCACGCCGCCGAGCCCGATGGCGTCCAGGAAGGCATTGAGCGCCCCGCTGTCCGGGTTGTAGAGGAACTGGAAGAGCAGGGCGACGATCGCGATGGACAGCACCTGCGGGAAGAAGTAGACGATCTTGTAGAACGAGGAGCCCTGGACGCCCGCGACCGCGGCGCCCTTCTTCCTGCGTCCGCCCACGTTCAGCATGAACGACAGGAACAGCGCGATGGCCAGCACCACCACGGGCAGCACCAGGACGTAGATCACGCTGTGCCGGAAGGACGCCCAGAAGGTCGGGTCGTTCATCATCCGCCGGTAGTTGTCGAGCCCGGTCACCGAGAACTGGGGACTGAGCCCCGTCCAGTTGGTGAACGAGTAGTAGATCGACTGGATGAACGGCCAGATGACGAAGATGGCGTAGAACGCCAGGGGGACGATCAGGAACCCCACGATGAACCGGTACTTGCCGTGCTGCATGTCTCCCGACCCCGAATCCTCGACGGCGCCGCCCCATGGCGTGCCGCCGTGCCGACTTGGCGCGTGCCGGCCGGCGAGGTGCGGACCGGCACGAGCGGCCGGAGGCCCGGTGTGCCCGGGCGCCTCCGGCCGTCCGCACCGCCCTACTGGTGCTTGTAGTGCGTGATGGACGAGTCCTTGGCCGCCGCGTCGGAGTACTGCTGGCACTTCTTGACGCATTCGGCCGGGGTCATGCGGCCGGCCATCATCTCGCCGAGCGCGCCCACGCCGATCTTCTGCTTCTGCAGGTCGACGTACCAGTCCTGCAGGCGCGGGTTGAGTACGTTGCCGCCGGCCAGCTTCAGCGCGTCGGCACCCGACTGGAGGGCGCTCGTGAGCGTGATGCCGTCGGTGCCGCCGTTGTAGGAGCTGAGGGACTTCACCTTCTGGATGAAGTTCTTCGAGGACTCCTCGCTGAGCATGATGCGCAGCTGCTCCATGGCGCCCAGCGGGTTCTTCGCCTTGGCCGGCACGATGTACGGCTCACCGCCCGAGGCCCAGATGGTGCCGAACGGCAGCTTGTCGCTCGAGTCGAGGCTGGAGGGCGCCGAGACCTTCATCTGGAAGTCCTTCGGCGTGGTCTTCGCCGCCTCGTTCTCCACCCAGGAGCCGTCGGGGATGAAGAGCGCCTTGTACTGCGTCCACGCGGTCTGCGACTGGATGTGGTCGAGGCCCGGCGTGCCCTGGAGGATGTAGCCCTTCTTGTAGAGCTCGTAGTACGCGTCGAAGGCGGCCTTGACGGCGGGCGCCTTCCAGCAGTTCGGCTCCAGGTTGTCGATGGCGTCCAGGACCTCGCGGCCGCCGATCTTGCCGATGAAGGGGTACAGCGAGAACGGGATGTAGTACGGGTACTTGCCCGCGTACGTCCAGCCCGCGACGCCCTTCTTCTTGGCCTTGGCGCACAGCGCCAGCATGTCGTCCCAGTTCTCCGGGTACTTCGCGTCGAAGCGGTCGAGCGCCTTCTGCGAGTACCACACGCCGTACACGGTGTACGCGTAGTTCATGACGTAGACGGGCTTGCCGTTGTACTGGCCCATCTCCAGGACGCCCGGCCGCAGCGTGTCGCGGACCTTCTTGTTCGGGTCGTCGTAGGAGGGGGCGTCCATCAGCGGGGTCAGGTCGGCCAGCTGCTTCTGGCCGACGAGGACGCCCATGTCCATCTGCTCGGCGCCCGAGTTGTCGATGAGGTCGGGCGGAGTGCCGCCGTTGAAGCGGGGCTGGAGCGTCGTCTGGATCTTCTGCGTCGGGGTGAGCGTGACCTTCGCCTTGGGGAAGGTCTTGTTGTACAGGACGTTGGCGTCCTTCGCGTACTGCGTGCCGAAGCCTCCGTCGAAGATGACGAAGTCGAGCGGGGCGGTCGCGTTCACTCCCAGCGGGTTCTTGGCGCTGGTCCTGCCCTTGTTCGGCTTGGGCGTGCCGTTGCTGTCCCCGCCGCCGCTCGCGCAGGCGCTCAGGAAGCTCACCGCCGGCACGCCGACCAGGCCGAGGGCCGCTGACCGCTTGATCACATCGCGGCGGCCGAGGCCCCCGTTGTTCTGAGCGGAGGTGGATCCCATGCTCAAGTCCTCGCCTTCTCCAGGACTCAGGCGGTGTGTCGGCCGGCCGTCCTTCTCGTCTGAGGCGAAGGCCCCGCCACCGCGGGTCTATGAAGCTGGTCGTACAGAGTGGTCGTCAAGTGTTCGCGTACGGATCACAAAGGAGAGCGGCCCGGCCTTACGAACGGATACGGGCAGAGTCCTCCCGCCGTCCCCCCTTGGCCCGGCCTGCACCGAAAGCTCCAGGACGGACGCCGACAGGTATAGTCCACTTCCCGCCGAAGGAGCAAGATCGAAAGCAAACTTGGTCGCCACTCTTTCCCTAGTTGAGACCTCGCGGAAATGTAGCCCCATTGCCGAACGATTTGGTGCGTACTCGCCGATCGGAATGAATAATTCCGCGAATTTCTCCTGTGCAACACCCTTGACAGGCGGGCCTCTTCGGTCGCCGATCATGCCGAAGTCGCGCGCACACACGGTCGCGGGCCGCTCCTCGGGCGGACGTCGCGCCGAACGCCGTGGACCCCGCCTCAACGGCGCAAAGCGGGATCAAAGCGGGGTCACAGCGTGTGCCGGTCGCGCCCGGGCGGGCGGTTTCCCGTCCCCTTCTCCCGAACGGCAAAAGGCCGCGAAAAGGAAGCGGCGACGTACGGAACAGCCCGAAAAGCGCCGTTACTGCCCGAGGTGACGCCGACGTTCCGGGTAAAGCCGGTGCGCGCCGGGGGCCGCCGTGGTGACCGGCGCGGTGCCGGGAGCCGTGACGCGGCGGTTCGGCGCGCCGAACGCCCGGTGAACGGGCGATGGACGGCCTTGGACGGGCTTGGACGGGTGGCACGGCGGTGCGAAACGTGCGGTGAGTACGTCCGGACGATGTGTAGACCTGGCGAGGATGGGGACACGGGTGACGTGGCGGCGTACCGTTCAGCAGACCGTCACGTCCACCGGCCGTCAGATCGGCCGGCCGTCGCACCCAGGGGGCGAGCCAAGGTGATCCAAGAGACGTACACCGTCCTCTGCGCGCTCCTGGCGCTGATCGGCATCGCCTGCGTCCTTTGGGCGTGGAACGTGAGCGGTCGCGGCGGCGCTTCCTGACGCGTCAGCCGAGCAGGCGCCGGACGAGGGGCAGCAGGTCGTCCTGGTCCGCTGATGCCAGGTGCTCCAGCGTGCCCGTCCGGCGCGCCAGCACGACCCCCACGAACGCGGCCGTGAGCAGCTCGGCGCGCAGCTCCGGGCGGTCGTCGCCCTCCCGTACGAAGTGCTCCCGCAGCGGCCCCACGATGCGGCGCTCCAGCTCGGCCGCGGCCGCGGCGTGCGCCTCCGGGTCGTCGTAGGGGCGGACGGCCACCTGCGCGACAGGGCCCGGCCCCTGCCGGTCGAAGCGGCGCAGCAGGCCGCCGAGCCGCTCGGCGTCGAACAGGTCGGCGAAGGTCTCCGCGTCGCTCTCCGCGCGCAGCACCGCGACGAACAGTTGCGCCTTGCCGCCGAAGTACCGGGCGATCATGGCCGGGTCGACGCCCGCGTGCTCGCCGATGTCGCGGGAGGTGGTCCTGTCGTAGCCGCGCTCGGCGAAGAGTTCGGCGGCCGCCCGCAGCAGCCGCTCCTTGCTCGCAGCGGCGTCACGGCGCCTGGGCTCGGGCACGGCGGTCAGTTCCCGGCGTCGTCGCGCGAGGGGCGGCGACCGGCGGCGGAGGCGGCAGGTCCCGCCGGGGCGGCCGGGGTGGCGGGCACCGCGTCGGCGAGGCCCTCGTCGGCCAGCACCCGGTCGGCGGCGGCCCGCTGAACCCGTTGTTCCGGCAGGCGCGGCGACCCGGCGGCGGCCGGTCCCGCGATCGAGCCACCCGCTGCCCGGCGCGTACGCACCCTGGGCAGCAGGACGGCCGCGACGGCCGTGGCGATCCACATGGCGCACGCGATGAGCCCCGCGTCCGTGTAACCGCCGTCGGTGGGCAGGGCCTTGCCGGCCGAGGTGTGAGCTTCGAGCACCACGGCGCTCATGGTACTTCCCGCCGCGTAGCCGACGTACCTGATGACCTGGTTGAAGCTCGTGGCACTGCCCGTCTCCTCGGGCGGGACCGAGCCGACGATGAGGCCGGGCATCACCGCGAAGATCGCGCCGACGCCGAGGCCCGCGAGCGCCATCACCACGAGGACCTCCCACATGGCGCCCCGCGCGTAGCTGAACATCACCATCGAGAGCAGCATCACGAACGCGCCGAGGCCGAGGGCCACGCCGACGGGGATCCGGGTGACGAGGGCGCGGGTGACCCGGGTGGAGACGACGCTCGCGGCGGAGAACGGCGTGAGGACGAGGCCGGCGACGAACACGGAGGCGCCGAGCCCGTAGCCGCTGCTGACGGGCGTCTGCACGAAGCGCGTCACGAGTGAGATGAGGAGGTACATGCCGACGCCCGCGAGCAGGGCGGTGACGTCGGCGGTCAGGACCGAGGGCAGCCGGAGCAGCCGCAGGTCGACCAGCGGGTGCGCGGCGAGCAGCTCCCGTACGACCCACCCGGCGAGCACGAGGACCGATCCCCCGACGACGCAGCACAGCAGCGGTGACGTCCAGCCCCAGCTCTCGCCCTCGCTGAGCGAGAGCAGCAGGCCGACGAGCGCGACGCCGAGCAGGACGGATCCCGGCAGGTCGAGGGGGCGGGCCGGGCGGTGCGCGGAGGAGGGCACGACGATCGCGGCCACGACGAGTCCGAGGGCGCTGACGACGGCGCCGAACCAGAAGGCGGCGTGCAGCCCGCCGAACTGGGCGACGAGCCCGGTGATCGGGTAGCCGAGCCCGACGCCGGCGACGGTGGTGACGGACAGGACCGCGGCGGCGGGCCGGGAGCGCTCGGGAGGCAGCGCGTCGCGCACTGCGGTGATGCCGAGCGGGGTGAGGCCGAGCCCGATGCCCTGCATGGCCCTGCCGACCAGGAGGAACGGGAAGCCGAGCGGGAGCGCGGCGAGCACGGCGCCGGCGGTGACGGCGACGAGCGAGGCGATGATGACGCGCCGCCGGTGCGGCCCGTCCCCGAGCCGGCCGGTCAGCGGCGTGGCGACGGCGGCGACCAGGAACGTCACGGTGAGCGCCCACTGGGCGTCGCCCACGGATATGTGGTCGCTCTGCGCGATCGTCGGTATGAGGGGCGCGCCCAGGCTGCTGACCACGGCGACGACCATCCCCATGAACACCAGCCCCGGCACGAGGAAGCGGTGGGGTGCGGGCGCAGGGGTGGGCTCGGGAAGGGGCCGTGCGTGGGTCATATTGTCAGTCTACGCCCGATGTCTACAGGCGATGTCTACGGGCGATGTCTACGCCCGGTGACCGTGCACGCTTGGTGGCCGGAACACCGTGACCTGGACCACCGTGGCCGGAACGCCGTGGCCGGGGACGCGGACGGCGCCCCCGCACTCGCCGAGTGCGGGGGCGCCGTCGTGGGGATCCGCGCCGTGCGCGGCCGGCCCGCGTTACTTGCGCAGCAGGCTGCGCAGGACGTACTGGAGGATGCCGCCGTTGCGGTAGTAGTCGGCCTCTCCCGGTGTGTCGATGCGCAGGACCGCGTCGAACTCGACGCCCGTGTCCGTGGTGACCTTGACCGTGCTCGGGATGGAGTCGTTCAGCCCCGTCACGCCCGTGAACGAGAACGTCTCCTCGCCGGTCAGGCCGAGCGAGTCGGCGCTCTGGCCCTCGGGGAACTGGAGCGGCAGGACGCCCATGCCGATCAGGTTCGAGCGGTGGATGCGCTCATAGGACTCGGCGATGACGACCTGCACGCCGAGCAGCACCGTGCCCTTGGCCGCCCAGTCGCGCGACGAGCCGGAGCCGTACTCCTTGCCGGCCAGCACGACCAGCGGGACGCCCTGCTCGATGTAGTTGCGCGACGCGTCGTAGATGAAGGAGACGGGGCCGTCCTCCTTCGTGAAGTCGCGGGTGTAGCCGCCCTCCGTGCCCGGCGCGATCTGGTTGCGCAGGCGGATGTTGGCGAACGTCCCGCGGATCATCACCTCGTGGTTGCCGCGGCGCGAGCCGTACGAGTTGAAGTCGCGGCGCTCGATGCCGTGCTCCGTGAGGTACTTGCCCGCGGGCGAGTCGGCCTTGATGGCGCCCGCCGGGGAGATGTGGTCCGTGGTGACCGAGTCGCCCAGCTTCGCCAGCACGCGCGCGCCCGTGACGTCCTCGACCGGCTCGGGCTCCTCGCCCATGCCGTCGAAGTAGGGGGGCTTGCGCACGTAGGTGGACTCGGCGTCCCACTCGAATGTGTCGCCGGTCGGGATCGGCAGCGAGGTCCACTGCTGGTCGCCCGCGAAGACGTCCTTGTAGGAGTCCTTGAACATGTCCTGGCCGATGGCGCCCGCGACGACCTCGTTGACCTCCGCCTCGGTGGGCCAGATGTCCGCGAGGTGGACGGGCTTGCCCTCCTTGTCGACGCCGAGCGCGTCGCGGGTGATGTCCACCTTCATGGAGCCCGCGATGGCGTAGGCGACGACCAGCGGCGGGGAGGCCAGGTAGTTCATCTTGACGTCGGGGTTGATCCGGCCCTCGAAGTTGCGGTTGCCGGACAGCACCGCGGCGACCGCGAGGTCGGCCTCGTTGACCGCCTTGGAGACCTCCTCGGGCAGCGGCCCCGAGTTGCCGATGCAGGTGGTGCAGCCGTATCCGACGAGATTGAAGCCCATCTTGTCGAGGTACGGGGTGAGGCCGGCGCGGTCGTAGTAGTCCATGACGACCTTGGACCCGGGCGCCAGCGTCGTCTTGACCCACGGCTTGCGGGTCAGGCCCTTCTCGACGGCCTTCTTCGCGACGAGCGCGGCGGCGACCATCACCGTCGGGTTCGAGGTGTTGGTGCAGGAGGTGATCGCGGCGACCGTCACGGCGCCGTGGTCGATCTCGTACGTCGAGCCGTCGGGCGCGGTGACCGTCGTCGGCTTGGAGGGCCCCGGGCGGTCGGACGCGCCGGCGTGGCGCGCGGCGCCCTCGCCGTTGTCGCCGTCGAAGTAGGCCGGCGAGTCGCTGGCAGGGAAGGACTCGGCGCTCGCCTCGTCCACCGGGGAGACGGCGTCCTGCGGCGCCTGCTCGTCGTCCTCGACGTACGCGCGCACGTCGCAGCCGAACTGCTTGGCCGCCTCGGAGAGGACGATGCGGTCCTGGGGGCGCTTCGGGCCCGCGATGGACGGGACGACGGTGGCGAGGTCGAGTTCGAGCTTCTCGGAGTAGTCGGGCTCGGCCGCGGGGTCGAGCCACAGGCCCTGCTCCTTGGCGTACGCCTCGACCAGCGCGATCTGCTCCTCGCTGCGGCCCGTCAGCGTCAGGTAGTTGATGGTCTCCGCGTCGATCGGGAAGATCGCCGCCGTGGAGCCGAACTCGGGCGACATGTTGCCGATGGTGGCGCGGTTCGCGAGCGTGGTGGCGCCGACGCCCTCACCGTAGAACTCGACGAACTTGCCGACCACGCCGTGCTCGCGCAGCATCTCGGTGATGGTGAGGACCAGGTCGGTCGCGGTCGTGCCCGCGGGCAGCTCACCGGTCAGCTTGAAGCCGACGACGCGCGGGATGAGCATCGACACGGGCTGGCCGAGCATCGCGGCCTCGGCCTCGATGCCGCCGACGCCCCAGCCGAGCACGCCGAGGCCGTTGACCATGGTGGTGTGCGAGTCGGTGCCGACGAGGGTGTCGGGGTACGCCTGGCCGTTCCTGACCATGACCGTACGGGCCAGGTGCTCGATGTTGACCTGGTGCACGATGCCGGTGCCGGGCGGGACGACCTTGAACTCGTCGAACGCGGTCTGGCCCCAGCGCAGGAACTGGTAGCGCTCACGGTTGCGCCCGTACTCGAGCTCGACGTTGCGCGCGAAGGAGTCGGGCGTGCCGAACTTGTCGGCGATCACGGAGTGGTCGATGACCAGCTCCGCGGGGGCCAGCGGATTGATCTTCGCCGGGTCGCCGCCCAGTTCCTTGACGGCCTCGCGCATGGTGGCGAGGTCGACGACGCAGGGCACGCCCGTGAAGTCCTGCATGATCACACGGGCGGGCGTGAACTGGATCTCCTGGCTGGGCTGGGCCTGGGAGTCCCAGCCGCCGATCGCGCGGATGTGGTCCGCGGTGATGTTCGCCCCGTCCTCGGTGCGAAGCAGGTTCTCCAGGAGGACCTTCAGGCTGTAAGGGAGGCGCGCGGAGCCCTCGACCTTGTCCAGCCGGAAGATCTCGTACGACTCGTCGCCCACGCGCAGCGTGCTGCGGGCGTCGAAACTGTTGGCCGACACGACAGTCTCCTTCTTGATGTGCGCGTACCTCCGCCATGCTGCCGCCACGAGTCGTCACCGATCCGCTGAGGTAAGACTTACTTAGGGTCGCCTCACCTGTAACGCCGGGCCGCGGTACGCCTTGTATAAGTATCTCGATGTCGAGATAACTCTAGTACATGACCGCGCGATGGTCATGCGCGCGCGGCCCGGCGCGCGACCGGTGGTGCGTTCTGGCTGCTGATGGACGCC
Source organism: Streptomyces montanisoli (assembly GCF_017813245.1). GTDB lineage: Bacteria > Actinomycetota > Actinomycetes > Streptomycetales > Streptomycetaceae > Streptomyces > Streptomyces montanisoli. The sequence continues at coordinate 55,645 of NZ_JAGIQL010000009.1, forward strand.
GCCGCTGTCCGCAGGTGGCCGAGCACGGATTCGACGGCCGTGCGTGCCGTGCGTTCGGGGCGGTGGAGTGCGTCGACATGGCGCCGCGCGTGCACGCCGGTCAGTGGCCTGAGGACCACCTGAGGGTGCGGGCGGGCCGTCCAGCGCGGCATCAGGGCGATACCGCCGCCGGCGGCCACCACCTCGGCCACCACGGCGAACTCGTTGATCCGGTGGGCGAGATGGAGGCGGCGGCCGGCCGCGGCCGAGACGGCGTCGATGGTGGCCATCAGCGGGAAGCCGTCATGGACGGTGATCCAGGGCTCCTCCGCCACGTCGCCGGGCGTCAGGCTCGCCCTGGCGGTCAGCGGGTGCCCGGCCGGCAGTGCGACGTCGAGGGGTTCGTGCAGCAGCGGGGTGACGGACACGGTGCGCGGCCACGGCGCGGCGTGGTCGAGCCGGTGAGCGAGCACGATGTCGTGGTCGCGGGTCAGCGGCGGGAAGCCGCTCTGCGCGACGTCCTCGTCGGCCAGGGCGAGCCGCGGGGAGCCGGGCGCCGCCAGCGCACGCAGCAGGTGTGGCCAGAAGGCCGCGGCGGCGCTGTGGAAGGCCGCCACCGACACGAGGCCGTCGGCCTGCCCGACGAACTCGTCGACGCTGCGACGCGCCCGTGCCAGCGCGGTCTCGACGCCGATCGCGGCCGAGGCCAGGGCCTGCCCCGCCGGGGTGAGCACCAGCCGCCTGCCCTCCCGCACGGTGAGCGGCACCGGCACCGAGCGCTGCAACAGCCTCAGCTGCTGCGAGACCGCCGACGGCGTGACCCGCAGCGCCTCGGCGGCCGCGGTGACGCTGCCCAGTTCGCCCAGTTCGCGAAGGACCCGCAACTGCCTCTCGTCCATCGCATCAGTGTAGCTTCCCTTAAGAGTTGGTTGAGTAAGTGGTGCTTGGCTTCATCGGGCTGCTCGGGCACGGTGGGACACATGCCCGACACACGCCGCACCGATCTGGTGCTCCTGCTGGTCGCCCTGGTCTGGGGTTCGAGCTATCTGACGGCGAAGACCGCCACGGCAGCGGCCCCGGTGATGACCGTGCTGTTCATCCGCTACCTGATCTCCGCGCTGGCGTGCATCCCCCTCGTCCTCGCCGCCGCACGCGGGCGGCGGGAGCGGTGGACGCGGCGGGAGGTCCGCGTGGGTGGCGCCCTCGGGCTGACGCAGGCCGCCGTGCTGGTGCTCGAGATGTACGGCGTCGCACACACCAGCGCGGCGAACGCGGGGCTGCTCATCAGCCTGACCCTGGTGATCACGCCGCTGCTCGACCGCTCGGGGGGGCCGAGGCACGGTGCCGCCCCGTTTCTTCCTCGCCGCGGGCGTGTGCGTCGTGGCGGTCGGACTGCTCACCTCCGGCAACGGCCTGCACGCCCCCGGGACGGGCGATGCCCTGATGCTGGCCGCCGCCGTGGTCAGGGCGGGCCACGTGGCGCTCGTCGGCCGGCTCACCGCGGACCGTTCCCTGCGGCCCCTGCAATTGACCTCCGTACAGACCGCCGTCGGGACTCTGCTGTGCCTGACGCCCGCCGGCGGGCTGCCGGCTCTTGCCCACGCGTCCGCCGCCACCTGGGGTGAACTGGCCTATCTCGCCCTCGGGTGCAGCGTCTTCGCGTTCCTCGCCCAGACCTGGGCCGTCCAGCGCACCTCGGCGAGCAGGGCCAGTCTCCTGCTGGGCACCGAGCCCGTGTGGGCCGCCGCCATCGGCGTCGTCCTGGGAGGCGAGCGCCTCACCGCCGTCGCCGCCGCCGGTGCGCTGCTGATGCTCGCCGGGACCTACTGGGGCCAGGCGATCGAGCGCGGGCACCGCGCCACGGTCCACGAGAAGGCAGAGAGCGGCAGACGTACGGTCACGACACCCGCCGGCACCTGACCCGCCGCCCCGCCGGGCAACAGGCGTGTGCCCCGTACGCCCTGCTCGGGCGTACGGGGCACAGTGCCGGTCAGCGCGCGGCCGGGTGACGCGGGTCAGCAGGCCCCCTCGTCCTGCCAGACGCCCCATTCACCGGTGGTGCCGGGCTTCTCGTTCTGCGTCCACCACTTGGCCTTCCAGTCGTGGCCGCCGTACGAGACCTCGTCGCCTCCCGTGTAGACCGCGGTGGCGCTCCACGCCGCGGCGGAGCAGGTGCCGGGGTCACCGGGGTCACCGGGGTCCGTCGGCGGGTCGGTGGGCGGGTCGCTGGGGGGCGTGGCGCCCGCGAACTTCACCGAGTACTTGGCGAAGTCCCAGGAGGCCTGCGGCACGCTGCTGCACGTGCCCGACGTCCTGCCGTTGTTGTCGGCCGGCGAGCACTGGCGGTCGCGGTTGAGGGACCAGAAGGTGAAGCGGTCCATGCCGTGGCTGGTCGCGTAGTCGAGCACCGTCTGGAAGTCGGCCTGGTAGAACATCTCGCCGCTGTCGCTGCGGCCGTTCATGCCGGAGAAGCCCTCGTGCGCGTACGCCGTCGCCTCGCTCCACCCGAAGGTGGTCTGCAGCAGCTTGTTGAAGGCGGTGAGCGCGGAGGTCTGGGACGCGGCTCCGCTGAAGCCGCCGTCGAAGGGCATGATGGAGAAGTTGTTGGGCGTGAAGCCCTGCGACTTCGCCTCGTTCAGCATCTGCTGGCCGAACCACCCGGTGCCGGCCGAGGTGCCGGCCGTTGTGACGGAGACGTAGAGGCCGGGGTTGTTCTGCTGCAGGATCTTGGCCGCGCCGATCTCGTGGGCGACCGCGGCGCTGTTCTCGTACTCCGGTTCTTCCAGGTCGAAGTCGATGGCGTGCAACTGGTACTTGGTGATGACCTGCTGGTACGCGGCGGCCGTGGAGGCGGCGTCGGAGCACGCCTGGCCGAGCTTGGTGCCGCCGTAGCCGCCGATGGAGACGGAGACGTCACCGCCCTTGGCGCGGATGGCGCTGATGGTGGAGGCGACGGACGTGTCGCTCGACACGGGCGCGGTACCGCCCCAAGTCGGCGAGCAGCCACCACCGTTGGGGGCGAGGATGAACGCCAGCTGGAACGCCTTGAGGCCGGTGGCGTCCATGATGGCGGTGGCGCTCGGCGGGTCGTTGTCCAACGGCATCAGGTAGGGCGCGGCGGCGTACCAGCGGTTGCTGAGCGCCGCGGAGGCGCTCGCACCGGCGGCGGCCTGACTCGCGGCGTGCGAGCCGGCGTGCGATGTGGCGGCCGAGCCGAAGGCGGCCGGCGACGCCATGGCGATTCCCGCGGTGGCGAGCGCGGCCGCGGCCGCGCCGCCGAGGAGTGCACGAAGACGCTTCATGTGCGGATCTCCCGGAGATGTGGAGGGGAGCCTTCAGGTGCGATCAGAATCGGGCAAGGTCGCGAGCACGTCAATAGATTGGACTAGACCAAGCACATCGATTCCCGATTCCCCGCGGCTTCCCCGCGGCCACCGGGCAAGTGGCCCCGGACGGGCGAGCCGGGGCGCGTCCCGGTTGCGCCGCGACACGCGCGGGTCCATGATCGATGCGCACGATCACCCGGAGGCTCAAGTTCCGTATTCTGGGGGCCCGCTGGAGTCGGCCGTCCGCGGCGCATCTCACCCGAACGGACCACCCCCGCTCGGCGTCTATCTCACATGTGAGATACGTTGTCGTTATGGCAGATGACTACCTCGTACGCATCGGCAAGCTCATCCGCGACGCCCGGCAGCACCGTGGCTGGACCCAGACGCAGCTCGCCGACGCACTCGCGACAAGCCAAAGCGCCGTGAACCGGATCGAGCGCGGCAACCAGAACATCAGCCTTGAGATGATCGCCCGCATCGGAGAGGCCCTCGACAGCGAGATCGTCTCCCTCGGCTACGCCGGCCCCATGCACCTGCGCGTGGTCGGCGGCCGCAGGCTCTCGGGCTCCATCGACGTCAAGACGTCAAAGAACGCGTGTGTCGCCCTGCTCTGCGGCTCGCTGCTCAACAAGGGACGTACCGTCCTGCGGCGCGTCGCCCGCATCGAGGAGGTCTACCGCCTCCTCGAGGTGCTCAACTCCATCGGTGTACGCACCCGTTGGATCAACGACGGCGTCGACCTGGAGATCGTGCCGCCCGCCGACCTCGACATGGAGGCCATCGACGCGGACGCGGCCCGCCGCACCCGCTCCATCATCATGTTCATGGGGCCGCTGCTGCACCGCATGGACTCCTTCCGGCTGCCGTACGCCGGCGGCTGCGACCTCGGTACGCGCACGATCGAGCCGCACATGATCGCGCTGCGCCGCTTCGGTCTCGACATCGCGGCCACCGAGGGCCTGTACCACGCCCAGGTCGACCGCTCCGTCGCACCCGGGCGCCCGATCGTGCTGACCGAGCGCGGTGACACCGTCACGGAGAACGCGCTGCTCGCGGCCGCGCGCCACGACGGCACGACCGTGATCCGCAACGCCTCCTCGAACTACATGGTCCAGGACCTGTGCTTCTTCCTCGAGGCGCTCGGCGTGCGGGTCGAGGGCATCGGCACCACCACGCTCACCGTGCACGGCGTGCCGTCGATCGACACGGACGTCGACTACTCGCCGTCGGAGGACCCGGTCGAGGCGATGAGCCTGATCGCCGCCGCGGTGGTCACCGAGTCGCAGCTGACGATCCGCCGGGTGCCGATCGAGTTCCTGGAGATCGAGCTCGCGGTGCTGGAGGAGATGGGCCTCGACCACGACCTCACGCCCGAGTACCCGGCCGACAACGGCCGCACGCGGCTTGTCGACCTGACGGTGCGTCCGTCAAAGCTGGAAGCGCCGATCGACAAGATCCACCCCATGCCGTTCCCCGGCCTGAACATCGACAACGTCCCGTTCTTCGCGGCGATCGCGGCGATGGCGCAGGGCCAGACCCTGATCCACGACTGGGTGTACGACAACCGGGCGATCTACCTCACGGACCTCAACCGGCTCGGTGGGCGTCTCCAGCTCCTCGACCCGCACCGCGTCCTGGTCGAGGGCCCGACGCGCTGGCGCGCCGCCGAGATGATGTGCCCACCGGCGCTACGGCCCGCGGTGGTCGTCCTGCTGGCGATGATGGCGGCCGAGGGCACTTCCGTGCTGCGCAACGTGTACGTCATCAACCGCGGCTACGAGGACCTGGCGGAGCGCCTGAACTCGGTGGGCGCGCAGATCGAGATCTTCCGCGACATCTGACCCACGGACGGCCTGCCGTGTGGCGCCAGCCCAAGGGGCTGGCGCCACACGGGGGCGTGCCTACTTCTTCTGCCAGCCAACCAGCGTGGGCGGGCCGATGACGCCGTAGTCGCCGTAGAACTGGGCCGCGCCGTAGTTGGCAAGGCCCTTTTTGGTGGCCCAGATGGTGGGGCCGTTGTAGAGCGGCATGATGCCGTAGGTCTCCATGGCCTTCTGCTCGACCTTGTTACCGGCCTTGATCTGCTGGTCCAGTGTCGGCAGGTTGGCGACGGCCTTGGTCTCCTCGTCCATGCTCTTCGGCACCGAGCGGGAGACGTTGAGCGTCGAGTCGGAGCAGTAGTTCTGGCAGATGTACAGCATCCCGTTCGGGTCACTGGAGGTGAAGCCCATCGCGAAAATGTCGAAGGAGCGCTGGGTGAACACCTTGTTGAAGTCGGCGGAGGGGTGCGCCTTGACGTCCAGCTTGACGCCGATGCCCTTCATCATCTGGGCCAGGGCTGTGCCAAATGCCTTGATTGTGGACCTGTCCCCGATGGTCGGCAGGGTCAGTTCCAGCTTCTTGCCGTTCTTGGCCCGAACTCCGTCTGGGCCGACCTTCCAGCCCGCGGCGTCCAGGTCCTTCTTCGCCTTGGCGGGGTCGAACTTGACGAGCTTGCCGAAGGTGTCCTGGTACCCCTTCTGGAAGGGGTAGAGGTCGAGGGAACCAGGCAACTGCTCGGTGTAGCCGAGGCCCTGGAACATGATCTTCGCGACCTGAGAGCGGTCGATCCCCTCCATCAGGGCCTTGCGCACCGCCGTGTCCTTCAGCTGCGGCGAGGTGCTGTTGAAGACGATGAGGTGGCTGCCCGTAGTCGTGCCGCGGCGGACGTCGACACCCTTGACCGACTTCACCTGGTTGAGCTGCTCGGCGTCCTGCACCTCGACCGCGTCGATCTGCCCGTTCTTGAAGGCGTTGATGCTCGCGCTCTCCTCCATCTGCACGAACGTCAACTCGTCCAGATGCGGCTTGGCGCCCCACCATTTGGGGTTGGGCTTGTAGGAGACGGTGCCGCCCTTGGCATCGAACTTGGAGATGGTGTAGGGGCCGGCCCCCCACTCCGGGTGGGGGTTGTTCACGTAAGCCTTGTTGAAGGCGTCGGCCTTGGCGATGTGGGGGTTGACGACGTCGGCGAAGAGAGACTTCCAGTACACGAACGGGCCGTCGAAGGTCACGATCGCTTCCTTGGCGTCCTTGCCCTTCTTGACCGAGGCGATGCTGGAGTAACCGTCGGTGGAGCCGGCGACGTAGTCCTTGTCCTTGCCGTTGAGCGCGTGCCAGGTGTCTCGGAAGATCGTCCAGTCCATTTCCTGGCCGTCGTTCCACTTGGCCTTCGGATTGATGTCGTAGGTGACCTGGGTGTTGCCGCCCACCGTCGTCTCCTTGACGTCGGTGAGGTAGTCCTTGTTGAACGTGACGTTGCCCTTGGGGTCGTTGAACGACAGTTGCGGCTGGTAGAACCAGGCGATATTGAACGTGTACAGCGATCCGTTGCCGTTCAGCTGGTTGAGCTGATCGGGAATGTCCACGATGGGGAGGGTCAGCTTGCCCCCCTGCTTCAAGTTGCTCGCAGGCTGGGGGTTGTACGAGGTCAGCACCTGGTTCTCGGAGGTGGCGCCCTTGGACGTCTTCTGTCCGGAGTTGTCGTTGCCCCCGCCGCCGCACCCGGTCAGGACGAGGGAAGCGGTGGCGGCGAACGCCAATCCACTCAGCGCGATTCTTCTCATGACGGCCTTTCAGCTCAGTTGTCGGCGGACGCGGTCAGGTCCGCGAAGTGGCATGCGTCGAGGTGGTCCTGGTCTTCCCTCCCGGTCAGCTGCGGTGTGACGCCGCGGCACTTCTGCTGCTGCGGCTCCGAGAGCGTCAGGTGGAGCGGGCACCTGCTGACGAACCGGCAGCCCGGCCGGTCGTCGGTGGGGCTGGGCAGGTCGCCCTTGAGCAGGACCCGTTCCCTGGTGCGTTCCGCGACCGGGTCCGGCAGGGGGATCGCGGACAGGAGCGCCTTGGTGTAGGGGTGCCTGGGGTTGTCGAAGACCGAGTCGGTGTCGCCGATCTCGACGATCCGTCCCAGGTACATCACCGCCACCCGGTCGGAGATGTGGCACACCACCGACAGGTCGTGGGCGACGAAGAGGTAGGACAGGCCCAGCTCGGCCTTGAGGTCGTTGAGCAGGTTGATGACGCCGGCCTGCACCGAGACGTCGAGCGCCGAGACCGGCTCGTCGAGGACCAGCAGCCGCGGCTTCGTGGCGAGCGCCCGTGCGATGCCGATGCGCTGCCGCTGCCCGCCGGAGAAGGCGGCGGGGAAGCGGTCGCGGTGCTCGGGGTCGAGGCCCACCAGTTCCATCAGGTCCGCGATCTTGTCGCTGAGCGTCTTCCTGTCGCGCTCGCCCACCGCGCGGAGGGGCTCCGCGAGGATGTCGAAGACCGTCATGCGCGGGTCCAGCGACCCCATGGGGTCCTGGAAGACCATCTGGATGTCGCGGCGCACGGCGCTGATGTCCTGCTCGCGCTTCAGGCCGGCCGTGTCCTTGCCGCAGACGGAGATGGCGCCCCGCTCGGGCGGGGTCAGCCCCATGATCTCGAGCAGTGTGGTGGTCTTGCCGCACCCCGACTCGCCGACGAGTCCGAGCGTCTCCCCCTCCCGGATGTCGAGGTCGATGCCGTTGACGGCGAAGACGGTGCCCACCTGGCGCTTGAGCAGGCCGCCCTTGGTGAGCGGGAAGGTCTTGGTGACATCGGAGAGTTCCAGGACCTTGGGCCGGTCCTCGCGGGGGACGGCCGCGGCCCGGTTCTCCCTCTCGGCCGGGACGGGGTAGATCGGCTCGCCGCCGATGGCGGCGTCGTCGATCTCCGCGGCGCGCCGGCAGGCGGCCGAGTGCTCGCTGCCGCCTACGTCACCGCCTCCGGCGATCGCCAGCAGGTCCGGTTCCGCCTCGCGGCAGGCGTCCTGCACCGCCGGGCAGCGTGCCGCGAAGGGGCAGGCGTCGGGCAGGTCCACCAAGAGCGGCGGGGTCCCCTGGACCGGTGTCAGGGCTTCCCTGTCACGGTCGTCCAAGCGGGGAATCGCGCCCATCAGGCCGATGGTGTACGGCATGCGTGGGCGGGAGAAGAGCTCGTCGACCCCCGCACGCTCCACCGCGCGGCCCGCGTACATCACCATGACGTCGTCGGCCGATCCCGCGACCACGCCGAGGTCGTGGGTGATCATGATGACCGCTGCCCCGGTCTCGCGCTGGGCGGTCCGCAGGACGTCGAGGATCTGCGCCTGCACGGTGACGTCGAGGGCGGTCGTCGGCTCGTCCGCGATGATCAGATCGGGGTCGTTCGCGATCGCCATGGCGATGACGGCCCGCTGCCGCATGCCGCCGGAGAACTCGTGCGGGAATCCCTTTGCGCGGCGGTCGGGGTTGGGGATGCCGACGAGGTCGAGCAGTTCGACGGCACGCTTCCATGCGGCCGCGGACGAGATGTCCTGGTGGATCTGGAGCGCCTCGACGATCTGGGACCCGATGGAGAAGATCGGGGTGAGCGACGAGAGCGGGTCCTGGAAGATCATGCCGATGCGCCGGCCGCGCACCTTCGACATCCGCCGGTCGTCGAGGTCGAGGAGGTTCTCCCCGCCGAGGGTGACCGAGCCGGTGACCGCCGCGTAGTCGGGCAGCAGCCCCATGACGGCCATGGACGTGACGGACTTGCCCGACCCCGATTCGCCGACGATGCCCAGTGTCTTGCCGCGGTGCAGGTCGAAGGAGACACCGCGTACGGCGTCCACCCGGCCCGATTCCGACGGGAACGCCACCTTCAGGTCGCGCACGCACAGCAGGGGCTGCTGGGTGGCGGGCTTGGTCATGACTGCGCGCTGCTCGATCATGCGCGGCCTCCAGACTGCGAGGTGGGGTCGAGGGCGTCGCGCAGGCCGTCGCCGATGAGTGCCATCGCCACGGTCAGCAGCACCACCAGGGCCGCCGGCAGGTAGAACAGCCAGGGAGCGGTGGACAGGGTGCTCTGCCCGTCGGCGAGCATGGAGCCCAGGGACACGTCGGGCTGCTTGACGCCGAACCCGATGAAGGAGAGCGCCGTCTCGGCCTGCACGGTCGAGGCGACACCGAGGGTGAACGTCACGATGAGTAGGGAGCCGATGTTCGGCAGCAGGTGGCGGACGATGGTGCGCATCGGGCTGACGCCCATGAAGCGGGCCGCCGTCACGTACTCGCGCTCACGCAGGGAGGTGGCCAGGGACCAGATCACCCGGGCCGTGAGCATCCAGCCGAACAGTGTGAGGACGACGACGAGGACCTGCCACTCGCCGCGGTAGTGGGTGCCGACCAGGGCGATGATGAGGAACGAGGGCAGGATGAGCAGGAAGTGCACGAATCCGAGCATCGCCCGCTCGACCTTGCCGCCGAAGTAGGCGGCGGTGGTGCCGAACAGCCCCGCTATGGCGGTGGTCAGCAGCGACACCGTCACGGCGATGATCATCGACCTGCCGAGGCCGTGCACGAGCTGTGCGTAGACGTCGTTGCCCGCGCCGTTGGTGCCGAGCAGGTGGCCGCTGACGCCCGGGGAGACCGTGAGTGCGGTGAAGTCCGCCTCCGTGTAGTTCCAGTGGGTCAGGAACCGGCCGAACACCGCGAAGAACACGAGGAGGGCGAAGAGGACGAGACCGCCGAGCGCCGCCTTGTTGCGTGCGAAGCGCCGCGTGTAGAGCTTGACCGGGGAGAGGCGCTTGCCGCCCGAGCCGGCCTTTTCGGGTTCGGGCGCGCCCGTCTTGCCGGGGTGTGCCTCCGCGGCGTCGGGTCCGGCGCCTGGCATGTTGATGGCCACGTCAGCTCACCCTGATCCTGGGGTCGAGGGCCACGACGACGAGGTCGGCGAGGATCGCGCCGATGGCCGTCATGAGGGCACCGAAGGCCGCGACGGCGACGACGCCGTGCACGTCGTTCGTGCTGATGGTCTTGGTGAAGTACTCGCCCATTCCGTGCCAGGCGAAGACGGTCTCCGTGATGACCGCGCCGGTGAACAGCGCCGGCATCGCGAACGCGACCTGGGTGGCGACGGGAATGATCGAAGTGCGCAGTCCGTGCCGGTAGATGGCCTGCTTACGCGTCAGCCCCTTGGCGCGTGCCGTGCGCACGTAGTCGGAGTTGATGTTGTCGAGCAGCAGTGACCGCTGCAACAGGTGGTATCCGGCGTAGGAGATGAACGTGAGCGAGATCGTCGGCAGGATCGCGTGTGTCGCTCTGGAGGCGAACACCGGCCAGAAGCCGGAGACGTCGGGGCTCTGTGCGCCGGCGACCGGCAGCAGCGTGTTGCCCAGGGCCTGGTTCAGCGCGATGGCCGCGAGCACCACCGCGAGCGAGGCCACCGCGGATGGTGTGTTGAAGGACAGTACGGACAGGCCCTGCCACACCCGGTCGGCGGCCTTGTACTGGCGCGACGCGGTGTAGACACCGAGACCGACGCCGATGACGATGGCGAGGATCGTCGAGCCCAGGACCAGTTGGCCGCTGACGAAGATCCGGTAGGCGACCTGGTCGTTGACGCTGCCGCCGGTGGGCGAGCGGCCCCAGTCGAAGTGGGTCACGATCCCGGATATCCAGTGCCACCACCGGTCCAGGATCGGTTTGTTCGGATTGAGGTTGTAGAGCGACAGCGAATGGTTGATCTGAGCTGGAGTTCGAGGCGGTCGCAACGCGGTGTAGTTCGACGCGGGTTTGAGGAATGCGTTGGCGAGGAAGTACGTGAGGTTGGTCGCGACGGCGATCATCAAAAACCAGCCGACTGCTTTGCGGGCGATGTAACGCAGCACGGTGAGCCGGCCTTTCGTGACTGGGGCTGTCGGCCCGCACATCCGGTGTGATGGCCGGACGCGTGGCCGCGTTGACCGGGCACCGGTTCGCGAGCGCTCGGACAGGACGTGCGGTTCGTCGGTGGATCAGAAAATGAGTGGCGCGCGACCCCTCCGGTGTAGGAGCCTGACCTGTGGCGGCGGATCCGCACAGGCGGGCCGCGAGGCCGGGGTGAGCAGTGCGCAGGGCATGGGGCGACAACCTCGCGTGGGAGACAGCCGATTGAAGGCGGGCCGCGCGACTCAGCAGCGCCGTTCCTGACGATCGCAACTTGCTCGTGTGCACGTCAAGGCTGGTCAGGTCGCGATCCGGTTAAGCCGAAGCCCATATCAGCTTTTTTGCGCAAACGAGCTCAATGTAGGCGCGGCGTGGTCCGCGCGAACGCCTCAGTCCATGCGGCGTCGTCCGCGGACAGCAAGGCCTCGACCGTCCGGGGCGACGGCAGTGGGCCGTGGTCGGAGGAGACCCGCAGGGCGGATGCCGCGGTGAGGTGGCCGAGGCGCAGGGCGCGGGCCGGGTGGTCGCCGCGGACGGTGGCCGCGAGGAAGCCGGCGGCGAACGCGTCCCCCGCGCCGACCGGTTCGACCACGTCGACACGCGGGGCGGGCACGGTGTGACGGCGGGAGCCCGTATAGGCGGTCGCGGCGCGGCCGCCGTCCTTGACGACCAGGGTGGCGGGTTCCGGCAGCAGCGCGCGCACGTCGTCGGGGTCCGCGGCCGCCGCGCCCCACAGGTCCTGCGCCTCGTCGAGCCCGACGAAGACGATGTCCGCCCGGCGGGCCAGGGAGAGCAGCACGTCGGCGGCCGGCTCGGGTGCTCCGGTCCACAGTGCGGCGCGGTGGTTGACGTCGAAGCTGACGGGCCGGGCGCGCGCGCCGGACAGTGCGGCCCGCACGAGGTCGTGGCAGGACGGGGAGAGCGCCGCGGTGATGCCGGTGAGGTGCAGGAGGCCGGCGGTGCGGACGGCGTCCTCGGCGAGCAGGCCGGGGCCGAGGCCCGCGGCGGCGGAGTCCCGCCGGTAGTAGTGGACGTGGGTGCCGTCGCGGCCCGGGTCCTTGAACAGCAGCCCGGTCGGGCGCGCCGGGTCGGTCCTCACACCTGACACGTCGACGCCGAAGGCCGCGACGCGCTCGCGCACCATGCGGCCGAGCGGATCGTCGCCCAGGGCGGAGACCCAGCGGGCGGGCACGCCGTGATCGGCGAGGTAGCAGGCGACGTTGGACTCGGCGCCCGCCATGTCGAGCGTGAGGTGGTGCGCCGCGTCGAGCGGGCCCAGCGGGGCGGGCGCCATGGCCGCCATCGTCTCGCCGACGCAGGCGACCGGCCCGCGGGGTGCCGGCAGTGGCCTGCTCACGCGCCGGTCCCCGTCCCGAGGAGCCCGGGCGCGGGACGGAACGCCGGGACCGGCACGCCCGGCACGTCGGCACGGGTGGCGAAGACCGCGCCGTCGAGCGCGCCCGGGCGCCCGAGCCCGGTGCGTGCGCTGGTGACGTAAAGGGTGCGCAGGTCGTCGCCGCCCAGGCAGACCCCGGCCGGTTGCGACGCGGGCAGTTCGACGGTGCGGTCGCGCACGCCTTCGCGGGTGAAGTGGTGCACGACTCCCTTGCCCCACACGGCCGTCCACAGGCCGCCCTCCGCGTCCACCGCCATCCCGTCGGGACCGCCCGAGGCCAGCTCGGTGAACACCGTTCCCGGGCCGATCTCCCCGCTTTCCGGGTCGACGGTGTGCCTGCGTACCACCCGGCGTGCGGTGTCGGTGAGGTACATGGTGGTGCCGTCGGCGCCGAACGCCGGGCCGTTGGGGATGGTGATGCCGGTGAGCACACGGCTGACCGTGCCGTCCGGGTCGACGCGGTAGAGGGAGCCCGCGCCCTCGGCCTCGTCGTAGGCCATGCTGCCCGCCCAGAAGCGGCCGTGCGGGTCGGCGGACGCGTCGTTCATGCGCGCGGGTGACGGCGCGCCGTCCTCGGGACGGGCGAGCCACGTGGTGTCTCCGCCCGGGCCGAGGAGGCAGATGCCGGTGCCCGCGGCCGCGATCCAGTGGCCGGGGCGGCCCGCCACCGGGGCCACGGCGCCGAGCGGTTCCGGCAGGGTGGCGACCACGTCGAAGCGTGCGGTGGGGTCGTCCCCGCCGTCGCGGGCCGTGAGCAGGCGGCCCGTCAGGATGTCGACGAGGTGGAGCCGGCCGCCGGCCCAGCGCGGGCCCTCGCCGAGTGCGAGGCGGTCCGACGAGCAGACCCGGGGCGTCGGGTCCGTGCCGCTCACCGCGTCTCCCCCGCCCCGGCCGGTCCGTGGTCGGCGTCCGGTGTCCGCACGACGTCGAGGAACCTGCGGGCGCGCACGCGCAGCGCGTCGAGGTCGCCGCCGTCCGCCGCGTCGCCGACGAGTGGGGAGCCCACGCCCACGGCCACCGCGCCCTGGGCGAGGTAGGCGCGGGCGGCGTCCGCGTCGACGCCGCCGACCGGCACGAACGGCAGACCGGGGAACGGGCCCGCCAGCGCCCGCAGGTAGCCGGGGCCGCCTGCCTGGGCGGCCGGGAAGATCTTCAGGGCCGCGGCGCCGAGCCGCCTGGCCGAGACGATCTCGGTGGGTGTCATGACGCCCGCCAGGACGGGCAGGCCGAGGTCCCGTGCGGCGGTGACGCCCTCGCCGAGCGCGGGCGTCACGGCGAAGTCGGCGCCGGCGCGGTGGGCCGAGGCGGCGTCCTCGGCGGTGAGCACGGTGCCCGCACCGAGCGGCGCGCCGGGGCCGAGCGCCTTTCTCGCCTCCGCGATGACGTCGAGCGCGTCGCGTCCCGAGAGTGACACCTCGATCAGCGCGACGCCCTCCTCGGCCAGTGCCCGCACGGTGGCGAGCGAGGCGCCTGGGTCGCTCCCGCGCACGATGGCCACGATCCGGTGGGCGCGCAGCGCGCCGAGCAGGTCCACGTCAGTGTGTCCTTTCCTGTGAGTGGTGTGCCGTGAGGACGAGGCGCCAGCGCGCCTGACCCGATGGTGGCACGGTGGCGGTGTCGCCCTCGGCCGCGCCGTCGAGGGCGAAGACCCTGCCGAGCATGGGCTCGACGCCGATCGACCGGTAGGGCGCCTGTTCGGGGAAGCCGCCGAGGTTGCGCCACAGGGCGACGGAGAGCGGCTGACCGTCCGCCTCGACGCGCAGGGTGAGGGAGTCGGGGCCGTCGTGCACGGTCGCCTCGCCGGCCTCGACGACCGCGCCGACGGCCGTGCCGTCGGGTGCGCCCAGAAGATGCAGCGGGATGCCGGCGGGGCACGGCCAGCGGCCGGGCCGCCAGTGGGGGCCGCCATCCGGATACAGCCGCAGGGGCGCGCCGTCGCGCAGGGCCACCGTGGCGCGGTGCGAGAGGTCGAGCAGCGCGTGGGCCGCCCACAGGAAGCGCGTGCCGGGCTCGGCGGCCAGCCGGTAGTCGACGACGGTGTGTTCGGTGCCGGTGCGGATGCGCCGGGCGAGGGCGAAGCCGGGCCAGGCGGTGTGTTCCTCGTCGCCGTGCCGCCGCCAGGGCCTGGACCAGGCGTCGCCGTGGTCCGGCACGCCCCGCACGGTGGGCAGGCACTCCTCGGCGCCGCCCGCGTCGGCGAACGGGTCGCCGGGGCGCACGGTGTGCCTGCGGGGCTCGTCGCGGTGCCAGAGCCACTCCCGTCCGCCGGAGGTCAGCGATGTCCAGCGGCCGCCGTGCGCGGGGTCGGTGACGATCCGGGGCCCGGCCGCGCGCGTGCCGTCGCTCACCACTCCGCGAACGATCCGTCGTCGTGGCGCCACAGCGGATTGCGCCAGCGGTGCCCGGCTCGGTCGGCCGCGCGTACGGCGTCCTCGTCGACGCTGACACCGAGGCCCGGCGCGGTGGTGCGGTGTGCGTGCCCGTCGACGAAGTGGAAGGGTTCGGTGTCGACGAGGTACGAGAGCAGGTCGGCGTGCTTGTTGTAGTGGATGCCCCTGCTCTGCTCCTGGATGAGGAAGTTGGGGGCGGAGAAGGCGATCTGCAGGCTGGCGGCGAGCGCGATCGGCCCGAGGGGGCAGTGCGGGGCGAGCTGTGCGCCGTACACGTCGGCGAGCGACGCGATGCGGTGCACCTCGGAGATGCCGCCGGCGTGCGAGAGGTCGGGCTGCGCGACCGCGACCCCGGCGCCGAGCACGGGCAGGAACTCGGCGCGTCCGTAGAGCCGTTCGCCGGTGGCGACGGGTACGGGGCTCGCGGCCACCAGCGCCGGCAGCACACCGCCGTGCTCGGGCAGCAGTGGCTCCTCGGCGAACAGCGGGTGCAGTGGCGCCAGTTCGGCGAGGACGCGGCGGGCGCCCGCTGGGGTGAACCGGCCGTGGAAGTCGACGGCGACGTCCCGGTGCGGGCCGAGCACCTCGCGTGCGGCGGCGACCCGCTCGACTATGGCGGCCGTCTCGGCGGCGGTGGCCATCGGGGAGGTTCGCCCGGCGGCGTTCATCTTGACGGCGGTGAACCCGGCCTCGGTCTGCGCCGCGACCTGCTCGGCGATGTGCGCCGGCTCGTCGCCGCCGACCCAGGCGTAGACGCGCACCCTGTCGCGGACGGGACCGCCGAGCAGCGCGTGCACGGGCGCGCCGTACGCCTTGCCCGCGATGTCCCACAGCGCCTGGTCGAGGCCGGCGACCGCGCTGGACAGCACGGGTCCGCCGCGGTAGAAGCCCGCCTTGGTCATGACCTGCCAGTGGTCCTCGATGCGCAGAGGGTCCTGGCCGACGAGGTACTCGGCCAGGACGTCGACGGCGGCCCTGACCACCTCGGCGCGTCCCTCGACGACCGGTTCGCCCCAGCCGACGACGCCCTCGTCCGTCTCGACGCGGCAGAACAGCCAGCGGGGCGGCACGAGGAACGTCTCGACCCGGTCGATCTTCACTTGGTCCCGTCGCCTTCCGTGCGCGTGCTGTCCTGGGAGGTCGCGTGCACCTTGTCGAGGTCGCGTCCTGCCTGGTCGAGCAGGGCCCGCATGGCGCGTTCCGCGGCGTCGCCGTCGCCGGCGCGCACCGCGTCGAGCACGGCACGGTGGCTGGGCACCGGGTCCTCGCCGTGCGGGGAGCTGTGCACGATACGGTCGCGGTGGGCCAGGCCCGACTCGATGACCATCTCCATGCGTTCGAGCAGTTCGTTGTGGGTGGCGTTGAGCAGGGCACGGTGGAAGGCGAGGTCGGCCTCGACGGCGTGGTCCGCCTGCCCACCGCCTTCGATGCCCATGGCGGCGAGCGCGTCCTCCAGCGCCTGGACGTCCGCGTCGCCGCGCCGCTGGGCCGCGAGCCGTACGGCGGCCGGCTCGATGATGCCGCGCACCTCGCTGAGGTTGCGCAGCAGGGCGAGGTCGGCCACGGTGTCGGTCGAGCCGGCGAACTGCCAGCGCAGGACGTCCGCGTCGAGCAGGTTCCAGTCGGCGCGTGGCCTGACGAAGGTGCCGCGCTTCTGCCGGGCGTCGACCATCCCCTTGGCGGCGAGCACCTTGAGCGACTCCCGCAGGGCGGTCAGGCTGACGTCCAACTCCCCCTGGAGCGCGACGAGGTCGAGTGTCGCCCCCTCGGGGATCCGGCCGCTGAGCACCCGGCGCGCGAGGGCCTCCACGGTCTGTCCGTGCACTCCGCGGCGCGCGTACGGCGTCATGTCGTTTGCTGCCTTTCTGCTGCTCGTCGTGGTGTCACCGTGGCTCGTGGTGGTGTCACCGTGGCTCGTCGTGGTGCGGCCGGTGGCCGTCGTCGTGCCGCCCCGGTCACGCGGACGCCTTGACGACGCTCCAGCCGCCGTCGACGAGGAGGCTCGCCCCGGTGACGAAGGCGGACTCGTCGGCGGTGAGGAACGCGATCGCCGCGGCGACCTCCTCGGGCGTGCCGAAGCGGCGGACGGCGGTCTCGGCGACGCTGCGCGCCCGGTCCTCCTCGGGCACGCGGTCCCAGGCGGCGGTGAGCACCGGGCCTGGCAGGAGGGCGTTGACCCGGATCTCGGGCCCGTACTCGACGGCGAGCTGGCCGCTGAGCGAGAGCAGGGCGCCCTTGGAGGCTGCGTACGCGGGGTGGCCCGGGATGCCCTTGTGCGCGTGCACGGACGAGGTGAGGACGACCGCGCCCCGGTGTTCGCGCAGGTCGGGCAGGAGGGTGCGGAAGCCGAGGAAGGCGCCGGTGAGGTTGACCGAGAGCTGCCGCTCCCAGGAGGCGAGGGTCATGTCCCCCGCGGGCACGACATCCACCGTGTAGGCGTTGCTGACGAGCACGCCGACGGGCCCGAAGGTGTGGGCGACCTCGGCGACGCGGTCCCAGTCACCGGGGTCGGCGACGTCTGCGGCGACGAACGCGGCGCGTCCGCCGTCCGCCCGTATGCCCGCGGCGGTGTGCTCGCCGCGCTCCTCGGCGACGTCGGCGAGCACCACGGCAGCGCCCTCGGTGGCGAGGCGGCGCGCGGTCGCGGCGCCGATGCCCGAGGCGGCGCCGGTGACGACGGCGACGCGGCCGGTGAATCGTGCGGCCTGGTTCATGGCGTGGGTCGTCTCCTCGGGGCTTGCGGTGTGTTGTCCGGTGCTTGCCGCTGTCGTGACCTGCGCGGTGTTCGGGGTGGTGGTCGGCACGCTACCGCCTGTCCAGGACGGCGATCCCGGCGTCGTGCGCGGCCGTCCAGGCGAACGGCAGCCCGCTGTGGAGCAGGTACGCGCCGCTGTACTCACCACCCGATTCGGCGTCGCGGTAGCGGGCGGCCGGGTCGAGGCCGCGGAGCCTGAGCCTGGCGGGCCTGCCGGGCACGAGGGGGGCGCCGTCGAGGGGGCCGGTGCTCCAGGCGAGGACCGCGATGCGGCTGCCGTCGTCACGCGCGTACTGCACGCCGCAGGTCGCGTCGGCCGGCGTGCCGAGCAGCCGCGTCTCGCCGTGGTGGACGACGTCCCTGAGCTCCTTGTACCGGGCGATCCACCCCGCGGCCTCTGCGCGCTGCTCCTCGCTCCACCGGCGGATGTCGGCGCCGACGCCGAGTACGCCCGCCATCGCGGTGACGAAGCGGAAGGCGAGGGAGCGCGGCCGCGGATCGAAGACGCCGGGCGCGTCGGTGACCCACGAGCTCATGGTGTGCGGCGCGTGGGCGTGCAGGTAGCCGTACTGGATCGAGAGCCGGTCGAGGGGCGCGGTGTTGTCGCTCGGCCAGACGACGTCGGTGCGGGCGAGGGTGGCGTGCTCGATGCGGCCGCCGCCGCCCGCGCACCCCTCGACGGTGACGTCCGGGTGGTGGGAGCGCAGGTGGTCGAGGACGCGGAGGTAGCCGCGGACGTGCGCGGCGTCCAGGTCGAGTGCCTCGGCGGGGCCCGCGCCTGGCCGGCCGCGCTCGGTGGGCGGCCGGTTCATGTCCCATTTGAGGTAGCTGATGTCATAGGTGCCGAGCAGCTCGTCGAGGGTGTCGAGGACGAACCGCTGGACGTCCTCGCGGCCCAGGTCGAGGAGGAGCTGGTTGCGGACGAGCGTGGCGGGGCGGCCCTCGATGCGGTACACCCACTCGGGGTGGCGGGCGTACAGCTCGGATGCGGGGCTGACGGCCTCGGGCTCGATCCACAGGCCGAAGTCCATGCCGAGGTCGCGGACACCGGCGATGAACGCCTCGAATCCGTCGGGGAAGGAGACCTGGTCGGGGCGCCAGTCGCCGAGTCCCCCGGTGTCGTCGTGCCTGCCGGGGAACCAGCCGTCGTCGACGACGAACAGCTCGACGCCCAGGCCGGCCGCGGTCCTGGCCAGTTGGAGCTGGTCGGCGGCGGAGACGTCGAAACCGGTGGCCTCCCAGGAGTTGTAGAGGACCTTGCGGGTGCGGCCGAGCCGCTCGCCGGCGAGCCGGCGCTCGTGTCGATGCCAGACGCGGGCCAGGCCGTCGCGTCCCTCGGCGCTGAACGCGCAGGCCAGCACGGGGGTGGTCAGGGTGTCGCCGGGTGCGAGGCGCAAGGCGCCCTCGTGCGGCAGCCGGCCCGCGCGCACCCGTACGGCGCCGCCCGGTTCCGCGTCGGCGGTGATGTGCCAGTTGCCCGGCCACTCCAGTGCGATGCCGTAGGTGGGGGTGTCGCCCTCGGCCGGCAGCGCGGCGTCCTGCACGGCGAGCCAGGGCGCGTAGGCGTGGCCCGGTACGCCCTGTGTGGAGGCGATCTCGAAGCGGCCGCGTGCGAGGTCGAGTTCGGTGAGCTGGAACTCCTGTGACCACTGGCCCGTCAGGTACGTGAGCCGTGCGGCCTTGCGCACGGGGACGTTGATCGCGCCCGAGTCGAAGCGTTCCAGGCGGAGTTCGGACTCGCCCGTACACGTCAGCTCCGTCCAGCGGCGTACCACGTCGGTGCCCGGGACGGTCTCGTAGCACACCGCGACGTCCAGACCGAGCAGCTCGTCGGTGAACGTGAGCCGCAGGGCGCCGCCGTCCTCCGTGGTGGCGCCGGTGAAGGACCACCACACGCCGCGTTCCTCGCCGGGGCGCTGGGCGATCAGGTCGGCGCCGGTGAACGGCCGCATCCCCTGGGGGATGTACTCGGCGGGCGCCGCGTCCGCCGGGGTGATGAAGTGGGTGCGTCCGGGCCAGTCGAGTGGCGAGGGGCCGTCCTCGGCGCCGTGCGGCCCCCAGGCCGCCAGTTCTGGCCGGCTCCCGTCCGGGGAGAGGGTGACGGCGTAGACGGTGTGTTCGGTGTGCAGGATCCACGGCCCGGCCGCCGGCGCGGGGACCGGGGGTCCTTCGTGCGGTGTCACTTGACGGCTCCGAGGTTCAGTCCTGCGACGAAGTGGCGCTGGAAGCGGAGGAAGACGATGACGGTGGGGGCCGCCGCGATCACGGATCCGGCGGCGATGACGTTCCAGTCGGAGACGTACTGGCCCTGCAGCCCGATCAGCGACGCGGTGATGGGCATCTTGCTGCCGGTGCGCAGCACGGTGATGGACCACAGCAGGTCGTTGAAGATCCAGGTGAACGACAGGGCACACAGCGCGGCGAGCGCGGGCTTGGCCAGGGGCATGACGATGCGGGTGTAGATGGTCCAGGGTCCGGCTCCGTCGATGACCGCCGCCTGCTGGATCTCCTGCGGGATGGACCGCATGAAGCCGTGCAGCACGAAGACGTAGAAGCCCACGCCGAAGCCCACTTGCACGCCGATCACGGCGTAGAGGCTGTCGTAGAGGCCGAGCATCTCGGTGAGTTTGGAGACGGGGATGAGCAGGATCTGCGGCGGCAGCAGATTGCCGCCGAGCATCAGGAGCAGCAGGGTGCGGCGCAGCGGCAGGTTGTAGCGGCTGAGGGCGAACGCGGCCATGGAGGCGAGCCACAGGGAGAGCAGGACACCGGGAACGGTCACGATGATGCTGTTGAGCAGTGCCCTGGCCTGCCCGCCGTCGGTCCAGGCCTGGGCGAAGCCGTCCAGGGTGAACGAGTGGGGCAGTGCGCCGAGTCCGTTGCTCGCGATGTCGTCGAACGAGCGGGTCGCTGTGACGAGGACGAGGGCGACGGGCAGCAGCCACAGCGCGGACAGCAGCACGGCGCCGGTGTGGAACCCTGCCGTGCCGAGTGCCCGCCCGCGGGGGCGGTCGGCGCGGCGCCGTTCGCGGCCGTCGCCGGCGGGCTGCGTCTCGGCCCGGGGCGGCGAGGCGTGGGTGACGGCCATCAGTCGGCCTCCCTGAACGCGCGGACGAGGTAGGAGACGATGACCCCGAACGCGAGGATGAAGATGACGACCGCGAGGGCGGACCCGTAGCCGAGGCGCAGGGACTGGAACGCGGTGGAGTACATGTACGTGCTGAGGAGTTCGGACGAGTGGTAGGGCCCGCCGCGTGTCAGGGCCCACACCACGTCGAAGGAGCGCAGCGAGTCGATGACGATGACCGAGATGACCACCGCGTTGACGCTGCTGAGCTGCGGCAGTGTGACGTACCTGAACTGCTGGGCGCGGCTTGCGCCGTCGACCTTGGCGGCCTCGTAGAGCATGGGGTCGATGCCCTTGAGGCCGGCGAGGTACAGCACCATCACGTAGCCGATCTCGCGCCAGAGGGCGGGCACGATGACCGCGTACAGGGCGGTGGACTGGTCGGCGAGCCAGGGGTGGGCCCAGCTGCCGAGACCGAGGCCTCTGAGAGCCTGGTTGATCAGGCCGTCGGGCTGGTACATGGCCTGCCACACGAGGGCGGTGGCGACCAGCGAGAACACGACGGGCAGGAACAGCGCCGCGCGGTAGAACCCGATGCCCCGGCGTTCCTGCTGGAGCAGGAGCGCCGCGCCGAGGCCGAGGACGATCGACAGGCCGCCGAAGAGCACCAGCCACAGGACGGTGTCGAGGAACGCCTTGCCGAAGACGCCGTCGCCGAACATCTCCCGGTAGTTGGCGAGGCCGACGAACGTCGGCGCCGACACACCGTTCCAGTCGGTCAGCGACAGGTAGAAGCCCTGGATCGCCGGCCAGAAGACGAAGAACCCCTCGGCGAGCAGCGGGAGCAGGACGAACGCGAGCACGACGGGCGGGACCCGGGTGGCCCGCCTGCGCCGCGTCGGTGCGGTGAGGACCGCCATCTCACTGGCTCCAGATCTTCTGCGCGTCGCGCTGCCAGGTGGTCAGGATGGACGCGATGTCCTTGGGCTTGGAGAGGAAGTGGGTCAGTGCGGTGTCGGCCGAGGGCTGGAGGGCGTCGCTGGAGTCGCGGTTGAAGAACTGCGTGACGTCCGCGGCGTTCTCGATGAGGGCGCGGCCCTTCTTGACGAGCGGGGTGCCGGAGTCCTTGGCCTTGGGGTTGACCGGTATGGAGGTGCCGGACGACCCCTTGAGGTAGATCTCCTGCGCCTCGACGGTGGCGAGGTAGGACATGAAGTTTTTGACCTCGCCGGCGTGCGGGGTGTGGGCGCTGGCGAAGTAGCCGTCGGTGGGGCCCTCTTCGGCTGCCGGCACCTTGGGGTCGATGATCGGGAAGCGGAAGAAGTCGATGTCGTCGAGCGCGTCCTTGGGCGCGGCGTCGGCGAAGAACGTCCCGATCAGCATCATGCCGGTACGGCCCTGCAGCAGGGCGGTGGTGGCGTCCTGGAAGGCCAGCGCAGTGCCGTTGGGGTCGAAGTACGGCAGCGCCTCGCTCCAGCGGTCGAAGACCTTGTGCACCTGGGGATCGTCGAAGCGGTGCTTGCCGGCGAGCAGGTCGCGGTGGTACTGGGCGCCGTTGATGCGAATGTCGAGGTAGTCGAACCAGGATGAGGCCACCCAGGTGGTCCCGTTGCCCGCGCCGAGTCCGATGGAGGCCACCTTGTGGCCCTTGATGGTCTCGCACACTGTGAGGAACTCGTCCCAGGTCTTGGGTTCCGTCACACCCCACTTCTTGAAGTGGGACTTCCGGTAGAAGACGCCCCACCAGTAGTAGTCGGTGGGTACGAACACCTTCTTGCCCCGCGAGTCGGTGCACAGCTTCTTCTGCGCGTCCGAGTACGTCGACAGGTCGGGGCCGCTCCAGATGTCGCTGATGTCGAGCAGCAGCCCCTGCTTGGCATAGGTGTCGGCGACGGAGCCCGGGTACCAGGTGAGCACGTCGGGCGGGTTGGCGGACGTCAGGTAGGTGGGAAGCTGCGTGCGGAAGGTCTCGGAGGCGACGGTGTTCAGCTTGGCCCCGGGGCCGCCCTTCTTGCCGTAGGCGGCGACCAGCTTCTCCATCGCGCTCTTGGCCTGCGGCGACGAGAGGTTGGACTGGAGCGTCACCGGGCCCTTGGCGGACTGCCCCTTGCCGCTCCCCGAGCCGGATGTGACGCATCCGCTGAGCAGGGCGGTGGCTGTGACCGCGCCGGCGCCCGCGAGGAACGTGCGGCGGCTGGGTGGTGTGGCGATCATGACTGACTCCCTTGGTAACCGCGGAAGGCGGCCCGGCCCCCTGGCGACCGGGCCCCTTCGTGCGGCCGGTACAGACTCGCGTGGTGACGCGGTGGCGTCAACATTAATTACTAATTTAGTTCTTCAACTGCCGGGCGAATCCGGTCAGAGCGTCGCTTGGTGGACGCGTCCCGCCACCCCGCGGAAGGCAGCGAGCACCGTGCCGTCCGGGTTGGCGGCCAGTCCGAGCGCGCCGTCGAACACACCGCTCGCCCAGGCGGAGTTCTTCGCCCACCCGCCCCAACTGCCGCTTCCTGAGGCCGTGTAGTCACGCTCCCACAGTGTGTAGTCACTCGCCCGCGCGTACATACGGACGGCGTTGCCCGAGGCGACGAGGGCCGGGCTGCCGCTGACCGTGCCGCCGAGCGACGTCCACGACGACCAGGTGCCCGACGCGTCGCGCACCCGCTCCCACACCGCGTCGTCGTTGGTGCGCACGGCGACGTGGGTGCGTCCTGCGGCGTCGGTCACGGCCGCGGGGCGGCCGGTCACGGTGCGGCCGGACGGGGCGCCCACCGGGGCCCAGCCGCCGGCCGGGCCCCTGCTGACCACCGAGCCGTCGCGTGCCGTCGCGAAGAGCGTCCAGTCGTCCGGGCCCGTGAACGCGACGGCGGGATCGCTCGCGAGGCTGCCGCCGAGCCTGAGCCACCTGCCCCAGTGCCCGCCTTGGCGGACGCGGTGGTAGGCGGCGCCGTCCGTGCCGCGCACGAAGACGTCGATACGGCCGCCGGCTGAGCCGTAGGCGGCGGGCGCCCCCGCGATGCGGCCGCGCACCGGGCCGCCCAGGTCGATCGTGTGCGTCTGCCAGGCGCCGTCGCGGCCGCTCTGCTCCCGAAGCGACCCGTCGGCGCCGCGGGTGAACGCGGTCAGTCGTCCGCGGTCGGAGACCAGTGCGGGGTCGGCCGTGGAGGACGTGCCGAGCGCGGTGCCCGGCGCGGCGTCGGTGCCGGACAGCTTGAGGGAGGCCGTGCCGTGCGCGGGCACCGTCACGGTGTACGAACCGGTGCGGGTGCCGCGGTCGGCCCGCGCGCGCAGGTCGCGCACGGCCACCCGCCCGGTGAGCCCCGCGTCGGCGAAGGTGACGGTGCGCCGCGCGGGCGCGTCCGAGCGGTTGAGCAGCACCACCGCACGCTTGCCACGTCCGCTGAGGACCTTGCTGTACACGTCGCCCGTGGCGTCGGTCGCGATCCGGACGCCCTGGATGTCGAGCGGGTCCTGGTCGACGGCGATGATCTCCGGGTCGGTCAGTGTGTCGATCATCGACCGGGGCAGCTTGCGCGGGTCGGAGCCGATGACGAGCGGTGAGGCCATCTCGGCCCACATCACCAGCTGGGTGGTGGACTCCTCCTGGTGCAGCTCGTAGGAGCCGTCGGCCAGTTGGCGCATCGGGACCAGGTAGTCCGGGTCATTGTAGTGGCCGGGGCTCTCGGCCTCGGGGTGTGCGGCGTTCGCATCCATGTTGCGCAGGATGTCCGGCCACTCCCCCGCCGTCGGACTGCCCCAGGCGATGTCGGTGCCGGTGCGCCAGG
The DNA here is from genome assembly GCF_017813245.1 of Streptomyces montanisoli. Taxonomy (GTDB): domain Bacteria; phylum Actinomycetota; class Actinomycetes; order Streptomycetales; family Streptomycetaceae; genus Streptomyces; species Streptomyces montanisoli. Next base: position 80,070 of record NZ_JAGIQL010000009.1, read on the forward strand.
AGGTCGCGAGCGACGGGCCGTACGCGTAGGCGTTGTGGGCGTCCTGCGCCGGGGTGTGGGGGACGCCCCAGTCGTCGGTCAGCGGGTTGCACAGGTTGAGCAGCATCGGCCTGCCGGTCGCGGCGACGGCGTCGCTGAACTTCTTGAAGTCCGTGGCGGGATCGGCCTTCCCGGCGATGCCGCAGAGGAAGTCGGCCTTGATCGCGTCGACCTTCCAGCGGGCGAACTGCTCGGCGTCCTGCCGGTAGTGGCCGCCGCTGCCGAGGCCGCAGCTCTTGCCGCCGTCGTAGTCGCCCGCGTCGGTGTAGATGCCGGCCTTGAGCCCGCGCTTGTGCAGCCAGTCGACGAGGGCGGGTATGCCGGAGGGGAAGCGCTCCGCGTTGGCCACCAGGTTGCCGTCGCTGTCGCGCGGCACGTCGGCCTGCCAGCCGCCGTCCAGCCACACGATGTCGTAACCGGCCTTCTTGAGGCCGCTCTTGACGAGGTAGCCGGCGACGCCCTTGACCTGTTCCTCGGTCGGCGCGCCCAGCCCGTAGTAGGTGTTCCAGCCCATGTAGGGGGTGCGGACGTGCGCGGCGGCCGGGGCCCTTCGGGCATGCGCGGCGGTTGTCGCGTTCGCGGACGCGGGTTGGGCGGCGTGCGCGGTGGGCACCGCCACCGCGGCGAGT